>NZ_JANAVL010000002.1:0-548775 GCF_024213455.1 Domibacillus sp. A3M-37 | reverse complement strand
TGAGCCCGGTGCAATACCGGACTCATGCCAGCCAATTAGCTGCATAATTGAAACTCTAACTTTAAGGGGTCACTACCATTCATCGATTCTGATAACATCTCTATTTTCTTGAAGGAAGCCTATAAATCTGAAATTCCGCATGTCAGTTAAAACGGTTGTAACCCATTAATCACTGAAACGTCCAAACAAAAGAATACATGGGATGAATCGCTGGAAATGGTACATTTACAGCCCTAAAATCAGTATAAACTCAACAAGCGTTCATGCAATACACCGCATGAACGCTTGTTTTTTAAATCAAAGCGAATTTATGTAACCGCGTGACAGAAAGAAACAGTTTACGATAGATAAAGTGAAAGGATTGCCATGATAATATATAGAAGATTGAAAATTAATTCCTTTCAAAATAACCAGCATATTAACATCCTTATTCAAACTGATTTTTAAGTTTGATTTTATTAAACTCAAAGAGACAACTGTAAATCTATAAAAGGAATTGTATAAGTTCGAAAACAAACACTCACATATCAGTAAGTAAAAAATTAAATGCTTTTGAAAGGTGGTTGTTAACTTAAAAGTCAATTTTTTATTAAAAATCTATTGAGGGAAGTATTGGCTAATATCGATTTCTGCAATAGATTTAGGTTTCCCAAGGTAATACCCTTGTCCCCATCCACATCCATGCTTTTTTAGAAATGCTAAATGTTCTTTTGTTTCAATACCTTCTGCAACTGCCAAAATATCTAATGATTTCGCTAAACTTATAACAGCTTTGGCAATTTTTCTATTCACTTGATTGTCTAAATTCATTGTGAAACTCCGATCTAGTTTTATACAATCGATCGGAAGTTTGCTTAAGTAAGAAAGAGAGGAATAGCCAGTTCCAAAATCATCAATTGAAATATGAATCCCCATTGATTTTAAGGATTTAATCACTGTTAAGGTATGGTCAATATCGTTAATAAGCATACCTTCAGTTATTTCTACTTTTAGGAAGTGTGGATTATATCCAGTTTCTTCAAGAATCTGATCAATTCGGTCTGCTAATTCCTTATTTTCGAATTGTCTTGGAGAAAGATTTATTGATAAGAAGAAAGGAGGAATACCTTGCTTCTCCCATTGCACACCTTGTTTACAAACATTCTCAAAAACCCAATCGCCAATTTTTTCTATTAAACCGCTCTCTTCCGCAATAGGGATAAATTCGTTTGGTGAAATATCTCCCCATTCTGGATGATTCCATCTTATTAATGCTTCCATCCCTTGAAATCTATTATTTCTGAGATCAAATTGCGGCTGATAATAAATCTCGAATTGTTCCTTTTTTAATGCTTGTCGCAAAGCATTTTCAAGTTTGTAATACCTTGATTCCAAATCATTCATTCCTTGCTGATAGAACTGAACATTATTTCTGCCTTTCTTTTTGGCCGTATACATCGTGGCATCAGCACTCTTTAATAGGCTGTCCATATCTTCTCCATCTTTTGGATAGCAGCTGACTCCTATGCTTGCGGAAACAAAAAATTCTTCTCCTTCAACGCAGAGTGGGTCGGAAGATAGCATTTCTAAAATACCTTTTGCTACTCCTTTTGCCTCATCACATTCTAATGAATATTCAGGCAGTAAAATGACGAACTCATCTCCTCCAAGGCGCGCAGCAATACTATTTTGAGGAAGAATTTTTTGGAAAACAGCAGCCACTTTTTTTAATACAAAGTCACCCATATCATGGCCGAATGTATCATTTATTCTTTTAAAATGATCCAGATCTATATACAAAACGCTCATATTGTTACTCAATTCTGTTGTTTTACTATGAAAATACCTTTTTATAAAAGTTCGATTATAAAGGCCTGTCAGAGAATCTCTTATAAGAGCTTCTTCCATTATAATTGTGTGACTAAGCAGGGAAGCAAAGGTCTTAAACAGTTTCACTTCAAATGTAGTAAATTCATAAGGCTTTGAGTCAAAAGCACAAAGTGTTCCAAATAATTTGCCTGCCTCCGTATAGATAGGAGTCCCAAGGAAAGATCCGTTACCACTCTGTTGAGTAATAACATGGTTCTGTGTTAAAGAATCTTTACTTAAATTAGGTACAACAAGGGGACTAGGGCCATTTTCTAATACAAGTCGACAAAGTGTATCTTGAAACGGCATTCGAGCCCCTTCTTCAAATAAGATCTCTTCCCGGTTAAATAACTTTATAATAAAATTGTCAATTTGATCATTACTAGCTAGAAAAATGGTATTGGCATTTATCGTCTTACTTAATAAATACAATACTTCCTCAGCTACAGAATCTAAATTTGCATAAAGATGTAGATCTTGGCAGTTCATTTAAACACCTCCTCGTATAATACTTTACGAACAAAATGAAAATAGTCAAAAGATTATATCCGTTAAAAAAATGATCGTTCGTGATAACTTTAATTATCAAGGCAACATGTATAATTTCACTATTTTGTCGAGTTCCAAAAAAATCTTTCTACATTCCAATAGGAATTTTCACGACAAAACTGCTGCCTTTGCCTACGCTGCTAATAACACTTACGTCTCCACCCAGCTTATCTACAATTTTTCTCACTAGCGCCAAACCTATTCCAGTACCTTCAATAGAAGGAAAATTAGAAGGAGAACGATAGAATGGTGAAAAAATAAGACTAAGCTCATTTTCAGAAATCCCCACACCGGTGTCTTTAACTTCAATAATTAGATTTTTATCTTCTATTGTACTTTTTATAAAAACTTTTCCTCTTTCAGTATTATATTTAACAGCATTTGATATCAAATTAATTATTACCTGTTCTACACGTTTCGAATCTGAATAAATAAGCACATTCGTGTTTAATTCGTGATAATAAATGTTAATATCCTTCCTGTTTGCACTTGAAATTATGCTATGAATACAATCATTAATGATATCGTTTATATCCATGTAGTCGAATTCTAAGTTGAGCGTTCCAATATCATAACGGACAAAATCTAAAATATCGTTAATCATAAATTGCAGCTGTTTGCTGGCTTTCCTCATTTTTTCTAAACGATTTCTTTGTTCTTCCGATAAAGGGTTTTGTAAATCCGAGAGCAGTATTTGTATAAAACCGTTAATAGCGTTTAATGGCGTTCTAAACTCATGGCTCATGAGTAATAAAAATTCTGTTTTTGCTTTATTTCCCTGGTCAGACTCTTCTTTAGCGATACTTAATTCGTAATTCGAATATTCTAACGCCTCATTTTTTTCTTCAAGTTTAGTGATTAAAAATCCTCTTTCTAAAGAAATAGCTACTTGTTTGCATACCTGATCGACTACTTCCAGTTCGTCTGATGTAAACTTTTCTCTTTTATTTGATCCAAATGATAAAGTTCCGAGCAATTTACCGTTAGAAAATAGAGGATGACAAACATAAGATTTTACGCCCAATCCCTTAATCAACTGTACCATTGGGTCAGAAGAAGTGCTGACATCTTCAGCGACTATTCTCGTTTGATCTCTTGCGACAGTTCCACAAACTGCCTGACCCATTTCTAACCATTCTATTTCCTTTGCTACCTCTTCTGAAATTCCTTGATAATTTGTTAGCCTTATTTTTTGCTTTTTATCATCTAAAATGTAATTGAAATATAGATCTAAATCTAAATAAGCAGATATCTTATCAAACAATGATGTTAATAACTGTTTAGGTTCTTTGCTAAGAATAATATCATTGGAAACTTCCGACAAAAATGATATCTTTTTGTTGCTTTCTTTTAAGATCTGATTAATATGCGTTAACTTTGTTTTATCCTTTAAAACTACTGTGATTTGATAGCGGGAGGGATATATTTTAACTTCCATTGCCAGGTTATTTTTAATGGAAAATTCAAAAATGGCTGGTGTACCTTTTTGAATTCGAGAAAAAATGTGTTCGAAAAATTGTAAGTAGTCCTCAGTTAAAACATCTTTAAGCAGCCTTCCTTTTAATGAAGAGTTTGGTAAAGTAAATAAATCACAGTTATCTATATGGACCTCTTTAATGCACAGCTTCTCATCTAATATAAAATAGCTGTCGTTAAGAGGCTTTTGATATATTTCAATGTTTTTATCCTTTAGTTCCACACCGTACCACCTTATTTTCTGTTATAAAAAATTGATTTTTAATAGTCGTTTACCTGCTGTATTTTTTTACGCTCGTCGTCCAAAAGCACATCCGGGTGACCCGAAGAACATTCAAGTTTCTCAACCGGCTGCTGGTGGATTCGGCGATGATTACAGTAGAAATAACCGACCTCTATAGGCTGTGTATCACGGTGAATATTCCGGTATTAAGCTTTATGCCGGTTTCAACCAAAATACCGTTGGAATGGCATGCGGCAACGGGTTTATTTCTGCACAATTACTTTGCCCAGTGCAAAAACAGTCTATCTAATTGTGGCTAATAAGCTCACGTGCTTCTTTAATTTTCAACCTAGAAATATGTGCATATTTATTGAAATTTTGGAAATAAGCCAAGTATGTTTCGTACTTCTGTTTAATACAAAACACATTATCCATATTTATAATATTAGAACGATGAGCTAAATAAAATGAATCATCAAGTAATTGATATAAATCACTTAATCTCTCGTACGTTGCAAAAGTTTTTTCTTTTGTATGAATAAGGCATTTTTTTCCGATTTTTTCAATAAAGAAAATATCCTTGAATGGAACATAGTACATATCACCATTAAATTTAAACGGCAATTTTTTAGTACTGCCTTTACTACCTTTTATTTCTTTTTCATTCAAGTTAACAATAAATTTAGCCTTTTCTAATGCAGCATACAGTCTGGCCATCTCTAGCGGTTTTACAACATAATCAACAGCTGAAATGTTAAAAGCTTCCACAGCAAAATCATCGTAGCCGCTTACAAATATAAACTTTAAGTCGTGACGAAATTGCATACTTTTTTTCATCGCTTCAATGCCATCTAATTTAGGCATTTTAATATCTGCGATCACTAAATCAGGTTTATGTTTTGCCACTTTTTCAACTAATTCTTCCCCATTGTTACATGTATCTACTACTTTAAAATCTGGATGTTGTTCTACAAAAATTTTTAACACTTCCAAAGAATCTTCGTGATCATCTGCCAATATAATGTTAAGTGGAATCAAAATCACCACTCCTCTCAATAAAGACCCACAACTTTTATTTTACTATGGAAGAACCAATGTTTATTTGTGTAATCAATGGTAATTCAACCATATTTGTCCTTCCAATCTTTAAAAGATTATACTTAATCCATAAATTATATTAAAAAAGTATTTATCCAACAATCAATTCTTCTTAAAATTAAGATGTATTTTCACGCGTGGTGATTCTCCAGTAATATTCTGAAAAAAGCATACAAAAAAGGCACCTTTCTTGTAGAATGTAAGTACGATCAAACATCTAAAGAGGAAGATGCCCCTATGAAGCAGAATACCATACTCCCGACATTGATTCAAAAGATGATTTTTGATGACAGCCAGCTTGAAAGCGCTGCTTGGATATGGAGATACCGCCTGAAAATGTACAGCTGAAGTACCCGCACTATACCTGATTTCAGCGGCGCTTCACGAATGGAAAAGCTTCCGCCACTGTGCGGATGCCGGTGTCCAGGCTGGGCTCCCTCAGTTGGAGCGTTCCACGCTTTCCAAAAAAGCGAGCCACCTTGACTTCCACGTGATAAAGGAGCTGTTCCACAAAACAGTGAAGCAGTGCAGCCGGGCGGCCCGGCCGGCGCTCGATAAAGATCCCAAACCAGCTCCTGCTGGTCGATTCAACGACCATGACCGTTGGAAAAACCCGGATCACGGCGAGCGCGCCGGCATCAAGCTGCACCTCAGCTTCACCCTCTGAAACAGGAATGCCGCTGAATGTGGTCGAGACGACGGGCCTCAAGCATGATGGACCGGTTGGCGAACTGCTGACGGACAAGCGTTTCATCTTGGTTAGTTGACCGTGCCTGTTTTAAAATCAGCCGAATAGATCAGTTTGTGGCAGACACACAGGACTTTGTCATTCGAATCAAGGAAAACGTCGAGCTGTCAGCCATCCGGTCACCGCAGCGCCAGAAGCAGGCAGGCTCGCGTGTGATACGCGACATCACCTGCCGCCTGGGCACCCCACAGTCCCGTTCGGAAAAACGGCACCGGGTTGTGTTTTTCCAGGATGACCACGAGCGGGAAATCCGCGTCGTGGCCATCCTGATGAATATGTCGGCTGAAGAAGTGGCCGAGATGTACAAAGCGCGCTGGACGATTGAATCGTTTTTCCACTGGATTGAACAGAACCTGAATGTGCCGGTGCTGTTTGGCACGACATCGAACGTGGTCTTTAACTAGCTGTATGCCGCGCTGATTGCGTATGTGTTGCTCAAATGGCTGTTTGATCAGACAAAAAAGAGACGTGTTTTTCGCCAAATGCCCCTTGTTTCCTTCCAGCATCAGCTGCTTCAGGGCAGCCTGCTGGTGGATTATGAGCCGGAGCTGGTCCATTTTTTGTATGACTACCAGAATAACAGGATAAGTCTGTCTAATTGTGGTTAATCACTGGTCGTGATGTATTTTATTTAATTTTCTAGTACTTGCCTTTGCAAAATATATAACTTTATAAATCCTAAGTCATAGAATTCTTTTTATCTATTTTTTACAGTCAATTCATAACGATAATACGCCTCTAAATATATAATCAGGAACATTTCAAGTCAGTTTATAATCCGTTCACATGAAAATAAAAGAATTTAATTGTCAAAGATTTTTACGTTTATTTAGCGAACGCTGCCTTTATTTATTTTCTACTATAGTAAAGGTTCATTTCTTTAATAGACCTTCCTTGAACTTTTTAAAGTGAACAAATAAAGGAGATGGAACGTGAAAAGATGTTCACACTCCATCTCCTTCTATTTTACTGCGGTTCCGATCGTAAGCCGAATCATCGATGATCAGCACTTTAGGCCGACCATGATTCATCAGACGGGCCACCTTTTGAATGGCCGCAGCGCTTAAAAGCAACAAGAAGCGGCGCCAGTTAAAGGTCGGCTGGCTGGGAAAGCGATAAACCGTATTCTTCGCTGGAAACAGCCCAGCCTTCTTGGATTCCAGCAGAGAAAACCAGTTTTCTGCTGGACAATCAGGCAAAAGACGAGCTTAAACAAATAAGCACAGCTGAAGCCAAAGGATTTGGTGATCCCGGCCTGGCGCAAATGCTTATGGCTCTCCAGCTCAGAAAAAAACAGAGTTCAATTCTTTCGGCAGTGGTTGATTAGATGGGTTGTTTGGGCCTATCACATAGGGAGCACCTCTTCTGTGTGATAGTGTTTTCTCGACAATTACACACAGAAGAGGTATTTTTTTCGTGTTTCATGATGAGTCAAGTCTCATACATGATAGCCCGTAAGCCTAGTACTGCCAGCGAATAGCCCTTATTTTCCAGGTGCGAAAGTTGAGTTATATAATATAAAAATTTAATTTGTGATAATATCGCCGTCTTCATCATCATTTGGATTATTATAGTCATTCAAGTCTTTTTCCAGCTGCAGTACTTTACCTTTTTCATCCCAGTTAACTTTATATCCTAATGAATTTGCGACTTCGATACCAGGGAGATACGAACCCCTGCTTGGTTTATAAAAGATTAAATCTTTTGCTTCAATGACCCCTAAGCCAAGCAGTAATTTATCGGATTGAATATACGGATTTCCTCTTATCAGTTTCATTTGCTGGGCTGTATAAGGATATACAGCGTTATTTACTTTTAAAATAAAAGGCCCTTTTCTCTCTTCTTTTATTTTTTCAGCCTGTTTGGATGTATACCTCACAGCATCAACACCTAAAACAGTTCCTTCCCTGGTATTATCTGCCCCGCCATACATTTTTCCGTTTTCATAATCATAAATAATCGCCTGAATATTGCCAAGGTGTTCTGTTTTTTCTTCAAAAACATGTCCTTTTGCCATGAGCTCTAATCTTGTGTTTTGATCAATTCCCGGTTCCCATCTAACCGTTGGATAGCCCGCTGAATAGATGCGGGGTGTTAAAATCGCTTTTTGGATAGGCATATTGTGATCAATCACATTTATGATGGTTTCAGCAACAGATGTGATAATCGTTGGTCCCCCTGGAGATCCAATCGCCATAAATGGATTTCCATCTTTCAGGAGAAGAGTGGGCGACATGCTGCTTCTTGGCCGTTTTCTCGGTTCAACTTGATTAACGCCGCCTGGTGTAGCATCAAAGTCTGTCATTTCATTGTTCAACATGAACCCATAACCGGGTACCATTATGCCAGATCCAAAAACCTGCTCAATCGTTGTCGTATAGGCAACCATATTGCCCCACTTATCCATGATGGACAAGTGGGTGGTTTGGCCAACCGGATTTTCTTCTTTTACAGCCGCTTGGGAAGAAGTTTCTTGTTCTTCGTATTTCCATATATTTCCTTATTTCACTACAGCAGTTGCTTTTTCAGGGTTAATTAGTTTTCTTCGTTCTTTCATATAGATCATCATGAAACCGCCTCCGCCAATCCCTGACATCATCGGCTCTGTAACATTTAAAGATAATTGAATAGCGGCAGATGCATCGATCGCATTTCCACCTTGCTCAAGTATTTTTCTTCCGGCTTCAGCAGCTAAAGGATGGGAAGCGGAGACAATCCCTTTCGTTGCTGCTTCCTTCATTGTGTGGTCTACGCCGGGGACACTGGCATAGGCAGGAGTTATCATCATGGAAAAGCTAATAACACTTAAAACAAGACTCTTCATGGGTCTCATATATGTTTTCCCGTCTCTGTTTTGGTTTATCAGCTATCGGCAACGGAGATGAACAAGGTACGTTATTTCTGCTTCTTGTAAAAAACTCTATTTTTGTAACGAAATCATGTTGATTTAAGGATTCTTTTATCAGAAGATCAGATGTAACCAGCGTTTATTTCAATTATTATTTAGAGTTTCTCGAAGTTTATCCGTAATGAAGAGGATGCCAATAAGTAAATAAAAACGGCACGGAGTTGATAATTAACTTTATTCTCCTGAAAAGATGTTTGTACAGTTTGAAAAATCAGCCTAAGAGAAAACAAAGCTGATTAAAATTACATTAATCTAAATCTCATCTGAACAGGGACAGTACATAATGGGAATTGATTTTCAAACAGGTGGTTTGAAAATACTAAATGATCCTTATAATAATCGCTGCTATTTATCTGTTTTTTCCAGCCTCTTAAACCTTTCTTGTTGTGTGAATCAAAAAAACAAAAATCTTTAATAACTAAATTCTTAATCATATTTACAAATTCAACATCTTCGGTTTTGCTGTTCAATTCAATTTTTTGTATCAGTTTATGCAACGCAGCCTCAACCGTTGGTATGACTGCGTTTGTGGCGATTACTGGCGCTGATTGCTGCGAGGATCTCCGACGGACAGCCAAACGCCTTCATGAAATCTTGCATAAACAAAGCGCCCAGATTTAAACTTATTTGCGGAAAATTGACGCACCCCTCGCTTTTTTAACGGTCGAGGCAAGACCCCATGATTCCGATGAAACGAGGCAGCTTATTATTCTCTCTGACAAAAAAGATTATCAGCAGAGACAATTGCTTAGTCCAATATATTTTTTTGTTCATATCCTATAGAATAGATCAATTAAGAGACGTTGATTTATATAATTGCTCGCTATCTTTTCATAAAGGAGGTGAAATGGTATGGGACTTTTCGGTGGTTACGGTGGTTATGGCCGTGGTTATGGCGGCTACAGTCATGGCTATGGGTGCGGTTGCGGTTGCAGCGGTGGTTATGTCCGCGGCGGCGGTGGCAGAGGCTTTGCGCTGATCGTAGTGTTGTTCATTCTTTTAATCATTATTGGCGCTACAATGAGCGGCCGCTATTAATTTAAAATGACTGGAAACGCCATATCAACCTTCTTTATTCACCTTTCTATCAGACGCCATTTCAGCGGCTTCCCCCTGAAGTTCTCAATCGCTTAGAAATGGCGCTCTTTGCCGTGCATCTGCGTCTTGCTTCGGTTTCAGCCTGTTGATTTCCATTGTGGAATCACAACGCATTGCTGGCATATCAGTCATTTTACAGTAAATGAAAAGATTTGATTCCCTTCATTCCTGCTGTACTAATTTCTTTCGCAAAAAAAAATGATCAGTAGAGACAATTGCTTAATCCAATGCGCCTCTCTGTTCATATCTTATTAAATAGATCAATTCAGAAACGTTGGTTTATACAATTGCTTCATTACTTTTTTGGTAAGGAGGTGGAAATTTAATGAGTGCAGTAGCAGGATACGGCGGCGGTTACGGCAGTGGCTTTGCTTTGGTCGTTGTCTTATTCATCCTTTTAATCATTATTGGAGCAACAGTTTGGGGAGGATACTAATTTTCTGGTTTACGCTCCACAATGCCAGTTAACGGTCATTACTTTTTAGGTAATGGCCGTTTTATTTTTAGCAGCCTTTTTGATCTCTTGAACAGCGAGCTGATCTCCCTTGTAATTCGGGACTAGGACGGGGCAAACTAAGCTATATGCACATATATTTGCGTTTACCGTTGGGAAATGGCTGCACACTAGGCAGCCATTTCCCAATGTTTTAATATAAAGCACACGATAAATTAAGCGTATGGAAGTTAAAAGCAACGTGGCCATGTTGACCACATAAACCCTCCGATAACCATTCAAGCGCCCACCGTGCAAGGGTCGCTTTTTTGTATAGACGGTTTATGGTTCCACTTCATAGATTCCGTGGTCTTTATATTACATGCAATGACCTACCGGAAAGAATAAAACACCTTTTTTATTTAAAGTCGTATCGTTTTGAAGAAACTGGTGTTTTTATTCCTGCAACATTCTAAACTAATTGTGAAGCTATAAGAATTAACAATACAAGTTCCTCGAGAAACCGAACAGGGTTTAACCCCCAAAAAAGATGGGCTTTTTTATTTTGAAGAGCTACACCTTAAAACGATGCTTGAATATGCTAAGTAATAATGCAAATTAATGCTTGAAACGAGGTATATGATGATTCAACTATCTGGGAGGCCCTTTCAGCAAAGTGACATGTGGCCGTCTGGCAGCATTGAAAGGATAATCATTCAACGGATGAATGAAGATACAGCCGTTTACTCGTATCAATCCATAGGTGAACTATCGTTTGAGCTTGCGTTACGAAAAAACATCATAATGAGCGCAAGAACCATGAATCAAAGCCATGTACGGTTTGCAGACTTTACGAATTCTCGCTGCAATCCTCAATATTGGCAATTGA
This sequence comes from Domibacillus sp. A3M-37, assembly GCF_024213455.1. Lineage (NCBI taxonomy): Bacteria > Bacillati > Bacillota > Bacilli > Caryophanales > Bacillaceae > Domibacillus > Domibacillus sp. A3M-37. The sequence continues at coordinate 537,505 of NZ_JANAVL010000002.1, read as the reverse complement.
CGCGTGCCGGCGGATTCCTGCTGCGGCAGGGTGTCAAACCATCAGACGCGATTCGAGATATCTACCTAAATAGTTCACAGTATGCGTTTGAATGTGCAGCGGCAAAGGTCATTATTTATTATCATGCGGCCCTAAACCTAATAGGGAAATCCTTATTTAATCAATTATTTCAAAACATCTATTTATACAGCTGGCACGCGGATCCTGACCTCGGAGTAAGAGCAGCTTATACAAGGCATTTTTTGCCCGGGGATGTCGTCTATTTTAATAATCCGGACTTCGATCCGAAGACCCCTTATTGGAGAGGCGAAAATGCTGTTGTTCTAGGGGATGGCACGTATTTCGGACATGGGCTAGGAATAAGGACAGCTGAACAAATGATTCATGCGCTGAACCAAACGAGAAGGCCGGGGTCAAATCAGCCAGCCTATCTGACAAATGTAGTGGCGAGGCCATCTTTCAAGCATTTAGCGAAACTTTCGATGTCACAGCCCGTTTATTCGATTCATAAACCTCAGCATATGGTTGTCCAGCATAATGAAAGCTCGATTCCATTTGATCGGTATGTGTCCTATTTTTAATCACCAGCTTAAACGCATCGGGTTAACATAAAATTCAATCAAAGTACTGCTGGAAACGTTAATTTATCGATGAATAAAAGAACTTGTTTTGAAAAAAGATTGATGAGAACAAGATGATCCCAAGATATTCTAGAAAAAGAGGCTGCAAACACCGAGGGCACTGAAAAAGTCTATTTAGTAATAATTAAGTCAGGCATTCGATAATGAAACCATCGAGTGCCTGACTCTTTTGTTTATAATGAACTCAATACATACAGGCGGTGTCCCCAATGATATCAAACAGACAGGAAAGTTTTGAATACGTATAATTTAATACTGTTAGCACTCCACATACATAGCTAATACACGCAGAAAAGCCGAGATTTTTTCTCGGCTTTTTTCGAGTAAGTATTTTTTCCGTTGAAGGAAACAATATAGTAAAAAGGAGGGATAGAATTGGGGGTTACAGAAATAATCATTAGAACATTTTTGTCATTTCTCATTTTATTAAGCCTAACGAGGATTATGGAAAGAAAAGAGATTTCAGAAATGACGTTCTTCAACTTTGCTTCTGCCATTGCGATCGGTTCTATAGCGGGAAATCTTGCTTTCAATCAACATTTAAGCATTCTAAATGGGATTATCTCATTAATTGGATGGAGTTTATTAACGCTCTTATCGGGACGGATTGTCATAAAATCGAAAAAAGTACGAAAAGTCATCGAGGGGGAACCCCTTGTTGTGATCAAAAACGGCAAGATAATGGAAAAACCACTTCGCAAGGTTAGTTTGGATGTAGATGCGCTAACAGCATTACTGAGACAAAAAAATATTTTTTCAATTAAGGAAGTCGAATATGCTATTTTTGAAATTAACGGTAAATTGTCCATTATGAAAAAAGACCATAAACAACTCGTCACAACAGGTGACATGAATATTGTAAATTCGCAAAAGAAACTTTTGCCCACAATAACAGGAGTAGTATCAGATGGAGTGATTAACACAAGCAATTTGGAAAAGCTTAACCTTGACACAGAGTGGTTAAATAAGCAACTAATGCAAGCAGGAATTAAAACCATTTCAGACGTCTTTTATGCTGAAGTTCAACCAGATAATACGCTCTATATAGACCATAAAAACGACAATCGGTATTAAAATTAGTGTTAATTAATGCAATACTAAATCTTGCTTTATTCCATAAATCGTGTTCCTAAAAATCCGGTTTTCCGTTGGAATTTTTGTTTCATGAGTTTTTTAAAATAAAGGCTATGTTAAATAATATTGTTGATTTTAGAACAAAATTAAGGGAACTTCCTTGTTTGGAAGTTCCCTTCCCTCTACCATTAAAGCCCTTTTTAATGGAAGAAAGATTTAAATCCAGTCATTCCTATGCTCAGAAATAAATTTAATATCATTTTGATAATGTTCAAGATGACCTTCATTTATCATCTTTTGAAAAGCAAGATCACCTTCACTCGCTCTTCTTATAATTGTTTTACATAATCCTTCTAGTCGCAGCAACACCATTTCTATATAATTTTCTGCAAACCCTTGACCGTAAGAATCAAAAAACAGTTTAACTCTGTTTTTAATACGGTAAGTATCTTGAAATGAATCATAAAAAACTTTTTCACCTGTTTCATTAAGATAAAATCTATTTAATGGAACACAAGTGTAAAGAGTATAAGCTATGTCCCAAAGTCGTGGGCCAGGTGCAGCTACATCAAAATCAATAACACCTACTGGGCTTTCAGCGTGAAAAACAATGTTGTATATTGCAAAGTCGTTATGGCATAATACCTCCGCAGGTTGTGGGGTATTATCTAATGATTGCCAACTTTCATCAAATGAAAAGTCGCTTACAGAATCATGATAGAGGCGGAGCATTTTCCCAATTTCCTGTAAGACATCATCTGACCACATATATTTTTTTAAAGGGTAATTACCAGCTTCTCCTTCAATGAAGGATAAAATTTCTCTTCCTTTTTCATCGATACCAAGGTATTTAGGGGCATAATCGTATCCTTTGTTATCAAGATGTTTTAACAGTGCATGAATTTTTATGCTATTTGGCTTTAATTCTCGTCTAACTGTATTACCTGACCTACATACTTCAGAGACGTTGCCACCAGCTAACAATTCCTCATTTGAACGATTAGGCATATATGCACCTCCTTTTCTTGAGTAATACAGGTTCCAATCTGGAAAATTCTGATAACATCAGTGTATCATAGGTTTCTCATAGGTTGAGAACAAACAACTATCTATATCATTTTACTCACAATCGCACCGTGGTTTCGATGCTAATGCCCTCAAGAAATTGGAACCAACTCAAATAATGGTCGAGATACTTGGTTGCCACGCTATTGAATCGGTCAATCCAGCATTTGAGGCGGCTGTAATAACTATTCACTATGCTGAATGCGACAAATCTCTTTTACACGCTCATATCCATCCGACTTGAAGCGATAATGTTCCAATCCTTTTCTACTTTCATATTTTAAAAACTAGAGATGTTCGGTTATAAACTCACAACATTATACAACCGCCAAAACTCCTAGCATTTAATACGATTCCACGAAAAACATCTTGAACGCTTTCATTCAAAACCCGATTTGACATGTTATGATGGTTAACTTACTATCCACCCTCTCCTGTTCTTGTGGGTATTAAAGTACAAACCTTACTAACTCCAGTGATGTCACTCCTTCTTAAATGGTGTCCTTCCTATCAAGCTCGATGGGATCATTATATTCACAATAGTTATGTACCTGGAGAAGTACATTTACTTTATATCGACCTAGCTGATTTCTCTAACCATATTGTAGTTTTATATAAACAAAACCAAACAAATGAGTTTCCAGCCGTGTTTAATGTCATTGAATTACTGCATACAAATGGTGATGATGCTGTTCGAGAAGCAGCTACAATTGGATTGTTGGAGGATATGCAAAATAAATTACTTGATAATGAAATGGATATGGAGGCCTTTAAGCAGTTTTTAAAGAATGATTCGTTAAAGTGGTGGAACCACCTAAATGAGTTTTGGGATGGTAACATTAATTAAGCAGGTGGTTCAGAAATGAAGAGTGCCAAACTAGTCTTGGCTTAGCAGCTTAACAATCTACATTATTTTGTTTAGCCAGAAATGATGATTTAGAAAGGAGTAAATAATTGTTAGACTATATTCATTTAGATACTGATGTTCCTGTTTTAAGCCAGCTTCCTTCACCTTTTATGTCTACTGCCTTTTTGCTCCATCCATTTGTTCAAATGCCTCCTGGCTGGGAACAGGTAAAGCGAAAACATCCATCATATCATATTTATCCAAGTGATGGGGAAATCCTGCAGCTGGGCACTCCTGTTTCATGGAAAAACATGATGAAGCAAAGCGGTTTAGCTACGTTTAAAGAAGTCGCCATTGCTTTATCCAATGTTTGGCTTCACAAGAAGTATGCAAAACCACATTTAGCTAAAAAGCTAAATGCTATCTTTCAACAGAACTTACATGGTCCGATGGAGGATACGATATCCATTTTTTTAATAGAAGACGTTTTAGACGTTCTGGTATCTAAAGGGTCTGAATGGTTCTATTATGTGGATCCAATTGAAGAAAAGAAAGAAAAAATGAGAATTAATAATGTGTCTCCAGTAGAAGTAACTTGTCTAGCAACGTGCGAAATACTGCTTGTAGATGAAAATCATGAATTTGCTTTCATGAGTGAATACGATGCTTATACAACGTTGCTTCTATCGAAAGAAGACAATATCCATACCCTTATTCAGGAATACGGCTGGGAAGCGGTGATTTGTGATAATGAAACGACTCCTGCTTGGTTTTTGCCTAAAGAATGATCTATCCTCTTTTCACAAGAGACAGTATTTATGCAGTGTTGACTAAACGTGCCAGTTTTGACTTCTACGTAATAGTCCATGAAAATGTTCACTGGCTAATCCATGCCATAGATGAAAAGACGATTTTACGGTATAGAAGCCTTCTTCAACTGGATGGCAAACAGTTAAAGAAATTAAACCACTTCCGTAAAGGTTGTAATTTAGTTGCGTTAGTCTGAAAGAATAAGATGGAACGCCGTAGGCTCATGTACGGTGTGGAGTAGGGGAAAAGGCAGAGATAACTTCAAAGCCTTACCTATTGCTATAAGATGTTCAAATTGATACCAGTTACACCTGTAACTATCTTTAATTAATAAAAGAGCTGCTTTATACAGCAGCTCTCATTTTGTGGTCTCTAAATAAATGCTTTAATAGACTGCCATTGATTCGTTTTAGAAGAAGCTTCGATTGCGTTTAAAGTAGCTTGATTGATATGTCCGTCTTTAAAGTTAGGAGATGGAACCCTGGAATCAGCTAGTCCCTGCATCAGCTCAGCTACTAAGTTATGAAAAGTGTGTTCATATCCAATAATGTGAGCAGATGGCCAATACACTTCACCATATGGATGTACTTCTTCTGTTACGTTAATGGTTTTGTATCCTTGAAAAGACGGATCATCTTCCGTGAAATACACCTGCAATTCATTCAATTGTTCCGCGTTCCATTTAATTGACCCTTTTTCACCATTGATTTCAAATTGGTTGGAGTTGCGATTTCCTCCCGCAAAACGAGTCGCTTCAAACGTGCCAAACGCTCCATTTTCAAAGGAAGCAATAACAACCACCGCATCATCTACTTCTACTTTTCTTTTATCCGTTAAAGAAGCCTTGCCGCTTAATCCTGAACTTTCGGCAACAGCCGGACGGTCTGTTACAAAGGTTTTTAACCGGGCAGACACTTCTTCGATTTCGCCAACTAAAAACCGTGCCAAATCCAGACTATGAGCAGCTAGATCTCCAAGTGCGCCTGAGCCGCATACCGACTTTTCGAGCCTCCAGACAAGAGGAAAGTCCGGGTCCATGATCCAATCCTGCAAATAGAGAGCCCGTATATGATTGACTTTACCGATTTTCCCATCAGTTATCATTTTTTTTGCCAGCTGGACGGCCGGAGCAAAACGATAATTAAAATTCACCATATGGATAACATTGTTTTTTTCAACCGCTTCAAGCATTCGTCTTGATTCTTCTATCGTCATCGCCAGCGGCTTTTCACAGTATACATGTTTCCCTGCTTCCGCAGCCGCGATGGCAATTTCGGCATGCCTATTGTTCGGTGTCACAATATCGATTAAATCAATATCCTCCCGTTCAATGAGCTTCCTCCAGTCTGTTTCCCAGCTATTCCAGCCCATTTTTTCTGCAGCGCTTTTTACACCTTCTTCATTCCTCCCGCAAATCGCCTGCTTAATCGGCTTAACAGGCAAATCAAAGAAGAACGGGGCGTTTTGATAAGCGTTGGAATGAGCTTTTCCCATGAACTTGTAGCCAACCATCCCAATTCTGACTTCTTTTTGATTTATGCCCACCATAGATCTTTAGCTCCCTCGTGGATAATCATTCCCTGCAAAAAGTCGACCGCTTTCGTAAAGCCTTCATCGATGCTCATCAAGCCATCCTCATGCTCGATGCTGATCGCCCCTTCATAGCCAATCACCTGCAACGCGCTGATGATATCCCGCCATTCTCCTTCACCATGACCATATCCAACAGTCCGGAATACCCAGGAGCGGCTGTTGATATCTTTATAGCTTTTTGTGTCCAAGACGCCATTTAACTCACAATTACGGCTTTCAATTTGTGTATCTTTTGCATGGAAATGGAATAATGCATTTTCCTGCCCCAGTGCTTTAATCGCTTGAACAGGATTCATACCCTGCCAGAAATAATGACTAGGGTCGAAATTAACGCCAATCTGTTCCCCGCACTCTTTTCTTAAACGAAGAGCCGTTTCCGTGTTATACACACAAAAGCCCGGATGCGGCTCGATAGCTGCTTTCACCCCATAATCTTCCAAAAGCATCGCTTGCTCTTTCCAGTACGGAATCACTTTCTCCCGCCATTGCCATTCGACAACCTCTGAGAAATCATTTGGCCACGGACATGTAATCCAGACCGGGTGCTTCGAATAATCTGATTCACCCGGGCAGCCAGAAAAATTAACAACAGTATCAACACCCAGTTTAGCCGCTAATTTCACCGCATTCACAAACTTCTCATGATGATCCTTAGCAATCTCTGGATTGGGATGCAGCGGATTGCCATGGCAGCTTAAGGCGCTGATGGAAATGTCGCGATCATCAAATGCTTGTTTAAATGCACGGCATTTTTCATCATCAGCTAGCAACTCTTCTGGCTTACAGTGGGCATCGCCTATATAGCCACCTGCGCCAATTTCTACCGTGTGAATTCCTTTTTCTTTGATATGATCCAGCATATCCTCCAGTGATAAATCAGAAAATAAAACAGCAAATACACCTAGCTTCATTTGATCAGCTCCCTTGTTATTTTTCTGCGCCAGCCGTAATGCCGCTGACAATATATTTTTGTAAAAATAAAAATGCAATAAGAATGGGTGCGGCAGCGATCGTTGATACAGCCATCAAGTTGTCCCACTGCGTTCCATATTGACCAATAAATTTCGTCAGTCCCATTGTCAGCGGACGAATTTTTTCATCCGTAGCCAGAGTTAGGGCAAAGATCAAATCACCCCAGGCAAATAAAAAGCTAAATGTGCTGACAGTCAGTACAACCGGTTTTGTCAGCGGCAGAATAATCCGGAAAAACGCCGTAAAACGATTGCATCCGTCAATAACCGCTGCTTCTTCCAGCCCTTTTGGAATCGACAGGAAAAACGGCCGCATAATCACAATGGCAAATGGCAAAGCCGATGTCGTGTTGCCGACAATTAAAGCCAAATAGCTGTTCAGTAAACCAATTTTGCTGAACAAAATGTAAAGCGGCATTGCCATCATAATGCCCGGGATCATTTGCGTTACAAGCAAAACCAGAAGCAAAATATTTCCCCACTTTAACTTAAAACGCGCCAGCGCATATGCACATGGTATAGCCAGCACTAATGTTAATAATGCTGTTCCTAATGCTACAATCAACGAATTTCGAATATACGGAAACAGGCTTCTATCTTCGATCAGGTTTTTTACATACGCATCGAATTGAATTGTTTCAGGAATGATCATCGGAGGCGTAGCAAACACGTCTTGGATCGGTTTCACAGACGTAACGATCATCCAATAAATCGGAAAGAGGAAAATCATCGTAATGATGATCGCCATCACAAGCAGCATATATTGCTTTATGGAGTATTTTCTCATTCTGCTTCCTCCTTCCGGATCATCATTAAATATACAAGCGCAATGCATAACAAAATGACTAAAATAATTGTTGCAACCGCTCCGCTTGCGCCGAAGTTGAAGTTCACAAACGCGAGCTCATAGCCGTAGAAAGGAAGCACCTGTGTCGCATTTACCGGTCCACCGCCCGTCATGATCAAGATAATGTCGAACACCTTGAACGTGTAAATAATACCGAGCACTAAAATGATTAAAAGAGCCGGCCTCAATAGCGGCATTGTAACGTTTGAAAATGTCTGCAACTTACTGGCTCCATCTACCTTCGCTGCTTCATACACATCACTTGGCAGCGCTTGCATTGCTGCTAAAATCAAAATCATATTAAATGGAATCCCGACCCATGTGTTTGTGATGATCACGGCGGCAAGAGCCGTGCTTTCCTGCCCGAGCCAGTTGATCGGATTGTCAATGAGATGAAGTGACGTCAGCAAGTAGTTGATCACCCCATAATCTACATCAAACAGCCACTTGAAAAGAGTTCCTGTAATGACAAGCGGTGTCATCCATGCAAGAAGCATAATTGAGCGGAAAAAATTTCTAAATGGGAAATCTTGATTTAAAAACACCGCAAGCAAATAGCCAATGATTACTTGAAAAAAAATACAGCTAAATGTGTAAATAATAGTGTTTTTCAACGCAATCACAAACTTTTCTGTCTGCACGATTTCAATATAATTTTGCAGCCCGATAAAGCTTCCGCCCTGTCGCAAATTCATCAACGTTAAATCCTGAAAACTGACAATAATGTTGTAAACAATCGGGTACACCATAAACAAAAGAACAAACAGTGCAGCTGGAATAACAAACAAATATTGTGACAGGTTTTTCGTAAAAGACCGCTTTCTTATCGAATTCTTTGCGATTGTTGATTTTGCCATTGATCCATTCATGAAAACATCCTCCTAAAAATAGGAGAGACAAATATCTCTCCTATCATATTAAGGAAGCAGCGGCTCGATTTTCGCGGCTGTATCTTCCATCACTTTGTCTACGTCTTCACCCGTCATGGCACGCTGGATCGCTTCTTGTACATTCGTCGAGATTTCTGGGTATTTCGTTCCGTACGCTCTCGGTTTTGCTGTTTTCAGCTGTTCCATAAAGACCTTCATATTTTCATCTTTAGCCCAACTGTAGGAATTATCAGATGCTACATCTTCCCGGCTTGGCAGACGGCCTCCAAGTTCATGCATCGGTCCAAGAACGTCTGGCTTTTGCGTCCACTTAATAAAATCCCACGCGGCGTCTTTCGCTTCAGAGGATTCTGTAATGGCCCAATTTTCGCCACCTAAAATGGATGCTGATCCCGCCTCGCCGGCCGGCATTAGAAAGACACCCCAATTTATGTCCTTTGACTGCTCCATCAACATTGGGATTTGCCACGGTCCATTTTCCATCATGGCCACTTTTTTCGTTTGAAATTGGACAAGGACATCAGATTGATCCCAGTTAATCATATTCGATGAAAGAACACCTTTATCCACCATTTGCTGCACGTGAGACATAGCAGATTTAGCTTCGCTGCTGTCAAAGGAATCCAGATCTGCTCCTGTCTGCCATAAATAAGGAAGGAATTGGAATGTGCCCTCTTCACTTTTTTTGCCTGACATTGCAAATCCTTTTACATCGCCTGTGGTCAGCTTCTTCGCTGCTTCATTGAACTCTTCCCACGTTTTTGGTGTCTCTGTAATACCGGCTGCTTCAAACATATCTTTGTTGTAATAAATCGCCAGTGCATTACTGTTATTCGGAATGCCGTAATATTTTCCATCCAGCATGGCAGAAGCCATCGGGCCTTCAAAGTACTTGTCTGCTTCTCCCCACTCTTCTACCTTATCTGTAATATCTGCAAACACACCTGCCTGCGAAAATGACTGGTGATCCGGGTTGTCAATTACCACGATATCAGGCAAATCTCCGGCCCCAACGCCTTGAAGCAATTTCGTTTTCATATCCGCAAACGGCATATACGTCCGCTCAAATTTAACCTTTGGATTGTCTTCCATGTATTTTTCCATTAAGGCGACCTGCTCGCGATCACTGGAAGTATCCGGCGCTAAGTAATCCCAAATTTTAATGGTTACTTGGCCATTATCCGCTGAACCACTCTCATCTGCTCCTGAATCAGAGGAACCACATGCACTCAGTACCAGCATCAAAGACAAGAAAATCATGAAAAACATTTTTTTGTTCATTTGGACGCCTCCATTTGTTTCAAGTATTGTTCCATTACAATTTCATTTGATGTTTGAATGGATTCCACTGCTGCTCCAACAATGCCAAAACTGTTTAAATTGTCATCAAGGCTTGTTACAGGCTCCCTATTTTCCTCAAGTGCTTTCACCATCTCATAAAGAGAATACTCACGATCTACCCGCTCCATCTCCGGCAAAGAAAGTAACGTCTTTTGGCCATTACTGCTTACAAAGGCTGGCACATCGTTCGTCAGTTCAATGACACCCTTTTGGCCGTGTAGCTTAATATCACCATTCCATGATGTTTCAGGACCACTGGTGACCCAGCTAGCAAAGTAGTTTACCAGTGTATCTTCAAACGTCATCGTGACACTCGCGGTCGGATTTCCTTTAAACCAACTCCAAGAAGGCCGCTTGCTTTTGGCGTAAACCGTGCTGGCATTTTTGCCAAGCAAATACCTCATCAAATCAAAATGGTGAATGCTCATGTCCTCGATCACAATTTCTTTATAGTGGTCCCGCCATCCTCCAAAGTTCGTCGCCCGTCGGAACACCCACTCCACGTACTCGATTGGTCCGGCAATTTGCTTTTCTACTGCTTTTTTAAGAGCCTGTATTTCCGGTCTCCACCGGTAGTTTTGGCTGATCATCACCCGCTGCGGATATTTTTTTGCTATGATCTGCAACTCGATTGCATCCTCGATTGTCTGCGCAATGGGCTTTTCCATAAACACATGTAAACCAGCTTCCAGTGCATCGACCGCTACCTGTTTATGTGTTTGGGGCGGCGTAACAATAATTGCGATGTCCGCCTCCAGTGCCCGAAACGCGTCAGCATACTGTTCGAAGTACTGTACCTTATCGTCTTTTAAAACTTCGTTCGCTTTCTCATGATTTTCCGGAACAAGGTCGGCTACACCGACGAGTTCGATTCCGGAAGACTTACTGATTACTTCCAGCCAAGATAGACCAAATCCCCCAGCGCCAACTTGTATTACCCTTACATTTTTCATTCATCCATCACCCCTATAAATTTTCAGAATATTGATTTACGTTAATCATTTTTAGCTAAAATTAATAAAGGAAGAGCAAACTTCTTTGTTTTATAGCTTTTTGTAAGCGCTTTACTTTTTCATTTTAATAGACAAAATGATGTACGTCAATCATTTTTTTGATTTTTTAATTAATTATATTTAAGAAAGGGTGTCTTCTGCCCTTCTTTTTTATCGATGCAAATAATATTTTGCATTTGTTTTTGTCACGATTTCCAGTTTTACAATTGTATCTTTTTCAGCTCCCTTATCTCCTGAATGCAAATAATCAAACACTTTTTTTACAGCCGTCGCTGCCTGTGAAGATGGATCCTGACAAATAGTCGCTTGAATGACATTCTGCTGTAAATGCTCATGGATAGTCTCACTAATGTCATGGCCAACAATAAACGGTGGGCGTGGCATAGAACATTCCTTAAAAAATGTGCCGGCTTCTCCCAAAATACCATTGGCAATATATACTCCATCTGCTCCAACAAAAACCTGTGTGTTTGTAAACAATAAAGGATTCGTGTAAGAGCTGACCACCGGTAGCGTAATAATTTCTACATCCAGATGATGGTCCTGAAAATACGCTCGAAAACCGCGTTCTTTTCGGATCATTTGAAACGTTTCTTCATCTTCTCGAACAATAACTACTTTTTTTAGCTCTTTTGAAAACATGGAAATAAGTTCCGCTGCCAAATAGCCGGCGTCATAATAATCACTTCCGACAAATGAAATCCGCTGGCTTTCTGGAACATCATTATTCAGAGAAAAAACGGGAATGCCGCGATTTATGGCTTTATTGATGGAGGCAATGAATGGTTTAGAATCGTAGGGAGCAATTACAATCGCATCATACTCATTTTCTTCGATGACGTTTTCAAAATAAGCAATCTGAATCTTCTGTTCAGTAGATGAAACACGGGCTACCTCTACTTTGAATCCGAAATCCTCAAACAGCAAAGCCGTCTTCCGTATCTCTCTCTCTATCTCTCCCCAAAAGTAATCTGGAATAACCTGCAGAATAAATAATACCGTCATCGTTTTTTGAGTAGATAAAAATTTAGCAGCTTTATTTGGCTTATATCCCATTTCCTCTGCTTTTAACTTCACTTTTCGTATTGTTTTCTGGCTGACGCCTTTGCGGTTATTCAACACTCGGTCTACTGTTGCGGTGGAAATGTCAAGCTCTTCTGCAATCATCTTTGCTGTGACCTTCATCAAATTCACCTTCCTTATAGATTAAAATAAATCAAATTAATTTAAATGTACATTAAAAAAATATTTTGGGTGGATTACCTTCTTCAATTCCAAGTTGCTTTGTCATCATATTATCTTTTGTACTTTTCTCTAGAAGCTCTATTTTGCTCTTCAGTTTACTCTTCGCCTCGTTTCCTTACTCATACTTCGTCCGTTCGGTATTCACAAAGTAGCCTGACGCCATTTGAGGCTGCTTTCGACTCATAGATATCTATACTTTCTTTTCCCATCCAATTAATATATCTAATTGAATAATAGAGTGGCTTCTTTCTTACTCTTGAATAGTTTACTTTCATTTTACTAACCGGTTACACAAATGTGCTCCTTTACAATATCCGTAAAATTTTCACTAATTTTGTTTTTCATAAATTATTCTGCTTCTTTTATTTTTATCATTGTTTCACTCTCTGCTTTTATTTATTGGTCAAATGCTCTCCTACATTATTTATAACACCAAATTAGATCTTAATTAATCAACAGTTCGTTCATATAGCGTACCACAAACCAATACGGATTTTATCAACATTAGACTTTAACAAAGCCTTAAAATAAAAAGAGTGTCTAAAACTTTTGAGTTTTAGACAGAACAAAAAAGCTAGAAAATACTTTCAAGCATTGAATCGAAAAAATATCAAAATCAAAAAAAGACAAGATAAAGCTGAGCAGCATTTTCTTGTCTTTTTTTGATTTTATTACACATTAAAAAGAGAAAAGTTACGATCATAATTATTTAAGCAAAGGAATAATTCACGATCCTTTACGTACCACTTACGATTTTTATTTTCAAGAATCATAAAATTTAGTAGTGTTTGTAATACACACCTGACTCTTCGGGGGATAGAACCACGATCACCATATTTGCTAATGATTCTCATATATAAATCACTTGCTTGGATACCATCAATCCCTAAATCATTAAGTTTACTAATAACTTGCACGACTTCTTTTAAGAAGAGATTAGATTCAACTAGTAATATGAAACGGTATTGATTTCTTTGACTAGGAGAAAGTTTAACCATTTCTCTATAAAAAAGGATCAGTTTCTCATTTGATATTTCCGACAGTGGATTGTCAATACTAAATCAGACAGCTTTCTTAAGGGACGATCATTTGTATTCAATGATCACCTTGAATGGAAGAAAAAGCCCGTGCGACAAGGCTTGCATCTTTGTTTGGTCCCGTGCTGAAGCCAATAATTTCGCGGTTAAAGAGATCGACAAAGATACATACGTAATGCCATTTAATCGCCGTGACAGCTGGGAAATACTAATCGAATCAAGATCGATTTCCTTTTGAAGCTGGTCATCGAAAAGACAGTCACTGAGCGCATGAAGGCTTTCGATTTCTTGTAGCTGCGCAAAAAGCAGTAATTTTAGAAATGACTCTGTCGTTAATTTTTTCGTATAGAAATCTAATTTCTTGGTTTCACCTGTACTTCAAAAACGCTCAAATTTATGGGCGAAAACCATTGTCCAAATGAAGTTTTTCGTGTAATCTTGTCCATGAGTGTTGTCCTTTATTAGTGGATTTGTACGGGTTACCACCTGACTTATCCGTTATAAAGGGCTTTTTCTTTGCACAAAACAAAATTATTGAAGATTTTGAGTTTTTTTAATATTGAAATTTAATTAATGCGACACTAGTGCAAAAAAAGGACAAGAAAAAGAAGACTGTTGAGACTTTCTCAACAGTCTGGATTTCTGCTGAAAGCAGAAATTCTGTGTAATGTAACTCTTCACTCCGATCATATCTCGCTTCTGTCATATTTTCCATTTTAACTTGACGGGAAATTTAAAATAGGGACTCCCTTCAATTCGGTCAGTCCCTATTACGTTAAATGCTGCATGTTTATAGATTATTGTTATTCGTTCTGGCTTCGATTATCATTCTAGTAAAGCATTAGGCGGTCTGTGCTTACTATTCCAGTTTGTAATTGTTGAAAAAACTAAGTTCAAGATAAGAATCTTTTGTTAATTTGAATTTTCCCCTCCGCCATTCAATCCTTCTTTAATCAGCTCGTTGACTCTACTGTTCATGAGCATTGAAAGGTGGTCTGCACCGCTGATTTGAACGTTTTTCGCTCCCTGAAGGGGTGAAAGCCAATTGTTCACCACATAGTCGTTGGTGCTGTAAATCGAAGTATAAAGAATTTTATGGGTAGGATCAGTACCCACTGGAGCTTTCGATGTTACCATTTTGTTTGGAGAGCCAAACGTGACGACATCGTTCACCTTGCTTCCGCCACCATTGAGAATATAAGTCAGGGCATTCGGGCCTCCCATGCTGTGTCCAACAATATCAACCTTGCTCTTTCCTGTTTTCTTTAACACTTCATCTACATAAGAAGCAAGCTGTTTTGCATTATTTTGATTATTACCAGATTTATCGTTCATTTCAATAGCATACAGTTCATTATCGGACCAGCCTTGTTTTTTCAGGTAATTTTCAATGCCGTAAAAGCTTGCGCCGATACCGCCTGCACCGTGAATGAAGATAACTGGATCATGGCTAGTTGTCTGTGCTTTGGAATTAGAAGGCTGCATAGTAACAGCAGAAAAAGTAAGGGTCATACCTGCAATTAGTGAAAGGAGCAATTTTTTCTTTTTCATAATTTCCCTCCTATGTATTTGACTGCTTTCTTGCTGCTTTAATTGTTATGCATTTTGGAGGGAGAAACAACCGGCAATTTTTTCTAACCCTAGTCACCTGCTAGTATTTAACAGGCAGATAAGAGAAAAACTCCTTCCCCTTAAGAAGGCAAGAAAAAAATCTGATAAAACTATATGTCTTCTTCGGCAGTGTCCAGAAAATTGTGATAGCTGTCCGCGCCTTTTTTCGCTACGCAGGCGACCACCCTGACGAAGTGATCGACCGGCTATGTGTGAGGATGTAAAGTTACAGAGTCAACTTATATAGCAATAAATCCATGACCAGACTTGGTCATTCGGATGATCAAATAACGGAAAATGTGTACATCCATGTAATGATAAAGTATACACTCTGAAATCGTTCTTGACTAACTGGCTGATGGAATACAAGAAAGATTCAGTCCGTAAAAATACGTATCTTGTACATGAACGCAATATTCGAAACCATCTTCTTCCCTATTTCCAGAGTATCCTGCTAAAAGATTTAAAGCCCATTATGTATCAAAAGTTTTTAAATCACCTGTCTGATAAAGACTACAGCAAACGAACCGTAGAAATTGCACATGGAACAATGTATAACGCCATGAGTAAAGCAGTTATTTTGGGCATTCTACAAAGAAACCCCTGCTTGGGCGCAACTGTTAAAGGCACGAAAAAGCAAGAAGAAATCCAATTCATTGATTCAGCTGACATTCCGTCCTTTTTACAGGCTGCCTACCAGGATAACTATCTTTACTGGCTCTTTTTTATGGTGCTTATTGAAACTGGGATGCGTAAAGGAGAAGCCGCTGCTATTCAATGGACAGACGTTGATTTAAAAGGGAAAACCATCTCTATTAATAAGACCCTGGATTTTGATCCGAAAGAAGATGAAGAGTTGTTTGGAGATACAAAAACGCATAAGTCAAAACGAACTATCACCATCAGCCAGTCCTTGACTAATGCTCTTCAATTCCATTTGAAATATCAGAATCAAAATAAGTTGGCACTAAACGATTTCTATAACCATGACTTAAATCTCGTTCTATGC
Source organism: Domibacillus sp. A3M-37 (assembly GCF_024213455.1). Lineage (NCBI taxonomy): Bacteria > Bacillati > Bacillota > Bacilli > Caryophanales > Bacillaceae > Domibacillus > Domibacillus sp. A3M-37. The sequence goes on along the minus strand of NZ_JANAVL010000002.1, from coordinate 521,511 downwards.
CGTAATGATGGCAATGTAATGCCCAAGTCCACACTCTTTAATTCTTTTGCCCGCATATTAAAAAAAGCAGACCTTCCCCAGCTTTCTATCCATTCGCTGCGTCATACCCACGCGGTCCTTTTGCTGGAATCCGGTGCTGATATGAAGTATGTACAGGAACGTCTCGGCCACGGGAGTATGGGTATCACGGCAGATGTGTATGCGCACGTTTCAAAAAAGCTGGAACAAGGGAATTTGCAAAAATACGAGGATTATTCCGGAAGGCTTTTTCAAAAAGAATGACATCTTGTGGGTGTTTTGTGGGTGCGGTGTTTTCCGTGCCCTTTTTTTATGTGTTTTACCCACATTTTAAAACAAAGAAAAACCCCTTGAAGCCATACGGCTCAAGGGGTTAAGTTTCTTAGTACATTGACATGTATTGCTCGCGCTCCCAAGGGTGTACTTGTGTGCGGAACATATCCCATTCAATTTCTTTTGCTTCGATAAAGTGCTCAAGGATGTGCTCACCAAGCGCGTTTTTAATTGTATCACTTTTCTTCAATACATCAAGTGCGATTGACAAGTTTGATGGAAGATCGCGGACGCCTTCTGCTTCGCGCTCATCTTTGTCCATTGCATAGATGTTGCGGTCAACTGGCGCTGGTGGAGCCAGTTCGTTTTTGATTCCGTCAAGACCTGCTGCTAAAAGAACAGCCATTGCAAGGTACGGATTCGCTGCTGGATCAACAGAACGTACTTCTACACGTGTGCTTAGACCGCGTGATGCCGGGATGCGGATTAGCGGGCTGCGGTTTTGGCCAGACCATGCAACGTAGCAAGGTGCTTCGTAGCCAGGAACAAGGCGTTTGTACGAGTTAACAGTCGGGTTACAGATTGCTGTGAACGCTTCTGCGTTTTTCACGATGCCTGCGATAAACTGGTAAGCCGTTTCACTTAGTTTCAATTCGCCGCTTTCATCAAAGAATGAGTTTTTGCCCTCTTTGAATAGAGACAAGTTCATGTGCATACCAGAACCGTTTACGCCGAACAATGGTTTTGGCATAAATGTTGCGTGCAAGCCGTGCTTACGGGCGATTGTTTTAACAACTAGTTTAAATGTTTGGATGTTGTCACAAGCTGTAATAGCGTCCGCGTATTTAAAGTCGATTTCGTGCTGGCCTGGCGCTACTTCGTGGTGAGATGCTTCGATTTCAAAGCCCATTTCTTCAAGCTCAAGCACGATATCGCGGCGGCAGTTTTCGCCTAGGTCAGTTGGTGCAAGGTCAAAGTATCCGCCATTATCGTTTAGTTCAAGGGTTGGTTCGCCGTTTGCATCCAATTTAAACAAGAAGAATTCAGGCTCAGGCCCAAGATTGAAATCTGTGAAGCCCAATTCTTTCATTTCGCCAAGAACACGCTTCAAGTTCGCACGAGGGTCACCTGGGAACGGCTCTCCTTCAGGAGTGTAGATATCACAAATAAGACGCGCCACTTTCCCTTTTTCAGCAGTCCAAGGAAAAACAACCCAAGTGTCAAGATCCGGATAAAGATTCATGTCTGATTCTTCAATGCGTACAAATCCTTCGATTGAAGAGCCGTCAAACATCATTTTGTTGTCCAGCGCTTTGTCAAGCTGGCTCACCGGGATCTCTACGTTTTTGATTGTGCCAAGAATGTCTGTGAACTGAAGACGAATATATTTTACGTCTTGTTCTTTTGCTAATCGCTGAATGTCTTCACGTGTGTACTTACCCATTTGTTATCCATTCCTCCTCAAATATGTAAACCTTGTATGGCAAAAGATTAGTGGAAAAATCGCCGGTCCATTCCTGGTGAGCGATTGAAGCGTCCCGCATTGATTAACTCTTTGCGAAGCAGCTTGCGAAGCTCCTCGTCGGTGAACTCCTTTTTCAATTTCACGCCACTATCTTTTGTTTCTAATTCAATTTCCTGCGATTCGTCTTTCAGCAGGATTTTTTTAATCCCGGCCATATTGATGCCCTGATCAAGAAGATCTTTCACTTCAAGCAGTCGATCAATATCGTTCAATGAATAGAGACGCCGGTTTCCATCAGAACGATCCGGGGTAATTAAATGATGCTGCTCATAATAGCGAATTTGCCTTGCAGATAAATCGGTTAATTTCATAACTGTTCCCATCGGAAAAAGCGGCATGGTCCGGCGTATTTGGCTGCTCATGTTTTCCCCTCCTTATTATCATCTGATACACTAACTATAAATCATGTTATTTCATTTGTCAACACCATGTAATGTTTTATCACACTAATTTATTTATTATTTAAAAGTTTGTCAGATTTTTTTGGATTCGATTAAATAGTCAATGGCGCTCGTTACGGCAATTTTTACGTGTGCATAGGTGAGGCCGCCCTGTATGTAAGCTGCATAAGGCGGACGCAGCGGACCGTCTGCTGTCAGCTCAATACTCGCGCCTTGAATAAATGTGCCGGCTGCCATAATAACATCGTCTTCATACCCGGGCATATACGCAGGCTGTGGCGTTACATGCGAGTTGACAGGTGAGGCGAATTGAATCGCCTGGCAAAACGACACCATTTTGTCGCGGTCCTCGAACTGTACCGCTTGAATTAAGTCTGTGCGCGGCTCGTCCCACGCAGGTGTTGTTTTCAGGCCGAATTGTTCAAGCATGGCGGCAGTAAAAACGGCCCCTTTTAAGCTTTGCGCAACCACGTGCGGAGCAAGAAATAACCCTTGATACATTTCCTGAAGGCTATATAAACTTGCCCCTGCTTCTGCACCAATTCCAGGTGACGTCATACGATACGAACAGCTTTCGACATGCTCTTTTTTGCCCGCAATGTAGCCGCCTGTTTTTGCAATGCCGCCGCCAGGATTTTTAATAAGCGACCCAGCAATTAAATCGGCGCCGATATGAAGCGGCTCTTCCCTCTCCACGAATTCTCCGTAGCAATTATCAACAAAAACAACGGCGTCCGGCTTGATATCCTTTACAAATGAAATCATTTCCCTTATTTCGTCTATTGTAAACGACGGACGCACCGCGTATCCTTTTGAACGCTGAATGGCGATCATTTTTGTTTTTTTGTTTATACTGCTTCGGATTTCATCAAAATCCGGGCGCCCGTTTTCGTTTAAGTCAACATGCTTGTACGAAATGCCGAAGTCACGAAGCGAGCCGTTTGATGGACCGCTAATGCCGATAATTTCATCTAATGTATCATACGGCTTTCCTGTAATATACAGCAGTTCATCGCCGGGGCGCAAAATGCCGAACAGCGAGATGGTAATGGCGTGTGTACCGGAAATAATCTGCGGCCGCACTAAGGCACTTTCGCCGCCAAACACATCAGCATACACGTTTTCCAGCGTTTCTCTTCCGGCATCGTCATAGCCGTATCCGGTTGACGGCGTAAAGTGAAAATCGCTTACTTGGTTTTTTTGAAAGCTTTGCAGTACACGGAATTGATTGTATTCCGCCATTTCGTCAATTTTCTGGTGGACACCGGTAATTTTCACTTCTGCCTCAGCCGCTTTTTCGCGAATGATGGCGCCGTTTTTCAATAAGTCAAACATGCTTGTCATGAGCTGGTTCCTACTTTCTTCTTCACTAGTTTTATCATAGCAAAATCCTGGTTTTCTTGAAAGAAAAAGTAGCTGCCAAAACATGAATCGTTTATAATAATATCCGAACATTAAACATTTTGGATGAAGGAAGGTTCGGAATGGACATTACGTGGGATATTTTTACGGTAATTGGCACGATCGCGTTTGCGATTTCGGGCGCGATCGTCGCAATGGAAGAAGAATATGATTTGTTTGGCATATATATTTTAGGCATGATTACCGCATTTGGCGGCGGGGCGATCCGGAATTTACTTATTGGCGTTCCGGTCTCGGCTTTGTGGGAGCAAGGGGATTTTTTTACGATTGCGGCTCTTTCAATTACAGCTGTCATTTTATTTCCGCAAAATCTCCTTCGCCATTGGCCGGTCTGGGGGAACTTTTTTGATGCGATCGGTCTTGCCGCTTTTGCGGTGCAGGGCGCTTTATATGCGGCGGGCATGAATCATCCGCTCAGTGCGGTTGTCGTGGCAGCAGTTTTAACTGGAAGCGGCGGCGGGCTCGTCCGTGACGTGCTGGCGCAGCGGAAACCGGCTTTACTTCGCGATGAGGTGTATGGAGTATGGGCGGCGCTTGCCGGGTTGATTATTGCCATTGGAGGAGCCCAGACGCCAGCTCAGCTTATTATTTTGTTTATGTTTATTACCGTGCTTCGAATTCTTTCTTATAAATATGGCTGGCATTTGCCAAAGAGAAGAGTTAAGTTTTAACGACCCACTCGCCATCTGGCGGGTGTTTTTATATAATGTCCAGCTCCAGACGCCATCAGCTCGATGACTCACAGGATGTGAGTCACAAAGCCGTTGCAGCAGGACGCTGCGTTCTTAGACTTTGCTCTAAGCCAAGCCCTTCTGGAGGCATAAAGCGCCTCCGCCAGGGCTCGTCTTATGCTTGTCGCTGATAAACAGGCGCCTTCTGCTTTTTTAATAAAAAAAAGAAACCGCCTTATTGGACGGGTTCTGTTTTCAAGAGGAACATGTCGCCTTTCCCTGCTTTCATGGCTTCTTCGGTTAAAAGGGAATGCAGCATCATGTCGTTAAAAACACGGGCAATGTCTTCGATAGTCAATTCGCCTTCTTTTTTAAACCATTTGTACATCCAGTTGATCATCCCCATAATGGCCATTGTAGAGATTTGGGCCGGCACCTCAGGACGAAAATCACCGTTTTCCTGGCCTTCCCGAATAATTTGCAGAAGAAGCTGGCGGTACTGTTCACGTTTTTCATTGATTTGTATCTCAAAATCACCTTTTAAATACGTGCTTTCCTGATAAAACACCGTAATATGCGATTTATATAAATCGAATATTTTCGTAAATGACGTGATAATGCCACACATTCTCGAAACGGGATCCGTCTCCTTTTCGTACGATTCCTTCGCTTTATTCAGCAAATAAGAAATAAATACGTCATGTATATGATACAGCAGTTCATCTTTTGATCGGAAATTATGATAAAATCCGCCTTTGGATGTGCCGCATTCATCAACGATCTGATCAACGGTCACTCCATGATAGCCGTGCTTTTCAAACATGATTAAAGCGGTTTCAATGATTCTTTCCTTGACGGGCTTTTTTTTCATCTTCATCATCCTTTTCGACATTTTACCATATGTGTCTTTATTCTGACAATTGAAAATCTTCTCCTTTCAGCATTTTAAGCTCTTTTTTTGAATGAGCAGATTGCTTCATCAGCCGGATCGCCTGCCGGCGGGCCGCTTTTTCGATTAATGTCCGGATGTTCCGCCCGTTCGCGAAGCGAAATCCCCCCAGTTTCTTTTCCTGCTCAATCCTAGCCAGTAATACATTCCTGCCTTCCCGGTCAATTTCATAGTTTTTTTCAGTAGCAATCACGTCTGCAATTTCAAGCAATTCGCTCGTCGTGTAGTCGGGAAAATGGTGAATAATCGGAAACCTGGACTGGAGTCCTGGATTCATTGATAAAAAGTGAGCCATTTCCCGCGGGTATCCAGCTAATATGAGGATGAAGCTGTTCTGATGATCTTCCATTTGCTTAACGAGCGTGTCGATCGCTTCTTTTCCAAAGTCTTTTTCTCCGCCGCGTGCAAGGGAATATGCTTCATCGATAAACAAGACACCGCCAAGTGACTTTTTTATGAGATCGCGCGTTTTTTGCGCCGTGTGGCCAATATATTCCCCGACAAGGTCCGCCCGTTCTGCTTCGATAAAATGACCTTTTTCCAATAAACCGAGCCGCTTAAACATCGATGCAAAGAGCCGTGCAGCCGTGGTTTTACCGGTGCCGGGATTTCCGGTAAACAGCATATGCAGCATTTGCCCCTTTGTATCAATACCGGCTTCCATCCGCTTTTTGCTTATATATGCAGCTGCATACAATTCTCTTATAAGTGTTTTTAAACCGGCGAGACCGATTAAGGTTTCTATTTCTTCTTCGATTGTGCGGAGAAGACCGTGCTCCGGATGATCCGGCCAGCCTGCCGCTGGTGCTGGCTTTTCTTTTGGATTCAGGACGACATGAATACGGCCTTCTTTGTTTGTCTGCTTCATGTGACGCCCTCCTTTATAGAAAAAGATATGCGCACGCACAAAAAAAAGACCCGCTGTGAGCGGATCTTCGTTGTTTCTTATTCTTGTTCGTCAAAGTTTAAGCTGACGCTGCGTTGAGGAGCAAATGTCGAAATGGCATGTTTGAACACAAGCTGCTGTTTCCCGTCTGTTTCCACGAGAACGGTAAAATTGTCAAACCCCTTAATGAGGCCGCGCAATTGAAATCCATTCAATAAAAATACAGTAACCATTGTGCTTTCTTTACGCAGCTGGTTCAAAAATTGGTCTTGAATATTAATCGGCTGTTTCATGCTTCGTTCCTCCTCTTTCTATCTGAATCCATTATTACTAATTCTACCTCAGATTCAGCTTTCCTGCCAACAGCGAGCAAATTTGTTGTTTTTTTTCATCTCGTGCAGATTCATCGGTTACATCAAACCAGTTGATATCCATTTTATTGCGGAACCAAGTCAGCTGACGTTTAGCGTAGCGGCGAGAATTTTGTTTTAATATGTCTACTCCTTCTTCAAGCGGCTGCTCGCCGCGCAAATATGGAAACAGCTCCTTGTAGCCAATCGCCTGAACAGCCGGTGCATTCACTAAATTCGTCTCATACAGCCATTTCGCTTCGTTTAAAAGCCCTGCCTTCATCATCAAATCGACACGGCGGTTAATGCGATCGTACAATACTGCCCGTTCCATCGAGAGACCGATCATCACATTGTCGTATTTTTCATCAGGTATTTCCGAGTTTTTTCGTTTAGACGCAGGCTCGCCGGTTGTCCGGTAAATTTCAAGCGCGCGAATCGTCCGGCGTACGTTGTTCGGATGAAACGAAGCAGCCATTGCCGGATCTACTTTTCTCAATTGTTCATGCAGCGCGTCAGCACCCATTTTCTTCGCTTCTGCTTCAAGTTCTTTTCGAATCGTATGATCTATGCCATCTTCAGCAAATTGGTAATCATACAAAACGGATTGAATGTAAAGACCCGTGCCGCCGCAAATAATCGGCAGCTTGCCGCGCGCATTGATATCAGCGATCTTTTCACGGGCAAGCTGCTGGAATTCAGCGGCAGAAAAAGATTCATCCGGATTTTTAATATTAATTAAATGATGCGGCACACCGTTCATTTCTTCTTTCGTCACTTTCGCGGTTCCAATAGAGAGGCCGCGGTAAATCTGCATGGAATCCCCGCTGATCACTTCGCCGTTAAATTCTTTTGCGAGATAAATGCTTAAATCCGTTTTTCCGGATGCTGTCGGGCCAATGACGACAGCCACTTTGTCTTTCTTCACTTTGTTTCACAGCCTTTTACGTATAAGTATCCTTATTATAGCGGATACCGGCCGTTACGAACAGGCGGCGATTTCTGCTTCCAGTTCTGCCGCATGTTTTGTTTTTTCTTCGTCCGTCCAGTTGAACAGCTGCGCCATTTTGTTCGTAACCGGCTGTTTATACGTTAAAACTGTATCAATGTCGAACAGCAAGGCACCTGTGCGGCGAATAAAAAAGTCCGCCGGCGTGTAAGCCATTTCTTCCCCAATCGCGTAAAGCAGCTGCGCGTTTAAAACTGCAGGAAGCCCACTTTCTTCTTTATAAGAAAATACCTTTTCGGCATTAGATCCGTACATATGCACGATCTTTTTTGCTTCTTCTTCTGTAAAGCCTTTTGAAACACCAACAGCCGTTTTTGCTTTTACAAACGTCAGGAAGTTCGCTGATCCTCCGACATCCCCACCTGAAATCGGCAAATGCTTCGTTTCAGACGGGCTGTATAAAACCCCTTTTTCTTCTTTGAAGCGCTTAGCGACTAAGTCCACAATGGTTTCAGCCATTTTCCGGTAGCCTGTTAATTTTCCGCCTGCAATCGTCAACAAGCCGGATTCTGCTTCCCAAATCTCATCTTTCCGGGAAATTTCAGAAGGATCTTTGCCATCTTCATAAATAAGCGGGCGGACGCCTGACCAGGACGATTCAATATCACTTTCTTTTACGTCAACCCCAGGGAACATAAATCGAATAGCACCCAGTAAGTACGAACGGTCTTCTTCTGTGACATCAGGACGAATCGGATCCGTATTATAAAACGTATCTGTCGTGCCGACGTACGCCTTGCCTTCACGCGGAATCGTAAAAACCATCCGCTTGTCCGGTGTGTCAAAATAAACAGCTTGGTGAAGCGGGAAAACGGATTGATCAATGACGATATGAACCCCTTTTGTCAGGCGCAAATGTTTTCCATTTTCACTGCCGTCTTTTTTGCGCACTTCATCCACCCACGGGCCAGACGCGTTAATGACCTTTGCGGCGTAGATCCTTAATGGTTCGTTTGTTAATTGATCAACTGCCTGAATACCGTTTAATTTGCCGTTATCGTACGTAAATCCATCCGCTTTAATATAATTTAAGCAAAGCGCTCCTTTTTCAGCCGCTTTTTTCATCACTTCAAGTGTTAGTCTTGCATCATCTGTCCGGTATTCCACATAGTAACCGCCGCCTTTTAAACCTTCTTTTTTAATGAGCGGCTCTTTTTGAAGTGTTTTTTCTGCAGAAAACATTTTCCGGCGCTCTGACCGCTTCACGCCCGCCAAAAAGTCGTATACACGAAGGCCAAATGACGTTGAAAGCGGACCGAAGTTGCCTCCTTCATGAAACGGCAGCAGCATCCATTCCGGCGTGGTCACATGCGGACCGTTTTCATATACAATAGCACGCTCTTTGCCGACTTCTGCCACCATTTTCACTTCAAACTGTTTTAAATAGCGAAGACCGCCGTGTACGAGCTTTGTCGAACGGCTGGATGTACCTGCCGCAAAATCCTGCATATCTATTAATGCCGTCTTCATGCCGCGCATTGATGCATCAAGCGCGATCCCGGCACCGGTAATCCCGCCGCCGATTACTAACACGTCAAATTGTTCGTTTTGAAGAGCATTTATTTTTTCCGTACGCTGATGATTAGTAAAATTCATTTCGTCATCCCCTTTATGATTCCTCTATTTTTATACCCCAGAATAAACAAAAAGAGACCTGAAAATGCAAACAGCTATCGCTGCTTTGCTTTCAGGTCTCTCCCGTTTCTCCGGACAATGTATTAACTTATAATCATTCTACCATTAGTGTTATTGAAACGCAATAGCCGCTTTCACAGCTTTTTTCCAGCCACTGTACAGCTTTTCACGCGTTTCATCGTTCATGTCTGGTTCAAATGTACGGGCAACCTGCCAGTTTTGCGCGATTTCCGAACGGTCATTCCAGAAGCCAACAGCAAGCCCCGCCAAGTAAGCTGAACCAAGCGCTGTCGTTTCGTTAATTTGTGTCCGTTCAACCGGCACATCAAGCATGTCGCTTTGGAACTGCATTAAAAAGGCGTTCATTACGGCGCCGCCATCAACACGCAGCGTTTTTAACGAAATGCCCGAATCAGCTTCCATCGCTTCAAGCACGTCTTTCGTCTGGTAGGCAAGTGATTCAAGAACTGCACGAATAAACTGTTCTTTCTCCGTTCCACGAGTTAAGCCAAACACTGCCCCGCGCACATTGCTTTCCCAGTATGGCGTTCCGAGACCTACAAAAGCCGGCACGACGTACACACCATCTGTTGACTCTACACGTTCTGCGTATTGCTCACTGTCTGCCGCATTTTTAATCATCCGCATCCCGTCACGAAGCCATTGAATCGCAGACCCTGCCACAAAAATACTGCCTTCAAGCGCATATTCCACTTTGCCGTCGATGCCCCACGCGATTGTTGTGAGCAAGCCGTGCTCTGACTTCACCGCTTTTTCGCCCGTATTCATGAGCATAAAGCAGCCGGTGCCATATGTGTTTTTCGCCATACCTTTGTCGAAACAAGCTTGTCCAAACAAGGCAGCCTGCTGATCGCCTGCCGCACCGGCAACCGGGATTTCCTGCCCGAAAAAGTGGAACGGAGCAGTTGTCCCATAAACTTCAGAAGAAGGACGCACCTCTGGCAATAGTTGCTTTGGTACTGTTAAAATATCGAGCAATTCCGCGTCCCACTCTAATGTATGAATGTTAAACATGAGTGTTCGTGCCGCATTCGAATAATCCGTCACGTGTGCTTTTCCGCCAGTTAATTTCCAAATCAGCCACGTATCGATCGTGCCAAATAACAATTCGCCTTTTTCCGCCCGCTCGCGAGCCCCTTCGACATTATCTAAAAGCCATTTTACTTTCGTTCCGGAAAAGTATGGATCAACTAAGAGTCCTGTTTTATCCCGAAACGCCTGCTCATGGCCTTTTTCTTTAATATCTGCACAAATGTCTGATGTTTGACGAGACTGCCAAACGACTGCGTGATAAATCGGACGCCCTGTTTCTTTATCCCAGATCACCGCTGTTTCACGCTGATTTGTAATCCCGATCGCTTCAATTTGGCCGGCTTGAATTTCCACTTCATTCAATACCGTCGCCATGCACGATAAAACAGAAGCCCAAATTTCGTTAGCATCATGCTCCACCCAGCCCGGATTCGGGAAATATTGCTTAAATTCTTTTTGTGCCGAGTGAACGATTTCTCCTTTTTTGTTAAATAAAATCGCCCGTGAGCTTGTTGTGCCTTGATCGATTGACATAATATACTTTTCCATGTGAAAGTCCCCCTTATTTATGTGTATATGCCTGCACAGCTGTGCCGGATGAAACAAATTTAATGAGCATAATCGATACAATTGACGCAGCTAACGTGATGTAAAACGCGCCTGTTCCTTCATTAAGGAAAAAGCCTTTATAAAAAAATGCGGCAAGGACAGCGCCAATCACAGGTCCTGCTACAGGAATCCACGCATACTTCCAATTGGAGCCCCCTTTACCGGCAATCGGAAGAAGGAAGTGCGCGATCCGAGGACCGAGATCCCGAGCCGGATTAATCGCGTAACCAGTTGTACCGCCGAGTGATAACCCGATAGCAATGATTAAAAAGCCGACAATCAACGGGTTTAATCCATCTGTAAATTCGTTGGCGCCAATCGTTAACAAACCGATAATTAAAATAAATGTTCCAATCACTTCACTAATGATATTGGCATATGGACGATCAATCGCTGGCGATGTGGCGAAAACGCCAAGCTTTGCGCCGGGATCTTCCGTTTCTTCCCAATGCGGCAAAAAGTGTAAGAAAACAACCGCTGAGCCAATAATAGCACCGATCATTTGAGCTGTTACATATGATACGACATCTGACCATGGAAATGAACCGGTAATCGCCAATGCAATCGTGACAGCCGGGTTTAAGTGGGCGCCGCTGACGCTGCCTACTGCATACACAGCCATTGTTACAGCAAGGCCCCAGCCGAATGCAATAACAATCCAGCCGCCCCCATTTGCAAATGATTTTTTCAAATTTGTGTTAGCACAAACTCCTGCCCCAAAAATAATAAGCATTGCCGTTCCAATCAACTCTCCCATAAATGGTGTCATTCCATCCTCATCCCTTCTTTTTTATCGCCTTTTTACGCCCGGGATCGTATCAAAAGGCAAAAAATAAAAAAACTCACACTGATCCCTGTAACGGGTGTCAATGTGAGTCTCCATGTTCTCGGTCACAAATTTATGAACTTGTTGTTTATCATAACGGCAATTGAAAGCGTTGTCAAACATTTTTTAAAATTGTTGAAATATGGTGAGTTACGGGTATGATAAAAAAAGGGAGGAATGACCATGAACATAAAGCTGGAAAAACTAAAGCAGGACAAGCAATTAACCGACAAAAAAGAATATAATCTAAAACTGGAAAAATATCAGCGCCGTCTTCTCGCTTTGCAGCAAATGCTGTTTCAAGAAAAAATCGGATTGATTATTGCGTTTGAAGGAATGGATGCGGCCGGCAAAGGGGGAGTCATTAAACGAATGAACGAGCAGCTTGATCCACGCGGTGTTCTCGTTCATCCGATTTCAGCACCGGCTGCTCACGAGCTTCGGTATCATTATTTGCAGCGGTTTTGGCGAAAGCTGCCCCAGCATGGGCAAATCGCCATTTTTGACCGGTCCTGGTATGGGCGCGTACTTGTTGAACGAATTGAAGGATATGCCGTCGACCACGAATGGAAACGAGCCTATGAGGAAATTAATTCATTTGAAAAATCATTAACCGATGAACGATACATAATGGTGAAATTTTGGGTGCACATTTCAAAAGACGAGCAGCTGCGCCGGTTTGAAGAACGAAAGCTGGATCCGGTGAAGCGCTGGAAAATCACCAATGAAGACTGGCGCAATCGAAAGAAATGGGATAGGTATGTAGAAGCAGCAGAAGAAATGCTTAGCAAAACGGATCACTCCTATGCTCCGTGGCATGTGATTGAAGGAAACGACAAAAAATATACACGAGTAGCGATTTTGAAAAAAGCGGTCGCGCATATTGAAAAGTCACTTATTCAAATGGGCCAGCCCCTGCCTGAATACGAACTATTTGGCGCAAAATAACAAAAAAGCGAAGCGGGCTGGCTTCGCTTTTTTATGCTTTAGAAAATTCCTTCCACAATTCAACATTTGACGTCGTTACTGCGGAAGCACCAGCTTCCATTGCCGCTTCGACTTCTTTTTTCGTTTCAATTAATCCACCGGCAAAAACTGGTTTTCCTGTTTCGCGGCGGATGACATCAATAATTTTTGGTGCCACACCAGGCAGCACCTCAATATAGTCTGGATTCGCTTTTTGCGCGAGCTTTACACTCCGGCTTAATGCATGCGAATCGAGGATAAACGCTCGCTGTGTGGCAACGAGTCCTTTTTGCTTCGCTTTGATCAGGGCGCTGCCTTTAGTCGAAATAATGCCGTATGGCTTTGCATATCGGGCAATAAATTCAACGCCATGTTCGTCGCCGGAAAGCCCGCTAATCAAATCAAGGTGAACAAACATGTTTTTCTCATTTTGCCGCGCAAGGTCCAACACACTTTTTACCATTCCGATGTGCAAATCCAGAAAAACACCATATTCATAATTCATTGCCAGCATTTTTTCAAAATCTTTCATCGACCGAATGGCGGGCAAAATCAGTTGTCCCTTAAATGACATAAGATCACCTCTTCACATAATTCGTTTAAACATTTTTTCAATATCATAATTAGAAAGATGAATCGCGATTGGCCTTCCGTGTGGACACGTGAACGGATCTTCACTGCGGCGAAGGTCCGCCAGCAGCTGCTCAATTTCATCCTTCCGTAGATGGCGGTTTGCTTTGATCGATCCTTTACAGCTCATTAAAATCGCTGCTTCCTCACGAATTTTTTTCACTTCCGGCTTTTTCATCGCAAGTACCTCTTCAATCATTTCTTCAATGACGTCACGTTCTTCATTTTTCGGAAACCAGACGGGATGCGACCGGACAACATACGATTTATCACCGAACGGTTCCAAAAATACACCTACTTGTTCCAACGCCGCTTTATTTTCCTCGATTTTCATCCATTCATCTGCGGAAAAATCAAATGTCATAGGAATAAGCAGTTCCTGAAGCTCCGGCTCCGTCTGTCCTACTTTTTCACGGAAATATTCATATTTCAGCCGCTCCTGCGCGGCGTGCTGGTCAATCATATACAAGCCGTTTTCATTTTGGGCAAAAATGTACGTCCCATGCATCTGCCCGATTGGGTAAAGCATCGGCATGCGCTCTTGCGACAGCTCGTTCATTTTTACCGGCTCCTGCTCTGGCGCGGATACGGGTACGTCGATTTTTCCCTCCAAAACGATTTCTTGCGGTGCTTCTTTTATCGGCTCATTATAATAGTCAGGCTTGTACAGCTTTTCAACTTCCTTTTGCGGCGGCATGACCGGTTGTTTCGGGCGTGGCGCCTCAAATTGAAACGCCCGCTGTTCGGTAAAATCTTTTCGCTTTTTCAATACAGGCAGTGCATCTGGAATTAACGTCTCTTTCCGCAATACGGCTTTCACCGTCTCCGCAATGAGCGCACACAGTTCCTGTTCCTTGCTGAAACGCACTTCAAGCTTTGCCGGGTGAACATTCACATCGACGAGCAATGGATCCATCTCAATATTTAATAGCACAATCGGATAGCGCCCGGTCGGCAAAAACGTGTGATAGCCTTCTAAAATGGCATTAGAAACTTTAAAATTTTTAATAAACCGGCCGTTCACCATCATTGACATATAGTTACGTGAAGCACGCGTTACTTCTGGCATTGACAGAAAGCCGGATAACCGAAAATCAAGGGACTGCGCGTGAACCGGAATCATTTGTTTCGCAATGGAAATCCCGTATATGGCCGCCAGCACTTGTCTTGCATCACCATTCCCATTCGTTTTTAACAGCTCGCGGCCATTATGGCGCAGCCTGAATGAAACGTCCGGCCGGCTGAGCGCCATCCGGTTAACGGCATCCGTAATGTTGCCGAGCTCTGTATGGACACTTTTCATGTATTTCAGCCGCGCTGGTGTATTAAAAAACAAGTTGGATACGGTCATTTCCGTTCCTTTCCGGGCAGGACCCGGCTTTTTCGATTGAATGGCGCCGCCGGATAAAACAATTTCAGTCCCAGCAGCGTTTCCTGTGGACGTTGCCATTGTGACATCGGAGACAGAGGCAATACTCGGCAGCGCTTCACCGCGGAAGCCGAGCGTCCGGATGCGAAACAAATCGTTCTCGTCTTTAATTTTGCTTGTCGCATGGCGATAAAATGCCCGCTCCACGTCATCGGACTCAATGCCGGAGCCGTTGTCTGTAATACGGATCAGCCCAAGCCCCGCATCTTCTACGTCAATTTCAACGACGGTACTCCCCGCGTCAAGCGCGTTTTCCGTTAACTCTTTTACGACAGACGCCGGCCGTTCTACGACTTCTCCGGCCGCAATTTTATTTGAAAGTGATTCATCGAGCTGGCGAATAATCCCCATTCTAGTTCACCTCATTTTTTCGCTTCTTTTTGCAGCGTATATAGCGTATTCATCGCTTCCATCGGTGTCATTTCCATAATGTCATAGCTTAACAGCTTTAATAGAATAGACGGATCTTCTTTCCGAGATGGCTTTTGCTTCGACACCGGCTTCTCCTCAAAAAAGGACAGCTGCCCTTCTTGAACGAGCGCGGCAGGCGCCGCTTTTTCTTCTTTATTCTCAAATGAATGCAGCAGCTCTTCCGCGCGAATTAGGACGGACTCAGGCAGACCAGCAAGCTGCGCCACATGGATCCCATAACTTTTATCGGCTGCACCGTCTTTTACTTTATGTAAAAATACAACCTTGTTATCTTGTTCCGCTGCGGTCACGTGGATATTTTGCATATGCTCAAGCGATTCATCGAGCACTGTCAATTCATGATAATGGGTCGAAAACAATGTTTTTGCGCCAATATTTGTATGAATATACTCAATCATCGCCTGCGCAAGCGCCATTCCATCGTACGTGGACGTCCCGCGGCCGATTTCGTCAAATAAAATAAGCGAGCGGCTCGTGGCACTCACGATCGCATGTTTTGCTTCAAGCATTTCGACCATAAATGTACTTTGTCCAGAGACTAAGTCATCTGCAGCGCCGATCCGTGTAAAAATTTGATCAAAAATCGGCAGGACCGCTTCCTCTGCCGGTACGCAGCACCCGATTTGCGCCAATATCGCAATTAAAGCAGTTTGGCGCATATATGTACTTTTACCAGACATGTTCGGTCCGGTAATAAGCAGCACATTTCGCCCCGCTTCCATCTGGCAATCGTTCGGGACAAATCCTTGCGCATCTATCACTTTTTCAACAACCGGATGGCGCCCTTCTTTTATCCACATGTTTCCGTCTGGTGAAAAGGACGGCCGGACAAACCGGCGCGATTCGCTCACCGCAGCAAAACATTGCAGCACATCAATTTCACTAACCATACGGGCAAGATTTTGAAGGCGGGGAATAAACTGCTTCACATGCTCACGCAGTTGTGAAAACAAATCGTATTCAAGTTCCATCATTTTGTCATTTGCTTCTAAAATAAGCGTCTCTTTTTCTTTTAATTCCGGTGTGACAAACCGTTCGCAATTGGCGAGCGTCTGCTTTCGTTCATAACGTCCTTCTTTAAGCAAGCCGAGATTCGCTTTCGTCACTTCAATGTAATAGCCGAAGATGCGATTGTAGCCAATTTTAAGCGATTTAATACCGGTTTTTATCCGTTCTTCTTTTTCGAGCTCTGCAATCCACTGCTTGCCGTTTCGTGCTGCATCACGGTATTCATCAAGCTGCGCGTGGAACCCGTCCCGAATCATGCCGCCTTCTTTCACAGAAATCGGCGGTTCTTCAATAAGAGCCAGGTCAAGCTCTTCAAACAGCTCTGTACATGGATCAAGAGAATCGGCCAGTCTGTTTAATTCGATCCCATTAATTCGTTTCAGCAAATTTGCCAACAAGGGAATTTGTCCAAGTGATTTTTTCAGCTGAACGAGGTCGCGTGCATTGACATTGCCAAAGGCAACTCGCCCGGCAAGCCGTTCTAAGTCATACACTTCTTTTAGCTGTTCACGCAGCTCTTCCCGTTCAAAGAAAGCCGCGATAAACGTTTCAACAATACCGAGACGGCGGTTAATATCTTTTTCATTTAAAAGAGGCCGGTCGATCCATTGTTTCAGCAAGCGGCCTCCCATTGCCGTTTTCGTTTCATCAAGGAGCCAAAGCAGCGACCCTTTTTTTCCTTTCGACCGGATCGTTTCGGTCAGCTCCAAGTTTCGCTTTGAGAAATAATCGATGTTCATATAATCGCGAATTTCATACGGTTCTGCCGCCTGTAAGTGATCAAGGCTGCGTTTTTGTGTCCGGTGCAAATAATGATAAAGACGGGCTGACGCTTTTCGGGCGGTTTCTTTTTTTACTTGCATCAGCAGTTCATCAAATGAAGCCGGGTCCGTTGCTTCTTCTACCGAAATCACCGCGTCAAGCCGGCCGTATATTTGTTTCGCTTCCAACTCGGTCAAAGAACCATCTGTAATTACTTCTTTCACACCGTACGACGACATTTCATGAAGGGCCGCGTCAAATGTCGTGAAAATAGCTGTTTTACACTCGCCGGTTGTTAAATCCGCAGCCGCTATCGCATATTCAGTGTCTGAATGTTCCAATGCCGCAAGATAATGGTTTTCTTTTTCCTGAATGCCAGCGCCTTCCATCATGGTGCCCGGTGTAATAACCTGTACGACTTCCCGTTTAATGACCCCTTTCGCCTGCTTGGGGTCTTCACGTTGCTCGCAGATCGCCACTTTATGGCCTGCCGCAATTAACCGTTCTATGTACCCTTTCGCGGAATGATACGGCACACCGCACATCGGAATCCGGTCTGCGCTGCCGCCTTCACGCGACGTTAACGTGATTTCTAAAATTTGACTCGCTTTTAACGCATCTTGAAAAAACATTTCGTAAAAATCTCCGAGGCGAAAAAATAAAAAGGCATCTTCATAGTCTGCCTTCACACGCAAATATTGCTGGATCATTGGAGTATATTGTGACATGTCGTTTTCCTCTCTGTCTTTCTTCTTTTGTTAGTATAGCACACAGAAAAAAAGCGGGAAAATAGTTCGTTTCCCGCCACCCATTTTACTTTTCGTGATGTTCTTCCGCTGTTTCCCGCTCGCAGTCCCACTCGTCTTCGTAGTCATGAAACGCTACAGTCACTTTCGTTTCTCCCGTCACTTCCACCGTCAATTCCCGTTCTGCCTGCACATTAATTTTCGTGCCGGATTCCGAAATGACCGCTTCCTGACAGTTTGGCTGCTGCAAGACTTTTACCCAGACGTCGTCATCGCCTTCGCAGTCGTCGTCACGATACGTTAAATTGAGGACGTCTTTATATTCTACTTTATCCGTGACAACAGCCGTTTTCGTATGGTTTTGGTACGAGTACCAGACGTTAATTTCATACGTGCCAAATACGTCTACTTTTTTGTCTGATTTTTTCGCTTTGTATTCGTGGTTGATAATCCAGCACCCTAGAATACCTGACGGTTTATTCGGCGGCAAAATGGTATGGTGCGTCTGTGTATATTTCCGGCCTTTGGCAACGACGGACTTCGTAATGATCTCTCGGAATTGGCTCAATCTGTTGTCCCTCCTCTGATGTGGTCTTTGTATTGTATGCAGGGAGAGTAAGACGGGTGCCCAATAATTTAAAAGCGCGGAGCGGCTGTTATGAGCGGCAAGCACTGACTAAAAGAAAAAATCCTGCCCGTTACAGGCAGGATGAAAAATGATCAGCAGCTGCCCGGTGTGCTGTTTTGCACGTGAGCGCCTGTTTCGCCGCGAAGAATATCGCCGCCTGTTTCGTTAATGATGTTATCCGTTACTTTATTAGAAATCGCTGTTGCAACCATTTGCAAAATTTCGTTTACATCGGTCTGTGACTGCTTAAACTGCTGAACAATCGGCATTTCATCAAGTTCCTGCTCAATTTTGGCGATTTTTTCCTCCACCATTTTTGAGGCTTCTACTTTTTTATAGTGCTGAAAATTAACGGCTTGTTTTTGCAGACTTTTTAACCCGGCCATTTTTTCACGCAGCTTTTGGTTTTCATGAATTTTCGCTTCTGCCTGTTTGAAAAATTCCACTTCTTCTGTCGCGGAAATCATATTGGCGATTTCCGTTGCTTTGGCAATAATCTCATCTTTTGTATAGATTGTTTTTTCCATATTAGTTCACCCCGGCCATATTTTCGATTTCTACTGCTTCTCCGTCCATTGACCACGACTTCGTTTCAATGATTTTCACCGGAATGATTTTTCCGATCGCGGATTTCGGTGCTTTCACGTTAACGAGCTTGCTTTTTGATGTATAACCTGCGAGAACGTCCGGGTTTTTCTTGCTTTCCCCGTCGATCAGCACGTCGACAATTTGTCCTTTATACCGCTTCATTGATTCACCTGATAATTCGTTCACAAGCGCATTTAAACGCTGCAGTCGTGCCTTTTTCACGTCCATCGGTACATTGTCCGTCATTTTAGCGGCTGGTGTTCCTTCACGCGGCGAATAAACGTACGTATACGCCATTTCAAATCCAACTTCACGGTACAGCGACATCGTTTCTTCAAACTGTTCATCCGTTTCGTTCGGATAGCCGACGATAATATCCGTTGTCAGCGCGACGTCCGGCATTGCCGTTTTAATTTTGCGAACAAGCTCTAAAAACTGCTCACGTGTATATTTGCGGGCCATAATTTTCAATACATCTGTTGAACCGCTTTGTACGGGCAGATGAATGTGATCCATTAAATTGCCGCCTTTTGCAAGGACTTCAATTAAATGATCGTCAAAATCACGCGGATGACTTGTTGTAAAGCGCACGCGCGAAATGCCGATCTGGCGGATTTCATCCATTAGATCGCCAAGTCGATATTCTATATCATCAAAATCTTTTCCATATGCGTTCACGTTTTGTCCAAGCAGCATCACTTCCTGATAGCCTTGCGCGGCAAGCTGGCGCACTTCCTGGATAATCTCATCCGGGCGTCGGCTCCGTTCTTTTCCGCGTGTATACGGCACGATGCAGTACGTACAGAATTTATCGCAGCCATACATGATGTTTACCCATGCTTTGACATTGCCCTGACGCTTTTTCGGAAGATTTTCAATAACATCGCCTTCTTTAGACCACACTTCAATGACCGTTTCTTTGGACATGTATGCTTCATTTAAAATTTCCGGCAGGCGGTGAATGTTATGCGTACCAAAAATCATATCCACATGGTGGTACGATTTCAAGATTTTGTTGACGACGGATTCTTCCTGTGACATGCAGCCGCATACGCCAAGCAGCAAGTTCGGATTGTCCCGCTTTAAATGCTTTAAAAAGCCGATTTCGCCAAATACTTTGTTTTCCGCATTTTCACGGATAGCACACGTATTTAACAAAATCACGTCCGCTTCCTCCGGTGTTTCAACCACATTGTAGCCTAGTGCCATGAAAATGCCCGCCATCACTTCAGTGTCATGCGCATTCATTTGGCATCCGTACGTCCGAATATAAAAGTTTTTGCCTTTGCCCATTCCTTGAAAGCGTTCATCAATTTTAAAGTCGTGATGATACGCCACTTCTTCTTTCCCGCGCTTTTTTGCATCTTTTAAAGAAGGCGGCGTATAGACGGTTTCGAAATACTGGCTGTAGTCCTTAGCGGATTTTTTGTCCGATGGATGAGCCTGTTCGCTGTCTTTTCGTTGTTCCTCGTTCATGGTAAATCCCCTTTCCGATCTTTCAAACTATCGTGCACATTTCCTAAGTATATACCGTCGAAAGACTCTACTCAAGCGCGCGCCAGAAAAAGACGCAGAGATTTCTCTCCTCTGCGCCATAAAAATTACATAAATTCTTTGATAAGCTGATCAAATGCTTCCGCGCCAAGATTCAGTTCCGCTTCAGAAAGCGGTGTTTCGGCATAGCCTTCTACAAGATCCTGGTACGATGGACGTTCAGTATCTTGATAAATGATGCCTGTGACAAGGTCATCATGCTGCATAAGTGTGTTCATCGCGCCTTGACGGTCGGCCGGGTCGTAGCCTTCAATTGTTGAAAGCTTTGTTAAATTTTCTTTAAACCAATCATACGTGTTCACTTTATTGTACGTGACACACGGGCTGAATACATTAATCAATGAAAAGCCTTTATGGTTAATCCCGGCTTCAATGATCGCTGTCAAATCTTTTAAATCAGTTGAAAAACTTTGTGCGACAAATGTCGCGCCGGTTGTAACGGCGAGCTGCATCGGTGATAACGTCTGTTCAATCGAGCCGAGCGGTGTCGATTTCGTTTTAAATCCAGCCGCTGAACGCGGAGACGTCTGTCCTTTCGTCAATCCATAAATTTGGTTATCCATGACGATATATGTTAAGTCAATGTTGCGGCGCATTGCGTGAATGGTGTGACCCATTCCGATCGCAAAACCGTCGCCGTCGCCACCGGATGCAATAACAGTCAACTCTTTATTGGCCATTTTCACGCCTTGAGCAATCGGAAGAGCGCGGCCGTGAATGCCGTGAAGTCCATATGAATTAATGTAGCCCGAAATACGTCCAGAACAGCCAATGCCAGAAATAACCGCCAGTTTTTCAGGCGTCAAGCCGACATTCGCCGCCGCACGCTGAATCGCAGCCTGTACGGAGAAGTCACCGCAGCCTGGGCACCAGTTTGGTTTGACGTTATTACGAAAATCTTTAAACGTTGCAGTTGCTGCTGTTGCCATAATTAAATCAGCTCCTTGCTGCTCTCAACAATATGATGCGGCAAGAACGGATTGCCGTCATACTTTAAGATGCTTTTAATTTTTTGCGGATAGCCGGCGTTCATTTTGATAATGCTTGCTAGTTGTCCAGTTGCATTGTTTTCGACGACCGCGACATTTTTTGCCGATTCAATAAGTGGCAAAATGTCTGCTGTCGGGAATGGATGTACGAGACGGACACGCGCGTGGTTTACTTTCACACCTTCTGCTTCAAGACGCTCCATCGCTTCTTCAATCGCACCGCCTGTTGAATTAAAGCCAATTAATAAAAGATCCGCTTCTTCGTGTTTTGTATTTTTGTAAATAGGGTTCGGAAAGACATTTGCCAACTGGTTAAGCTTTCTCATACGCTTGTCCATTTGCGCTTTCCGATTTGCCGGTGATTCTGATGGTTTGCCTGTCTCATCGTGCTCTACGCCAGTTACGTGGTGAATCCCGCCGCTTACACCTGGAATCACACGCGGCGATACACCATCTTCTGTCACTTCATATCGTTTAAAATACGATTTATCCTCGCGTGGTTCAATGCCTTCTTTCATAAGTTTGCCACGGCGAATGTTCACTTTGCTGTAGTCAAGCTGCTCAACGGTATGCTTGCCGAGTGACAGCTGCAAGTCGGATAACAAGATGACCGGTACTTGGTATTCTTCGGCAATGTTGAACGCTTCAACCGTATCATAAAAGCCTTCTTCCGCTGTGCCCGGCGCAATGACGACTTTCGGAATTTCGCCGTGCGTGCCGTAGATCATCGCCATTAGATCTGATTGTTCCTGTTTTGTCGGAAGACCCGTTGATGGACCGCCACGCTGTGTGTCAATGACAACAAGCGGCGTTTCTGTCATGCCTGAAAGACCGATCGCTTCCATCATAAGAGACAAGCCTGGTCCTGCAGACGCCGTGAATGATCGAATACCGCCGTAATTTGCCCCAATCGCCATCGTTGCTGCCGCAATTTCATCCTCGGTTTGAATGACTGTACCACCGACTTTGGGGAGTTTTTTAATTAAATACTCCATAATTTCGGAGGCCGGCGTAATCGGATACGCCGCCATTAAGCGAACACCCGCTGCCAATGCACCAAGCGCAATCGCGTCATTTCCGATCATAAACATGCGTTTCTTGCCGTCCGCAGGCGGAAGCTGAAGAGCGCTCGTGTCACCATTAAGCTGTTCTTTCATATGGTCATAACCTTGCTGGATCGCTTCCATGTTCTTTTGAACGACCATTTCGCCTTTACGGCTAAAAATTTCTTCAACCACACCAAGAAAAACAGAGACATCCAGGTTAATAATTGAACACGTTGCCCCTACAGCAACCATGTTTTTCATTAAAGAAGTGCCTAGCTCTGTCGCAATTTCCGTAAACGGAACTGCGTAAAAAGCCGCTTCCGTATCATCAGGCTTTACCGGATTGAACTTTGTATCGGCAATAATAATGCCATTTGCATGAAGTTCATGGTAATTCACATCAATTGTTTCCTGGTCGAATGCTACTAATATATCAAGATCATCCGCAACCGCACTCACTTTTTTAGTACTGACACGAATTTTATTGTTTGTATGTCCGCCTTTAATACGGGATGAGAAGTGGCGATACCCATATAAATAGTATCCAAGGCGGTTCAACGCCATGGAGAAAATTTCTCCCGTGCTTTCAATTCCTTCCCCTTGCTGTCCTCCCACTTTCCAAGAAAGCTGCTCTGCCATTGTTCCAAACACTCCTTTAAATATGACCGTATCATTTTTCTGCTTCTTATAGTGTATCATTTTTATATATAAATCACTATATGAATACTCTATAACTGGTAAACGTTCGATCTATGTAAAAAACTAACTAATTTAATCGGATTAAAACAATGTTCCTAGTGTACTTCTTTTGTTGGAAAAATGCAAAAACATTTATATAAAAAAACATTCCAGCCAAATGGCTGGAATGTTTAACGGCACTGGATAATTAATTTCATCGCCGTGCGTGCTTCTCCTGCGATCATAATGCTTGTAAAAGCCGGTATGCAAATTAAATCAATGCCGCCGGGTGCCACAAATCCTCTTGCAATCGCGACCGCTTTCACCGCTTGATTCAGCGCGCCTGCCCCGACGGCTTGTATTTCAGCACTGCCTTTTTCCCGCATCGTTCCGGCCAATGCACCGGCTACCGAGTTTGGATTTGATTTTGATGATACTTTTAAGACATCCATTCCCTAATCCCCCTTTTGAAGCCTCCATTCGTCTTTCATATATATTCAAATGAAGAGGGGCTATGAATTAATAATCGTTAAAAGGATAATCGTCGTTTATTAAAATGCGTTGAATCGATTTTGCAAGCCCCGTTTTTCGATCTGTTTGAACGAGACATCCGGACAACTGCGTGCGTCCTTCTTTCGGCACTTCAAATCTCGCCGGCAGCTGATTTTGAAACTTTTGGATAATCGATTCTTTTTCCATACCAAGAATTCCGTCATATGGACCCGTCATTCCTGCGTCAGTTAAATAAGCAGTTCTGCCTGGCAGCACGCGGTTGTCCGCTGTCTGCACGTGCGTATGCGTTCCGACAACCGCCGTAACCCGCCCATCTAAAAACCAGCCCATCGCCTGTTTTTCACTCGTTGTCTCAGCATGAAAGTCAACGAAGATAAACGGTGTCCGCTTTTTTGCTTCTTCCACAAGTTGATCTGCTTTATGAAACGGGCAGTCAAGATCGTTCATAAAAACACGGCCCTGCAAATTAATAACGGCTACTTCAAACTCTCCCGCTGGTACGTATGCAATGCCCTGACCTGGAACCGAGGCTGGAAAGTTTGCCGGACGGACGAGCCATTTCGCTGTATCAATAAATTCAAAAATATCTCTATTATCCCATGCGTGGTTGCCGAGTGTGACCACATTGGCACCATCCTGCATAAATTTTTTATAAATTTTCTCTGTAATGCCGCGCCCGCCCGCAGCATTTTCCCCATTAATGATCGTGATGCCCGGACGATATTTTTTCTTTAATCTCGGTACGTACTCACTAACCATGTCACGGCCTGGCGATCCGACGACGTCCCCTATAAATAATAGATCCATTTTTCTCCTTCTTTCTTTTCGCAATAAGAAAAGCGCAAGGCGCCCGTCTTTCAGCGACAAGCATAAGACAATCTGTCTTAGAGCAAAGGCTAAGAACGCGGCATCGTGCCGCAACGCCTTTGTCACTCACATCCTGTGAGCCCTCGAGCTGATGGCGCCTGGAGCTGGCCATCATTGAAAATATATTCTTTTTTAACCTAAAAGAAAAGCGGTGCGTTTTTCGCACACCGCTTTCACTTATTTTGCATATTCAACTGCTCTTGTTTCACGAATAACGGTTACTTTAATATGACCCGGATAATCAAGTTCTCCTTCAATGCGTTTGCGGATATCACGCGCAAGGCGGTGTGCCTGCAGGTCATCAATTTGCTCCGGTTTTACCATGATCCGTACTTCACGACCAGCCTGGATGGCAAATGATTTTTCGACACCATCATATGATTCCGAAATTTCTTCGAGTTTTTCTAAGCGGCGAATGTAGTTTTCGAGTGTTTCACTGCGTGCGCCTGGTCTTGCGGCAGACAATGCATCTGCTGCAGCGACTAAAACGGCAATAACCGATGTTGGTTCTGTGTCGCCATGGTGTGATGCAATACTGTTGATGACAACCGGATGCTCTTTGTACTTCTGACCGAGCTCAACACCGATTTCAACGTGGCTGCCTTCCACCTCATGGTCGACCGCTTTGCCGATGTCATGCAGAAGTCCTGCTCGGCGGGCAAGTGTTTCGTCTTCACCGAGTTCGGCTGCTAAAAGACCGGATAAATACGCGACTTCAACCGAGTGTTTCAGCACGTTTTGTCCATAGCTTGTCCGGTATTTTAGGCGGCCGAGAATTTTGATGAGGTCTGGATGCAAACCGTGAACACCAACGTCAAATGTTGTCTGCTCACCGATTTCACGAATATGCTCATCTACCTCACGCCGCGCTTTGTCAACCATTTCTTCAATACGCGCCGGATGAATACGTCCGTCCTGCACTAATTTCTCCAAGGCGATTCGGGCTGTTTCGCGGCGGATCGGATCAAAGCCGGACAAAATAACGGCTTCAGGCGTGTCATCGATAATTAAATCGATGCCTGTCAGCGTTTCAAGTGTACGGATGTTGCGGCCTTCACGTCCGATAATGCGCCCTTTCATCTCATCGTTCGGCAATGTGACGACAGATACAGTCGTTTCAGCCACATGATCGGCTGCAAACCGCTGAATCGCAAGTGACAACACTTCACGTGCTTTTTTGTCGGATTCTTCCTTCGCACGATGCTCGTTCTCTTTTACCATGATGGCAATATCGTGGGATAATTCTTGTTCAGTCCGTTCTAAAATGATGGAGCGCGCTTCGTCACGTGTCAGAGCAGAAATTCGCTCAAGCTCGGATTGCTGCTTTTTCACCATCTCATCCACTTTGCTGTCCATCTCTTCAATATGTTGTTGTTTTGTGTTTAACGCTGCCTCTTTATGTTCGAGCATATCTTCCCGCTTGTTTAGGGAATCATCCTTTCGATCAAGGTTTTCTTCTTTTTGAAGGAGGCGATTTTCTTGTTTTTGTAATTCATTTCGTCTTTCACGGAGATCATGTTCGGTTTCCGTGCGCAATTTATGAATTTCATCCTTTGCCTCTAAAAGAGCTTCTTTTTTCGACGCTTCTGCTTCCCGTTTTGCATCTTCTACAATTTGGTCTGCAGCGCTGCGTGCGCCCGCGATTTTTGATTCGGCAATTGATTTTCGTACAAAATAGCCAACAACGACACCAATGATAAGGCCAAGCAAAATGGAGATGATTGTAATGGGTTCCATCATTTCACCTCCTCTTGCTATAAATAATTGTCATGTGTTTCACATGTTGGCTGCTGTCGCATAAAATTATGAAACAAACAGCGCTACATTTCCATTTTCAAGATAAAAAATGTCAAATATACAACTTTAATTTTATCGGTGTAAAATTTTATTGTCAAGGTTTTCTCCATGAAACCCCTTATTTCT
Organism: Domibacillus sp. A3M-37; assembly: GCF_024213455.1. Taxonomy (NCBI): domain Bacteria; kingdom Bacillati; phylum Bacillota; class Bacilli; order Caryophanales; family Bacillaceae; genus Domibacillus; species Domibacillus sp. A3M-37. The sequence goes on along the minus strand of NZ_JANAVL010000002.1, from coordinate 495,125 downwards.
AAAGGGGTTAACAAAAAAAGCAGGAAAACGGGCGGCCCGTCTCCTGCTTTTTTCAGTTATTTTTCTTCGAAAAGTGTATCTGCTCCGTTGTTTTCTTCTGCAGACGGAACTTCCGGCACCTTATCTAAACCGTAACGCTCACGAATTTTCATCATGATCTCATGGCGTATTTCCGGATTTTCTTTTAAAAATTGTTTTGCATTTTCACGGCCTTGTCCGAGTCGTTCGCCTTTATATGAATACCAGGCGCCGCTTTTTTCGACGATATCTTCCTCTGAACCGAGATCGATAATTTCACCTTCACGTGAAATGCCTTCTCCATACATAATATCGACTTCTGCGACACGAAACGGTGGTGCCACTTTATTTTTCACTACTTTGATTTTTGTTTTATTCCCGACAATATCATTGCCTTGTTTTAACGCTTCAGCCCGTCTTACCTCAAGACGGACAGAGCTGTAAAACTTAAGGGCACGGCCCCCAGGCGTTATCTCGGGATTTCCGAACATAACTCCAACCTTTTCACGAATCTGGTTAATAAAAATAGCGATTGTGTTGGACTTGTTAATCGCACCTGACAGCTTGCGAAGAGCCTGAGACATAAGACGGGCCTGCAAGCCAACGTGTGAGGCACCCATTTCGCCTTCAATTTCTGCTTTCGGCACAAGCGCTGCAACCGAGTCAATGACAATAATATCAACCGCACCGCTTCGTACAAGCGCTTCGGCAATTTCCAATGCCTGCTCGCCTGTATCCGGCTGCGATAAAAGAAGTTCGTCAATGTTCACACCGAGCTTTTGAGCGTAGACAGGATCAAGGGCATGCTCAGCATCGATAAACGCCGCCTGTCCGCCTTGTGACTGTATTTCCGCGATGGCATGAAGTGCAACCGTTGTTTTTCCTGAGCTCTCAGGACCGTAAATCTCCACTACACGTCCACGCGGATAGCCGCCTATTCCCAGTGCTGAATCGAGTGCAAGCGACCCGCTTGGTGATGTAGAGACACGGCGTTCCGGTTGTTCACCTAGCTTCATTACCGATCCTTTTCCGAATTGCTTTTCAATTTGTTTAAGCGCCATATCTAAGGCAGCCTGACGATCGTTCACTATAAAATTCCTCCTTAAAAAATACGTATCTATATTAGGAACAGCTGTTTTGCAAGTTGTGTTGGAACCTGACTTAACTATACCGTAATCAGCAATAAATTACAAGCAAAAAACGAACATTTATTCGACTTTTTTCACCTGCTTTCAAAAAGAAAAATAACGATAAAATGGAAGGAATTCCGTAAAGTACTGTTAGTGAAGAACCAGAAGAGTAATAGAAGAATTTTCTGCAGCAATCGGCTGATCGCTTGTTTATTATATCATGGATCATAGAAAAAAAGCCCGCCGGAACAACCGGCAGACTCATATTTATGAAGAAATCCCGCTTCCCTTTTCAATCGCCTGCTCCAAATCAGCAACTAAGTCCTCTGGGGACTCCAAACCGACAGAAAGACGGATTAATTCTTCTGTAACCCCGGACTCTTTCAGCCCATCAGCGCTTAGCTGCTGATGTGTAGTAGATGCCGGATGGATAATAAGCGATTTACCATCGCCGACATTCGCCACATGTGACCAAAGTTCAACGGAATCGATAGCTTTTTTCCCTGCATCACGACCGCCTTTAATGCCAAAAACAACAATAGAGCCAAATGTGCCATTTAAATATTTTTTCGCAAGCTCATGAGAGGGATGATCCGGCAGCGACGGATGTTTGACCCATTCAACACCTGGATGTTCTTTCAAAAAGGCAATGATTTTCTGTGTGTTTTCGTGATGGCGCTGAATACGAAGATGCAGCGTTTCAAGTCCTTGGAGCAATAAAAACGCGCTGTTTGCACTAATCGACGGACCGAAGTCCCGCAAAAGCTGCACACGAAGCTTAATCGCAAAAGCCGGCCCTTCAATATCAGCGAATTTCAGGCCGTTGTATGACTCATCCGGCGTCGTAAAGCCTGGAAACTTATCCGTGTTCCAGTTAAAGGTCCCGCTGTCCACAACAACGCCGCCGATTACCGTTCCATGACCGCTGATCCACTTTGTCGCTGAATGAACAACGATGTCCGCCCCCCATTTAATTGGCTGAGAACCATATGGCGACGCAAACGTATTATCTATAATAAGTGGTATGCCACTTTCGTGAGCGATAGAGGATATTGCCTCAACGTCTAATACACTCAAAGAAGGATTGCCGATAATCTCTGCAAACACTGCTTTCGTTTTTGGCGTAATGGCTTTCCGGAAATTTTCCGGGTCAGCCGAATCAACAAATGTTACATTAATGCCGTATTTCGGAAGTGTGTTAGCAAATAAATTATATGTACCGCCGTAAAGGTTAGCAGCGGCGACAATTTCATCCCCGGCATGCGCCACATTCATAATCGCAAATGAAATGGCAGCCATCCCCGATGACATAGCCACTGCTGCTGCGCCGCCTTCTAAAAGCGCGATCCGTTTTTCAAACACGTCAACTGTCGGATTCGTAATACGTGTATAAATATTTCCCGCTTCTTCAAGCGCGAATAGCGCCCGCGCATGGTCCGTATCCTTAAATACGTACGATGTCGTTTCGTAAATCGGCACCGCCCTGGCACCGGTAACCGGATCCGGCTGCTGTCCGCCATGCAATAAATTCGTTTCTGCCTGCCACTGCTCTCTCGCCACGCAAATCCCCCCTGATCTAGTATGTTCGTCGTAAGTATATCGATTTTCCCAAAAAACGTCAATCTATTATCTGAACATTCAATCAATCATTTGAAGCAAATAATGGCATCCGTATTTAACCGTGCGTTTCCGGATTCCCGTACGGCTTCCGGCCATTTTCAAGGGGTGAATGATCGTTTCCTTTCCCTTTGATGCAATCGCCAAAAATACAGTACCCGGCTCATGTCCTTCGAGCGCATCTGGACCTGCGACTCCTGTAAAACTGATTCCAATTTGCGATCCGCATAACTTGCGCACATTTTCGGCCAATTCTTTTGCACATTCAGCGCTGACTGCACCGTGAGTGGCTAATGTTTCTTTTTTCACTTGCAAGATTTGTTCTTTTACTTCGTTTGTATAACAAACAATGCCGCCTTTTACAAAAGCGCTTGTACCGGGAATGCCTGTCAACTCTCCTAAAAACAAGCCGCCAGTCAGGCTTTCCGCCGCCGCAATCGTAACTTGCTTTTCTTTAAGCTTTGCGGCCAGTTCAGCGGCAATCGTAGTTTCTTCGTATCCATAGAAAAAAGTGCCGACCCGTTCCAAAATTTCATCCTCCGCCTGCTGAATCAAGCGATAGGCTTCTTCGGGAGATTCATGTTTTGCTGTAATGCGCAAAATCACTTCTCCATCTCCTGCAAGCGGGGCAATCGTGGGATTCGTCTGCTTCATTAAAATATCATCAATTTCTGTCTCAAGAGTAGACTCACCGATCCCAAAGAAACGCAATACTCTTGATTCAATCCGCTCCACTTTTTCCATCGTTTTTAAAATTTCCGGGCGCCCATAGTTTAAAAACATTGGCTGCATTTCACGCGGCGGACCAGGCAAAAGCATATAATACGTTCCATCCGCTTTGGCGAACATGCCAGGCGCCATTCCATTATCATTTGTCAAAACGATACTATCTTTTATAACAAGTGCCTGCTTTTTATTGTTTTCTGTCATGACGCGGCCTGTCTTCGTGAAGTATGCCTCAATGCTTTGAAGCGCATCTTCGTTGTATTCAAGGGTCGTCCCAATTAAATGGGCAATTGTTTCTTTCGTCAAGTCATCCTTAGTCGGTCCGAGTCCCCCAGAAAAAATAATAAGATCCGCACGCTGCTTTGCAAGTTTCACAGCATCTTCAAGCCGCTCTCCATTGTCACCGACAACGGTATGATAATAAATATTCACGCCAATTTCTGCTAGGTGCTGCGATAAAAAGCGGGCATTGGTATTCGTAATTTGGCCAAGCAATAATTCTGATCCTACAGCAATAATTTCAGCATTCATCGTATGTATACTCCCCTTTTGGTAGACGAAAGGCACCATTGGAAATCCAAGGTGCCTCAGGCTGTTGATAAACGCTCGCTTTCTGCGTTGCTTGCCGGCTCCGGTGCTCATGACCCCTCACGGTCACTCCGCTCCTCGCGCGGCTGCGCGTCTTGAAAGACAAGCGTTTTCAATCAGCCTGCCTTATTGTTATTTCGAGTTTTTAAAAACATCTTTATTTAATTTAAAGTAATCCCATCCAGACCAAAGTGTAAAGAACAATGCAATCCAAAGCATAAAATCCCCAAACGGAATGCCCATGCTTTCAAAAGGTGCATTATGCAGCAATAATACAGCTATTGCAATAATCTGCGTCCACGTTTTAATTTTCCCAAGCGTATTCGCAGCTACAACTTCACCGGTTTCCGCTAAAATAAGACGCAGCCCGGTCACCGCAAATTCACGGCAAATAATCGCAATGACAATCCACGCCGGCGCCAATTGAAGCTCCACTAAAATAATGAGCGCCGCCGATACAAGCAACTTGTCAGCAAGCGGATCAAGAAACTTGCCGAAATTTGTGACGAGGTTGTACTTTCTGGCAATGTAGCCGTCGATCCAATCCGTCGTAGATGCCACAATAAAAAGAAGCGCTCCGATTAAATGTTCAACCGGCATGTCTGTACCAAACACGCGAACCATTCCCCAGCCAAAATCAACTGACATAATTAAGATGAAGAATGGAATCATTAAAATGCGTGAAATGGTTATTTTATTAGGTAAATTCAAAACTATTCCCTCCAGAAACGACCGTTATTGTGCTTTCGGGCGAATAATAATATCCTGCAGCACTTGCCCATCCGCTGGCAGCTTATACGCAAGTGTTTCGCCATTCACCGTAATAACGGTAGCCGGTGCAAAGCCGACTTTAATCCTTGCTTCCTTTTGACCAGTCATGTTGTGTGTTTGGGTTTGACCGTTTGCGAGCATGCCGCTGAAATAACTTTTGCCGCTTCCGTCTGTAATTTCAATCCATGTTTCACCTTTTGACGCAACTGCCACTTCAAACGCTTTTGCGCCCGAAAGTTCATACACCGTCTGGCGTCCGCTTGTTGAAACCGCCGAAAGTGTCTGTACTGGTGCAGCTGGTACAGGTTCTTCCTCCACAACAGGCTCTTCTTCAGCAGCAGGTGTTTCTTCTACAGCCGGTTCTTCTGTTGTTGGTTCTTTTTCTACTTGCACTTCTTCTTCTACAGCTGGATCACTTTCAGATCCGCTTTTCGGAATAAGTACATACACTAAAACGAGTGCGCCGATAATAAAAGCTGTTACTAAAATCTTTGGCAAGTAATCAAGCAATTTAGAAGACTCGCGAACGGGTTTGGACGCATCAACACGTGTCTTCTGATCAGCAGCGGCAGCGGTCCCTGTTGGCCGAAGCGGCACTTCATCTTCTTTAGAGGATGGCACTTCGCTTTTAAACTCTTCAAATAATTCTTCTGCATTTAACCCGACTGCTTCTGCATATTGCTTAATAAACGCCCGGACATAAAACTTGCCCGGCATAATGTCATAAGCCCCTTCTTCAATGCCTTCAAGATACCGCTTTTGAATTTTCGTCGATTCCTGAACGTCAGACAGTGACATCCCTTTTGATTCGCGCGCTTCCTTTAATTTTCTCCCTAATTCTGTCACCCATAACACCTTCCAATATTAAAAGTTAAACCCACCGAACTCCGAGTCCTGAAACATGTTGTTTTTTTCGACCGCCTCATACGTAATCTCTTCATCCGGTTCGTTGCGGAGCTCAATGATATAGTCGAAATCATCAATTGAATAGTGGCTGTTTTCTGCAAATACGTCTGGGTGTTCCACGACTTTTACCGCCGGAAGCTGCATTACTTCACGAATAAGCTGCCAATGCTTTTCACCAGCACGATTAGCAGAAATAACACCATCCAAAATAAAAATATTTTTCGGACTGTATTCATCGCGCAATAATTGTTCACGAACTGTCTGTTTAATCATTGTCGACGACATGAACAGCCATTTTTTATTCGCACATACACTTGCAGCAACGATCGATTCGGTTTTGCCGACTCTTGGCATGCCGCGAATGCCGATTAATCGGTGTCCATCCATTTTGTACAATTCTGCCATAAAATCAACAAGAAGTCCAAGCTCACTTCGTACAAAGCGAAATGTTTTCCGGTCATCCGCGTCCCGCTCAATATAGCGGCCATGCCGCACAGCCATTTTATCGCGCAGTTTTGGTTCGCGCAGCTTTACGACTTCAATGGTGTCCATTGTGTGTAAAATCGATTCAAGACGCTTAATTTGATCTTCGCTTTCCGCTCGCATCAATAAGCCGCGGCTTTTATCGTCTACACCGTTAATTGTCACAATATTGATCGACAGCATACCAAGCAAGGATGAAATATCACCGAGCAGACCAGGGCGGTTTTTTTTAATTTTGTATTCAAGGTAGTATTCTCTTTTCACCATCATATTCCTCCATTACGGCATGCCCTCGTTCAGTCATTGATCCTTTTACTATAATAAAGGATATTATGTATTTTTAAAAGCAGAAGTGAAAAGAAAACCCTTCCCAGCATCAAACGGCCGGGAAGGGTCCATACTTACATTATTTTTGAACGAGCTTCATCATGCATGACGCCAGTGCTTTTTGTTCAGATTCGCTTGCAACAGACCACAAATCTGACAGCACTCGTTCTTGTTCGTTCTTCGGATCCACATTGGCATGCAGATAATCGCCGATTTCAAACGCCAGCTTATTGACCGCTTCTTCTGGCATCCCGCGATGTGCCGCGTTATCCATTTTGTTCCCTAAAAACCGTTTCCAATCTTGCCAGTTGTCGAGTACAGACATATGAGGCATCCTCCTTTTCAAGTAAGAATCCTCTTTAGTGTGTACTCAACACGTGAAATTATGCGTACCATCCACCATTTACCGACAGTGTATGCCCGGTAATATATCCTGCTTCATTTGATGTTAAAAACAAAGCAGCAGCCGCAATTTCATCCGGCAAAGCAAAGCGGCCCAGCGGGATATCTGCGGCAATCTCTTTCTGTTCTTCTTCAGAAAACCCCTTATTCATGGGTGTGTCGACCGCGCCTGGTGCAATTGTATTTACACGAATACCGGACGGACCCAGCTCTTTGGCAAGCGCTTTGGCAAAGGCAATTTGCGCGCCTTTAACAGCTGAATAAACGGACTCACAGGAAGCGCCGGTTTCTCCCCAAATGGAAGAAATAAACGTAATGGAGGTGCGCTGCTTCGTTAACAAAGCCGGTATCAGTTCCCTCGATAAAATCATCGGTGCTTTCACATGAACGAGCCAGAGCGCCTCCATTTCCTCGTCAGACACGTCTTGCAGCATGCCATATTGATTCATTCCAGCGGAAAAAATAAGCGCTGTTGCTGATTTGGATGCATCGATAATTCGCTGTACTTCTTCCCGATCCGTTAAATCAGCTTGAACGAGCGTTACTTCTTGGCCTGCACGTCGAATTGCTTCCGCTGTCTCACACGCTGCTTCTTCATTCCGGCTGTAGTGGAGAATAATATCCCAGCCTGATGACGCCATTTTTAGCGCAATGACGCGGCCGATGCCGCCTGATGCTCCAGTAATTAACGCCTTCTTTTTCATTTAAGCCGTTTCTTTCGGCAAAACAAAACAAGAGGAAAAACGATTTTCATCGATCATTTCTTTCGCAAAGGCCGCCACATCTTCAAGCGCCATCTTTTCAAGAACAGGAACTATTTCAAACAAATTTAAACCGTTAAATTGATAGCGGGTAAACTGATTGGCGATAAATTCAGGTGAGTTAAACGCCCGCAGCGTTGTACCGATTTTTTTCTTGCGTGCGCGTTCGAACGCTTCTTTTGTTAAATGACCGCCTTCTTTCGCATCGAGAAGCTGTGTTTGAATGCGTTGCGCTAATTGCTCGGGATTGTCAGTATCTCCACCCACAAGGGCAAAACCAAAGCCGCGCTCACCTGTGTAGTCAAAGCCAAATGTATCGTCGATCAATCCGGAGTTATACGCTTCCTCGTAAAATTTGGCTGTTTTTCCAAATAACATTTCAAGCAAGAGACCAGCCGCTAGTTCTTCACGCAGCTTATCCCTTCCTGAGCGGTCCGATGATGGCATTTTAAAGCCAACTTCACATTTTGGCGTGTTGACACTCATGCGGATCTCATGATGCTCCAGCGCTGCTTTTTCCGGCTCTTCCGGAAAGCGCCGTTCAACCGGAACAGGTTCCGGAAATGACTTTTTCGACTGGTTTTCCTTAACAAGCTGCATCATCCCATCCGGGTCGGTCGGACCGACGATAAACAGCGTCATATTCACGGGATGATAAAACGTGTTATAGCATGTGTACAGGTGATCTTTCGTAATTTCAGCAATCGATTCGACGGTACCGGCGATATCAATTTTTACAGGATGATGCTTATATAAATTTTCGATTAATCCAAAGTAAACACGCCAGTCCGGGTTATCATCATACATCCGAATTTCCTGTCCGATAATCCCTTTTTCTTTTTCAACTGTCTGCTCGGTAAAATAAGGAGCCTGCACGAAATCAAGCAGCGTTTCCGTATTTTCTTTTATATTGGATGTTGCTGAAAATAAATAAGCTGTCCGTGTAAAAGATGTAAACGCATTGGCAGATGCACCTTGGCTGCTGAATTTTTGAAACACATCACCATCTTCTTTTTCAAACATTTTATGTTCAAGAAAATGAGCGATACCATCCGGCACGTGAATAAAGTCTGATTCCCCATTCGGAATAAACTCATTATCAATGGATCCGTAGTTCGTTGTAAACGTGACGTACGTTTTGTTAAAGCCTTTTTTCGGCAAAATATAGACGTTTAGCCCGTTATCAAGCTGTTCATGATAAACCGTTTCATTCATTTGATCAAAAACAGTTTTTTCCATTAGATTTCCTCCTTACCCGACAAAAAGTACACCGTATCAACAGAAATAGTTTGTGCCGCCGCGGCTGCTTGTTCTTTCGTCACGGCGTCAATGTCTTTCAGCCACTGTTCGATTGGGCGATTCGTATCCGATGCAATGTTATGATAAAGCACTTCGACCATTCCCCGCGCTGTATCCGCCGATTCCTGCAGCTGATTTTTTAAGAGCGCTTTTGTTTGGTTCATCTCAAGGTCTGAAATATTGCCTTTTTTCATTTCATCAAGCTGCTCATTCATAATTTGAACCGTTTTATCATAATTTTTTTGATCAATGCCGGCAAGCATCATGACAAAGCCCTTATGACTGTCTAAGCGGCTGGCAGCATAATACGCTAGGCTTTCTTTTTCACGCACATTCATAAATAATTTCGAATGGGCGAAAGCCCCTAAAATTCCATTGCTTACCTGCATGGCGACAAATTGCGGATCATTATACGTAATCGTTGTACGGCAGCCAATGTTTAACTTGCCTTGATTAATATCCTGCGTTTCACGAATGACCTGCACTTCTTTTGAGCCTGCTCCCGTTTCTGTTTGCGTCGTGACGGCCGATCTGTCTGAAAACGGCAGGTGCTCGTTAATTTTCTTAACCGCTTCCTGTGCGTTTACATCGCCGATAACAAAAATATCAATCACATCTTCTGCAAGCGCTTTTTGGTAATACGCATATAAAGAAGACGAATCAATTGGCTCCACTTTTTCTAAAAGACCACCCGCAGGCAGGGCATACGGATCTTCTTTATACATTTCTTCAACAAGCTTAAGCGATGCATAACGTGTTTTATCGTCGTAAATAGACCGAATCCGCTGCTGAAGGCTTCTTTTTTCCTGCTGCACCGTTTTTTCTGGAAAAAGACCTTCTTTTAAATTTGGCCGGAACAAAACGTCCGCTAAAAGAGCAAGTGCCCGGTCAAATAAATCATTTTCCCCATGCAAATAATGTTCATTGGCTGTTTCCATCGTAAACGTGAGCACATGCTCATTGCCTTTTTTTGCCGAATCCGCAAAGAAAAGCGCTCCGTACAGTTCATCCAGCGCAGTGCGAAAAGCGGCAGCTGATGGTGCATGTTCTGTTCCCGACTGCAAAACGTGTGGCAAGAGCGCCCGCATCGTCACCGTTTCTTTTTGGAGCGGCGCCCTCATTTTGATCATAATCGTATTTGTTTTGTATTTTTCTGTTTCAATGACGTGGATGCTGTATCCTGATGCATTGAACGTCTGTTCATGTGTCGCTTCCATCGAATTCCTCCTCTAAATCCAGCTGTTGCACATCTCTTTCTAGTATATCTTCACTATACAGGACCATTCACAAAATGAAAAAGAAAAAGAATCCCGCTCTCAGCGGGATTCTTTATCTGTTGCCTTTAATGTATGGTGTGCCTGATGCTTTCGGTGCATCGGCACGGCCGATAAAGCCGGCAAGAGCTAAAATCGTCAGTACGTAAGGCGCAATAAGCAAGTAAACAGCTGGGATGCTGTCCAAAAACGGAATGCTTGAACCGACGATGCTGAGGCTTTGCGCAAATCCGAAGAAAATGGCCGCACCCATGGCGCCAAGCGGATGCCATTTACCGAAAATCATCGCAGCCAGCGCCATAAATCCCTGGCCGGTAATCGTGGCATGGCTGAAATCAAGAGAGATGGACTGCGCATAAACCGCGCCGCCAAGACCGCCAAGCAAGCCGGAAATAAAGACGGCAATGTAGCGGGTTTTTGCTACGTTGACACCCATCGTATCTGCTGCCATCGGGTGCTCTCCGACAGAACGAAGCCGCAGTCCAAATGGCGTTTTGTATAAAACGAACCATGAAACAAAGGCGATAATAAATGCCCAAATGGTCGGAGTCGCGATACCGCTGAAGAAAATATCACCGATAACCGGAATATCGCTCAAGATCGGAATATCTTTTTTAATAAAACGGCTGTCAATCATGTCGGTCTGACCTTTATCATAAATTAATTTGACGAGGAAAAGCGACAAACCGAGTGCTAAAAAGTTAATCGCCACCCCGCTGACAACTTGATCTGCACGAAACGCGATGGATGCAACACCATGCAGAAGAGATAATAAACCGCCGGCAAGCATCGCAGCAAGAAGGGCAACCCAAGGCGTTGCACTTCCAAATGTCGTATCGAATGTTAAGTTAAATACGATCGCTGTGAACGCGCCAATGATCATCAATCCTTCCAAACCGATATTGACAACACCGGACTTTTCAGAAAACACGCCGCCCAGCGCTGTGAAAATAAGCGGTGTGGCTGCAAATAAGGACGAAGAAACGATCAACGCAATAATCGTTAACGTATCCATTTATTTCGCCTCCTTCTTTTTGAAGCGGCTAAGAAGCCAAGTAATCATATAGCTTGATGCCACAAAGAAAATAATAAGCGCGATGACAATTTCAACAAGTTCATTCGGTACACCGGATTCAATTGGCATATTTAGCGAGCCGACTTTTAACGCACCGAACAGCAAAGCTGCAAGGACGACTCCAATAGCTGTATTCCCGCCAAGAAGCGCCACCGCGATTCCGTCAAAACCGATGCCGGAGAAGCCGGAATTGATAAACATGTTGCCGAATGTGCCAAGCCCCTGCATCGACCCGCCGATTCCTGCGAATGCGCCGGAAATGACCATCGATAAAATAATGTTCCGATTGACGTTCATTCCCGCATACTCTGACGCATGCTGATTATATCCAACCGCGCGAAGTTCGTAGCCGAGCGTCGTTTTTTCAAGCATAAACCACATAATAATGGCCGCAATGACTGCTAAATAAATGCCGTTATGAAGAGAAGAAAAGTCCGTTATATTTTCAAGAAATGGCGACCGGAGACTAGCTGTTTCATTGACAACGTCTGTCGCATCCGATCCGTCACTGATGACATTCCGGATAAAATGATTCGTCACATGAAGTGCTGTATAGTTCATCATGATGGTCACAATTACTTCATGAACACGAAGGCGCGCCTTTAAGAAGCCGGGAATGAATCCCCATAGTGCTCCTGCTAAGGCACCTGCCGAAATAGCCAATGGCAGATGAATGACTTTTGGGAGGTCAACAAACGCAACACCGACCCATACGGAAGCAAGCCAGCCGACAAGAAGCTGTCCTTCCACCCCAATATTAAACAGGCCCGTCCGGAATGCAAACGCGACAGCAAGACCTGCAAAAATGTACGGCGTCATTTGCCGCAGGGTTTCCCCAGTATAAAATGAATCACCGAACGCACCGTTCCAGAGCGCCATATAGCCTGCAGCCGGATTGTTTCCGCTCGCAATCATAATAATTGCTCCGGCTAATAAGCCGAGCAGAACGGAAATAACGGGAACGGCCAATACAGTCCATTTTTTAGACACGTTCACCCGCTCCTTTCTTTGATCCTGCCATAAGCAGGCCGAGTTCTTGTTCAGTCGTTTCTTTCGGATCGACAACGGCCACGATCTGCCCTTCATAAATAACGGCAATTCGGTCCGATACATTCATAATTTCATCCAATTCAAATGAGAGAAGCAACACTGCCTTGCCTTTATCACGCTGCTCAATAAGACGGCGATGAATAAACTCAATCGCTCCGACGTCCAGTCCACGAGTCGGCTGCGCAGCAATTAATAAATCAGGATCACGATCTACTTCACGTCCGATAATCGCTTTTTGCTGGTTCCCACCTGAAAGAGCCCGGGCCAGCGTCGTTTCAGATGGTGTTCGCACATCGAACTCTTCAATAAGTGTGTTCGCTTTTTTGTACACTTCTTTGTAATTCATAATGCCCGCTTTGGAGAACGGTTTTTGATAATACGTCTGAAGGACCATATTTACGCCAATAGGGTAGTCCAAAACCAATCCATGTTTATGACGATCCTGCGGAATATGAGCCACACCGGATTCTGCCACTTTCCGCGGCTTATAAGACGTAATGTTTTTCCCGTTCAGCGTAACGGCTCCACTCGAAACTTTTCTGAGTCCTGTAATCGCTTCAATAAGCTCCGTCTGTCCATTGCCGTCGACACCGCAAATACCGACAATTTCTCCTGCACGCACATTAAGGTCAAGATCGCGTACCGCTTGAACACCGCGGGAATCATTCACAGAAAGACCACGTATTTCTAGTACATTTTGTTCCGGAACAGCATCTGCTTTTTCCGTTGTAAATGTGACATCGCGGCCGACCATTAAGCTTGCTAAATGATTCGGGTTCGTTTCTGACACATTCACCGTGCCAATTCCTTTTCCTTTGCGAATAACGGTAACGCGATCGCACACTTCCATAATTTCTTTTAATTTATGCGTAATTAAAATAATCGATTTCCCTTCTTTAATAAGCGCGCGCATTATTTGAATTAATTCTTTTATTTCCTGCGGTGTTAAAACAGCAGTCGGTTCATCAAAAATAAGAATTTCGGCCCCGCGGTACAACGTTTTTAAAATTTCGACACGTTGCTGCATACCCACGGAAATATCAGCAATTTTCGCCGTAGGATCAACAGCAAGCCCGTATTGCTCCGAAAGCTCACGTACTTTTTGCTCAGCCTGCTTCATATTCACAGTGCCGAATTTTTTCGGTTCATTGCCAAGAACGATATTTTCCGTCACCGTAAACGTATCAACGAGCATAAAGTGCTGATGCACCATCCCAATGCCTAAATCGTTTGCTTTGTTCGGGTTCGTAATAAGCACGTTTTGTCCATTGACTCGGATTTCGCCTGCTTCCGGCTGGTAAAGACCAAAAAGGACGTTCATTAATGTTGATTTTCCGGCTCCATTTTCACCGAGAAGGGCATGAATTTCTCCTTTGGCGAGTTGCAGCGTAATGTCATCATTTGCAACAAATCCGTTAAATTCTTTCCGAATGCCCAGCATTTCAATTACATAGTCCACGTTTCTCACTCCTTTATAAAAGTGTTTATGCTCCTGTAGGATGTCTGACCTTATAAACAAAAAAATTTTAAAAATCAAGGCAGTACAGTTTCCCTGCACTCCCGTCATTTTTAAAAACAGATGCCGGCCTGCAAACCGGCATCCTATTATATTAATTAATTTTTGCCTGGTACAGTCGGCACTTCCACTTCACCATTTTTAATTTTTGTGGTCCATTCTTCAACTGCTGCAATTGATTCTTCTGACAAATTATCTTGTGTTGGTGCAATGCTGACACCTTCCGCTTCAAGACCATACTCAATTACTTCGCCGCCAGGGAATTCGCCGTTCATCGCTTTTGTCGCAACATCTTGTACAGCAAGGTCAACACGTTTAACCATTGATGTTAACGTTACGTTCATTTCTTCGCCGTTTACTGTTACTTTTCCTTCTTCTGACTGGTCACGGTCAACACCGATAACCCATACTTCTTTTTCCGGAGCTGTTTCTTTTAAGCTTTTCGCTTCTGCAAATACACCATTTCCTGTGCCGCCAGCTGCATGATAAATAATATCAATGCCAGAAGAGTACATAGCTGATGCCATTTGCTGGCCTTTGTCCGCTTTATCGAACGCACCTGCAAACTCAATTGTTACATCCGCATCTGGATTAACGGCTTTAACACCTGCTTCAAAACCGCCCGCGAATTTGTTGATCAAGTCACTTTCAATCCCGCCGATAAAGCCGATTTTGTTTGATTTTGTTTGAAGACCTGCTACCACACCAACAAGGAATGAGCCTTCATGTTCTTTAAACGTAATGCTTGTTACATTATCAAGCCCTTCAACGACGTCATCGACGATTGCAAACTGGCTTTCTGTCCGTTGTTTTGCCACTTCTTCAATGGCCGGTTTTAGCTTGTATCCAATTCCATATGTTAAATCAAATTCGTTTCGTACCGCTGTGTTTAAGTTTGTTTTATAATCGGCATCACTTTTTGATTGAATGTAGTCGTAGCCGTCTGTTCCTTTTTTGAGCCCATTTTCTTCACCGAACGCCTGCAGTCCTTCCCAGGCAGATTGGTTGAATGACTTATCGTCAACACCGCCGACATCTGTTACCATTGCAACGGTGAACTTGTCCGTTTCTTCGCCGCTGCCGCCGCCATTGTCAGTTGCTTCTTCCTCTGCACCGCCGCCACAAGCACCTAAAATTGTGCCTGCTGCCAGAACCATGGACATCGCAAAACCAAATTTACGTTTTTCCATTTATTTACGCCCCCTAAAAATAGTTTAATTAACGTGAATGCTTGTCCTACATACGTCTGCGCAATACGTGAAAGCTGAACTTGTCCGCACGGAAATAATTCATAGAGTATAGTACAGGAACATCTTCCATCGTGTAGTGAAGCTGTTTGAGCGCAAGGAGTGCTGTTTCGGGTTCACACTCAAGAATCGGTGACACTTTTTCATGCCAGCCGTACGGCTTAATATCAGCGACGGCATGAGAAATGAGGTGTACTGCCTGTTCATCGAATAAAGTGAACAACGACTCCTGTCCAGCATCAAACTGCCCTGGGAATAACGCTTTTGGTATTTTATCAATACAATACACAACAGGTGCTCCGTTAGCAGTACGAACCCGCTCAATGACCATCAGTTCCGCGTCCGGCGCACACGTTAGTCGGCGTGCATCCTCCTCAGTCGCCTGCATCACAGCGGACGAAAGAAAGATGGTGCCCGGTTCCATTCCTGCATTTACAATCATGTCCGTGACACTGATCAATTGTTCAATTCCAGACATAAATAATGGCTTGGAATGTACAAAAGTGCCGACACCGTGGCGCCTAATTATCACATTTTCTTCTTCGAGTATACGGAGCGCTTCTCGAAGTGTCGCGCGACTCACACCGAGCTGTTTTGCGAGTTCAAATTCAGAAGGAAGCTTTTCTTTTTCTTTGTAGACTCCTTCTTCGATGTCTTTTTTCAGCCGGTCAATTACTTGTAGGTATAAATGTCGGTTATCCTGCTTTATGGACATGGACTCATCACCACCTTTTCATTTCATTCGTATGAGACATCAGACCTCTGAGGTTTAACATTTACGCTAATTTCATTTAACATATCATTTTTTTAAATAATTGAAAAGATAATATTTGATCGAAAAAACAATCAATTAATTAAATATTCTCCTTTCCGTATCATTATACAACTAAAACAATAAAATGGTTGAAATCGCTTACCTATAGATGAACAAGCTGCAAAAAAATTCCCCAAAAAAAGAACAGCACGAAGCTGTTCTTTTTACATTGACTCATCAGATGGTTTTGGAATGAGGACGGTCCGTGGCTTGCTACCTTCATATGGACCAATTACACCTTTCATTTCCATCTCATCGATTAAACGTGCTGCCCGGCTATAGCCAATTCGGAAGCGCCGCTGCAGCATCGATACGGACGCTGTCTGCATTTCTGAAATAAGCTGAACGGCGTCGTCATATAGTTCATCTTCTGACTGGCCAGTCGTTTCTGGAATGTCATCTGGAATCATCTCTTCCTGATATTGCGCTTTTTGCTGCGAGATAACAAAATTAACGACGTCCTCTACTTCTTCATCAGACAAAAAGGCCCCCTGCACCCGAACCGGTTTTACAGCCCCCGAAGGATAAAACAACATATCTCCACGGCCAAGCAATTTCTCAGCTCCACCCATGTCAAGAATCGTTCGGGAATCTGTTGCAGATGAAACAGAAAACGCGATACGCGACGGAATATTCGCTTTAATGATCCCTGTAATGACATCAACGGATGGCCGCTGCGTCGCAATGATCAAATGGATACCGGCCGCACGGGCCATTTGGGCAAGCCGTGTAATTGAATCTTCCACGTCACTTGATGCAACCATCATTAAGTCCGCCAGCTCGTCCACAATAACAACAATGTACGGCAAATGCGGCTGCTTTTCACCTGTTTCATTATTATGTTTTGTCACGTGTCCATTGTAGCCTTCAATGTTGCGCGTCCCTGTATGAGAAAATAAATCATACCGCCGCTCCATTTCCCCCACAACTTTTTTCAATGCCTGTGATGCTTTCTTTGGATCGGTTACAACAGGGGCCAACAGGTGGGGAATACCGTTATAGACATTTAGCTCCACCATCTTCGGATCAATCATCATCATTTTGACTTCATGCGGTTTGGCCCGCATTAAAATACTTGTAATAATACCATTAATACACACACTTTTTCCGCTTCCGGTCGCACCGGCAACAAGTAAATGCGGCATTTTATTCAGCTCGGCTGAGATTGCTTCGCCGGTAATGTCACGCCCGAGCGCTGCCAGCAGCTTCGATTCCTTTTTCTCATTCTGTTTTGCTTCAATTACTTCACGGAAGCTGACCATCGCCACCTCGGCATTCGGCACTTCAATCCCGATGGCAGATTTTCCCGGTATCGGCGCTTCCATACGAATATCTTTTGCTGCCAATGCCAGCGCGAGGTCATCGGTCAATCCAACAATTTTGCTTACTTTTACACCTGTATCAGGAAGTACCTCATATTTCGTTACAGCCGGTCCAAGGTGAATTTGTGTCACTTTCGCTTTCACTCCAAAGCTCTGGAAAGTTTTTTCGAGCTTTTGAGCATTTTTTTGAATGTGTTTTTTTTCATTGCTTTGATCCGCTTGCTGCGGCTTTTGTAAAATGGAAGAAGGCGGCAGCTGATAGTCTGTATTCTCTTCTTCTGTAAAGGATAAAACAGCTGGCTCTGTTTCTTTCGCTGCTTCCGTTTCCTTTTTTTTCGGTGCTGCAGCCGGTTCATCTTTATATGCTTTTTCAGCAAAGCTTGAAATGACAGGTACGGGTTCAGGTGATATCACGTCTTCTTGAAAATCGGGCGCTGGTTCCATCATCGCTGCCGTTTTTTCTTTGTCAGGCTGCTCTCGTTTTTTTTCTTCTTTTCGCTCTGACCATCGTTCTTTTAATTGCTGCCATGATTCGTTCAGTTTTTCACCTGACAACATCATGGCATGAACAGCTTTTTCAATAAGTGGCTTTCCACCAATCAGGGCAATGCCTGCAGCAAACAGCATAAGCATGAAAATCCATGTACCCGGGCGGCCGAAAAGGAAAAAAAACAAGTGAAACAACGACCCGCCAATCATTCCGCCTCCAACGTCTGCATCCTGAATACCTGAAATGCTTCCTTTATAAAGCAGCCACGTTTCAGCAGTGTAATTCGTTCCTTCTGACGGATTAACAAATAACCGGATATGCAGAAACACAAGCAGACTCGCAATAATAAATAGTAGTCCGGCTATCTTGTGTTTCCAAATAGGCGGCTGCTCTCTTTTAACGATCATATAAAGCGCCATGCCAGCAAGTCCGAGCAGACCAATCACATAAAGGGTGCCAAAGAAAAAAGAAGCCGCTCCTTTTATGATTTCCCCCGCTGCTCCAGTACCGACAAGACCGATCGCACTAAGAGCGAGCAAAAGTGCCCCAGCTCCTTGAATTTTCAGCGAGTCGATTCGTTTTTTTTCTTTATTTGTCCGGCGCCGGACCGGTTGTTTTCGTTTTTTTTGTGCCACGTCGTTCACCCTAACCTTTATGATCTTTAAACAATTGAAAGCAGCCAGTACTGGCTGCTTTCACATTATATCATGTATCGACACATGGGAACATACGAGCGTTTATACTTCCATAATGATCGGCAGGATCATCGGACGGCGTTTTGTTTTTTCATGCAGAAACGAATTAAGCTGATCACGAATATCTTGTTTAATGCCTGACCATTCGAATGTTTCACCCGCCAGATTTTTTTCGACAATGCTTGCCACAAGCTTGACAGAATCGTCAATGAGTTTTTCCGACTCTCGCATGTAAACAAAGCCCCGTGAAATAATTTCTGGTCCTGCTACAATTTTCTTTTGTTTTTTGCTTAACGTGATAACCACGGTGAAAATCCCATCTTGCGACAACAGCTTCCGGTCACGCAGAACGATATTCCCAACATCTCCAACACCGATTCCATCAATGAGCACATTACCCGCTGTGACACGGCCAGCCGGACGCATTTGCCCGTTTTTAAATTCAATAACATCGCCTTTTTCCGGAATATAAATGTTTTCTTCTGGAACACCTGTCATTTGGGCAAGCTTTTTATGGGCTTTCAGCATGCGGTATTCGCCTTGAACCGGGATAAAATAAGTTGGTTTCATTAAGTTCAGCATAAATTTCAAGTCTTCCTGCGACCCATGTCCCGAAACGTGGACACGACGGCTGCCTGTTAACACATTCGCACCGGCACGGTAAAGCAAGTTGACAGTTTTCGCCATAAGAATTTCCAAACCGGCTGAAGGAGTCGCTGTAATCAGCACCGTATCACCTTCTTTAATCTTCACATGGCGATTTGTTCCTTTCGCCATTTTTTGAAGTGCTTCGATCGGCTCACCTTGCACGCCAGTTGCTAAAATAACTACTTCATGGTCCGCATGTTTGCTGATTTCATTTAAATTAATTAAAATATCTTCTTCTACATGCAAATAGCCAAGGCGGATCGCAATGTCATTGACACGCTGAATGCTTTTTCCGCTTACGGCTACTTTACGGCCATTTTCATAAGCTGCATCAAATACTTGCTGCATCCGAATCAAATTGGACGCAAACAGCGATACGATAATCCGCCCATTGGCAGAGTGAAACGCATCAGACAATTGTGAAGCGATGACCGCTTCTGACGTCGTATAACCCGGACGCTCTGCTTCTGTAGAATCAGAAAGCAATGCGAAGACGCCATTTTTGCCAAGGGCCGCCATTTTACTGATGTCGGGTGCATAATGACCTTTCGCACTTTGATCAAATTTAAATTCACCGGTATGCACAATCGCGCCTTCTGACGTATGAATCGCTACGCCGACTGAATCTGGAATGCTGTGCGTCGTCCGGAAAAATGTCACGTCCGCATGATCAAATCGCAGTTTTGACTCTGAGTGAACATTGTAAAATTTCACGTCTTCTTTCACGTTTTCTTCACGCAGGCGCATTTTCGCAAGTGCCAGCGTCAGTTTCGTTCCATACACAGGTGCCTGCACTTTTTTCAGTACATATCCGAGCGATCCAAGTGCGTCTTCATGACCGTGTGTAAGGAAAATACCTTTTACCCGTTCTTTGTTTTCCTCCAAGTACGTTATATCCGGAATGACAATGTCAATGCCAAGCATTTCGTTCTCAGGAAACATGAGACCGGAATCGATCACGAAAATATCTTGATCCACTTCCACTACTATCATGTTTTTCCCGATTTCTCCAACTCCACCGAGCGGAATGATTTTAATTAACTCGTTTGTTCTCTTGCTCACATTATTTCCTCCTAAACATTTAAGAAACCCGATCCACACATTACGTCTATTATAAGCGATGGAGAAAATGAAAGCCAATACTATCTTTCAGAAAAGCGCAATGCGCCCGTTTATCGGCGACAAGCATAAGCCAAGGAATAAAAAAGCTAAAGACTCGTCATTGTGCCGCCGCGCTTCAAATCTGCCACGTCCTATGGCATTCATCATCCGCATCGTTGCAACGCTTTTGTGACCCGCATCGTGCGGGCCTTGAAGGCGCTTGGAGCTGGATACTGTCTCAAAATAAGAAAGGCCGGTTTTTGCAGTAAGTCTGCAAAACCGGCTTTCTTTTAAAGCAGTGTAGACAATATGGTCCGTTCATCTTCTGTTAATGGAATGAGCGGCAAGCGGACGCCGCCGACATCCAATCCTTTCATCTGAAGCGCCGTTTTAACCGGCACCGGGTTTGGTGCAGCAAACAGCCCTCGGAAAAGCGGAAGAAGGCGTTGATGAATAGATGCAGCCGTCTGTACATCGCCAATTAAAAAGGCGTTCACCATTTCTTTCATTTCATTGCCTGCCACATGAGACGCCACTGAAACAATACCCGTTCCTCCGATGGAAAGAATAGGCAGTGTCAGGCCATCATCACCGCTGTATACGAGAAAGTCATCTTCGGTATTTGCAATGATTTCCGTAATGATGTCTATACTGCCGCTTGCTTCTTTCGTCGCCATAATATTCGGTACTTCATTCGCCAGGCGGATCGTCGTTTTTGGATCAATTAAAACGGAAGTCCTGCCTGGAATGTTATAAATCATCACTGGAAGTTTTGTTGATTCCGCAATGATTTTAAAGTGCTGAAATAACCCTTCCTGGCTCGGCTTATTGTAATACGGGGCAACAAGCATAATCGCGTCTACGCCTTCTGCCTCCGCTTTTTTGGACAGTTCAATTGACGCCCTTGTGTTATTGCTTCCTGTGCCGGCAATGACTGGAATGCGGCCATTTACCACTTTTACAGTATGACGGAAAAGCGCGATTTTTTCTTCAGCTGTAAGGGTCGGTGATTCGCCGGTCGTGCCTGCTACGACGAGCGAGTCCGTACCGCTTTGAATTAAATGTTCAATCAGTTGAGTTGTTTTGTCGAAATCAATATTTCCTTTTGAGTCAAACGGCGTCACCATTGCCGTCGATAACCGGCCGAAAGAAATCATATGCAATCGTCTCCTAATTCCGGCTTCCTAAATCTATTCAGCCTATTCGTTTATTTATTGAAGTAAAAATGTATCGTGCAGTGCATTAACAGCAGCCGGCATCTGTTCTTCTTTCACAAGAACCCAGATCGTCGTATGACTGTCAGCCGACTGCATAATATTAATTCCCTGGGCGGCCAGCGCCGAAACAATTTTTGATGTAACTCCTGGCACACCCGTCATGCCGGCTCCAACAACCGATACCTTTGCACACTCCGGGTCAATAATCGGTGTATAACCGCTTTCTTCTAAACATTGTTTCGCTTTTGGAACATCGGAATCAGCAATCGTGTATGTAACACGATCTTCAGAAATATTAATAAAGTCAACACTGATCCCTTCCGCCGCCATCAATTGAAAAATATGCGCTTGTTCCCCTGTCTGCACTCTCACACGTGTGATGCCGGTCACATGGGCAATGCCCGTTACGAGCCGATCCCGCGTATCAGATCCTCGATTTTCATCCGGTGAAGACGTTACAAGCGTGCCGGTTTCATCTGAATACGTAGACCGAATGCGCAGCGGCACTTTCGCCTGCATCGCAATTTCAACTGCACGCGGATGAATCACTTTCGCTCCTTGGTACGCCATATTGCATACTTCTGTATACGTGACAACGGATAATGGCCGCGCATTTTGAGCAATCCGCGGATCTGCCGTCATAATGCCGTTTACATCTGTGAAGATATCGATAAAATCTGCCTGCAGCGCCGCACCGAGCGCAGCCGCCGACGTATCGCTGCCGCCCCGCCCCAGCGTCGTCACCTCGCCTGCTTTAGATGCACCTTGAAATCCTGCAACGACAACGACGTCACAGGCTTCAAATTCCTTGAGCAATCTGGCAGGTTCTATTTCGACAATTTTGGCGTTCATATGATCATGATCTGTGACAAAACCGGCTTGACCGCCTGTCAATGCGACAGACGACAAACCGTTTTCTTTCAGCATAGCCGAAAAAACGAGGCTGGAAATAAGCTCGCCCGTTGACATGAGCAAATCGGTTTCTCGTTTCGTCAGCATGCCGCCTCCGCTTCCGGCAAGCGAAAGAAGCGTATCCGTCGCATACGGATCGCCTTTTCGCCCCATTGCAGAGACCACAACAACGACTTTATATCCTTCGCGGACTGCGCGCTGTACATGAACCAGCGCGCTCAGCCGTGACTGTTCATCACGTACAGAGGTGCCGCCGAATTTTTGAACGATAATGTTCACACTTTACACCTGGCTTTCTCGATTAGGAGGTGGCAGCCGGCTTATTTTTCTGTGACAATCCCCATCTCGATTAACGTTTCAGCGATCTGCACAGAATTCCAAGCTGCTCCCTTTAACAGATTATCAGAAACAACCCACATATGGAAACCATTATCTGTATCAAGATCTTTACGGATCCGTCCGACAAATGTATCATTTTTGCCGACGCAATCTGCCGGCATCGGATAAATTTGTTCAGATGGATTATCTTGAAGCACAACACCTGGTGCATCTTTTAGCAATCCTTGAATGTCGGCTGCTGTCAAGCCGCCTTTTTCTGTTTCAATGTAAAGAGATTCAGAATGACCTGTCGCAACTGGCAGACGAACACACGTTGCCGCTACCGAAAGGTCTTCCATATGCATAATTTTTTTCGTTTCATTAATCATTTTCATTTCTTCATATGTGAAGCCGTTGTCCTGAAATTTATCAATTTGCGGAATTGCATTAAATGCAATTTGATAATGCTTTTTATCGCTGCCAACCGGCAAAATTTGCGGTTCGAAAGGCTCATTATTTACAATTGCTTTTGTTTGTCTGTAAAGTTCTTCAACTGCTTTAGCTCCTGCACCCGATACTGCCTGGTAGGTAGAAACGATTACTTTTTTCAGGCCGTAAGCCTGACGGATCGGCTCAAGCGCCACAAGCATTTGAATCGTTGAACAATTTGGATTGGCGATGATGCCGTTATGATTGCGCAAATCTTCTTTATTCACTTCGGGCACTACAAGTGGCACATCTGGATGCATACGGAATGCGCTAGTATTATCAATGACGACAGCACCGCGTTTCGCCGCTTCTGGTGCGAGCGCTTCAGATACACTTCCACCCGCCGAAAACAATGCAATGTCAATGCCTTCAAAGCTTTCCGGCTTTGCTTCTTGAATTGTTACATCCTCGCCTCTAAAAGAAACGGTTTTTCCCGCTGAACGGGCGGATGAAAGAAGCGTCAACGTCTTAATCAGGAAATTGCGCTCTTCCAATGTTTTTAGCATTTGCTGTCCGACCGCTCCCGTCGCACCGACGACGGCTACGTGAAAACCTTTGTTACTCATGTAAATCTTCCCCTTCCAGAATAAAAAGTTCATCTTTTTGTATACAGATACAGTGTTGAATAAAAGTGAATGTTGAAAAAAGTATCTTGATACTGATAATAGCATTATTTTAACACAATAAAGTGCGTTGAAAAGAAGAAAATCAATTGCAGGCAAAAAAAGCAGTCATTTATTGATTGATATCGGGATATTCTTTTAAAAGCGGCTGAATTTGTTGATGCAAAAGCGCCTTTGAAACCGTTGCAGGAATCAAATCCATGATGGCGACAAGAGAATTTGGTTTTTTATATGGGTCATCCTGGCCAAATGGAACAAAATAAATATTTTTCATATTTAATAGCTTCACAACATTTTGGCTGTTTAATCCCAGTGCATCATTTGTTGAAATGGCCAAAACGACAGGGCTCCCGTTACGAAGCGTTGCTTTCGCAGCCATTAACACAGGTGAGTCTGTTGCCGCATTGGCCAATTTACTGATCGAGTTTCCGGTCATGGGCGCAATCACCATGCAATCAACGGGTATTTTGGGTCCAAGCGGTTCTGCATCTTGAATCGTAGAAATAGCTTTCCGGCCCGCCACTTCTTCTACTTTATTCAGCCATGCCCCAGCTGATCCAAACCGGCTCGCTTCTTTTTGGGCCGTATATGTCGCAACCGGAACGACATCAGCACCTAACTCTTTTAATTTCGCCACGATTGGCACGATTTCCTCAAATGTACAATGTGAGCCCGTCAAGCCAAATCCGATCCGCCGTCCTTTTAAAAGTTGATCCACGCTTTACAATCCCCTTTCATTTTTCCATTCTTTCACAGCATCTATCAGCACATGCCCCAGTATTTCTCCAGCTGTTTTTGGTGCTATTTTGCCTGGCAGACTAAGCGCATGAATCACTTGAATGCCCGCTTTTTCAGCTGCTTCAAAATCTGTTCCACCCGGCTCAGAGGCAAGATCGATAATAATAGACGCTGGATTCATTCGAGCCAGAATATCTTCTGTCAGGACCAAAGCTGGTACTGTATTGATGACCACGTCAGCATATTCGATTTGGTCTATCAGGCTTGCCATATAAAAAGGGTAAATGTTCATTTCTTTTGCTCTTGCAAATATGCCCGTCTCTCTTACTGCTGTAGTAACGCGGGCACCGACTTGATGAAATAAACGGGCGGTTGTCGTGCCGACGCGGCCAAAACCTATGACCATAACGTTAGCGCCATGGATGGTGTGATCTGTTTTTTGCATCGCAATCATCAGCGCCCCTTCAGCCGTCGGGATCGAATTTAAGATCGCTGCATCTTCTCTGTCAAAAATGTAAAGAACATCGCGCTGCACAATGTTTTTTAAGGCTGGAGTAGCAATTCCACTAATTATGATACAATCTTCTGATAATGATTCCGCTATTTCTTTCGTCATAAAAAGTGGACTTGTCGAGAATGGAGCATCCACATCTCCACCTTTTTTCACACCAGATACTGGTAAAATAAACAGATCCATCGATTCATAAGACAGGTCTTCATTTTTGATGACTTGTGCACCCATCAATTCGTTTTCTGCTTGATCAAATCCGGCCATATATACGTGGATGCCGCGCTCCATTAATATGCGGCCCACTTCAATCTGCCTAGCATCCCCGCCAAAAATCAATGCGTTCACATTCATCTCCTCCAATTGCGGCCTATTCTTTTTATTGTATGAATTACAATATCCGCTGTGCGTTCTGATTTCGGCAAAAAAAAGAATCCGCTAAAAAGCGGATTCAAATTGCAGCTGTTTTTGGCCACTTGCCGTCCGGGCTAATAAGCGATGCCGAGAACGGTTTATCAAACAATTTTTTTGCCAGTTCATCCACACGTTCTTTTGTTACATTGTCAATGAGTGACACCACTTCATCCAATGTACGGTGGCGCTTTAAGAGTAACTCATTTTTCCCGTTGCGGCTCATACGACTGTTTGTACTCTCTAAGCTGAGCATCAAGCTGCCTTTTAGCTGCTCTTTGCTGTTATGAAGTTCTTTTTGCGTGATACCTTCCGCCTTCACAAGATCGATCGATTCAATGATGGTCGCGTATAATTCATCCAATTGTTCAGCACCTGTACCGCCATAAAACGTAATGAGGCCAGTATCTTTGTAAGAAGAATGATAGGAATAGACCGAATACGCAAGACCCCGCTCCTCACGAACTTCCTGGAAAAGACGGCTCGACATGCTTCCGCCAATAATATTGTTCATCACAATTAAATTGTAAATGTCTTTATCCCCAATAGAAATGCCTTCATAACCGAGGCACAAATGCGCTTGTTCTGTTTCTTTTGAGCGTGATTTTTTGTCATAGTAAAAATCAGAAACGGATTCCATAATCGTTGCTTTGCCGCCTTTATATTCGCCAAACAAAGCTTCTGCTTTCTTGACAATATCTTCGGTAATATTTCCGGCGATGGAAATAACGACCCGATCCGGCGTGTACATGTTATACATGTAGTCTTTAAGCGTATCTCGCGTAAATGAAGACAATGTCTTTTCTGTTCCTAAAATTGGCAATCCGAGCGGATGGCTGCCATACGCGGCGCTGCTGAGCAAATCGTGGACGATATCATCCGGAGCATCTTCGTACATTTTGATTTCTTCTAAAATGACATTCCGCTCTTT
Source organism: Domibacillus sp. A3M-37 (assembly GCF_024213455.1). Taxonomy (NCBI): domain Bacteria; kingdom Bacillati; phylum Bacillota; class Bacilli; order Caryophanales; family Bacillaceae; genus Domibacillus; species Domibacillus sp. A3M-37. Next base: position 468,718 of record NZ_JANAVL010000002.1, on the reverse strand, counting down.
TTCAAGCTCCTCACTGTCAAATTTCGAATGAAAAAACATATCCGCAAGCACATTTAACGCATGATCTGCATGATTATCAAGCACTTTTGCATAGTAACATGTATATTCTTTTGATGTAAAGGCATTTACTTGCCCGCCAATACTGTCAAAGCTTTCAGCAATTTCTTTCGCGCTTAATGTATCCGTGCCTTTAAAAAACATATGTTCAAGAAAATGTGACACACCATTTAATTCCGGCGACTCGTCGCGTGAGCCTGTCGCGATCCAGATCCCGATTGCGGCTGAGCGAACAGTCGACATTTCTTCCGTTACAATGGTCACACCATTTTTGCATGTAAATCGTTTTATCAACGTAATCATGTCCCCCTAATTTCTGTTTCTTCTTGACAGCGGTATAATATCAATGAATAACAATACCACATTTCGCTTTTGAATGCTAGAACAAAAGCGCAAGCGCCCTGTTTAGCGCCGCATGGACTGGAGCGCTCCGCTCGAGATAAAGAAGATCAAAGGCTAGGAACGCGGCATCATGCCGCCGCGCTTCAAAGCTGCCATGTCCTGTGGCATTCGCCCGACTAGATCATCCGGATCGTCGCAACGCCTTCGTGATCCACATCCTGTGGACCCGCGATTCGATGTTGATTTATCGCCAGGAGGAATGCGAAGTACACGAGGCGCTAGGATGCTGGAGCTAGACGTAGATATACTTTCTTATAATATAAAAAAAGCGGTGACTCTGAATGGAGTCTCCGCTTTTGAAAGATAAGAAAGTATATATTTTCAAGGGTGTCCAGCTCCAGGCACCATCAGCTCGAGATCATAAGCCAAGTCCTTCTGGAGGCAAAAAGCGCCCCCGCCAGTCCTTATCTTATGCTTGTCGCTGATAAACAGCACCTTTTGCTTTTCTTATTGCTGCTGTTTAGCCGCTTCTTCTTTTTCACGTTGTTCTTTTAAAACCGCTTTTCTAGATACGTTCACACGGCCTTGATTGTCAATGGCAATGACTTTCACAAGGAATTCGTCGCCTATTTTCAATACATCTTCCACTTTGCCGACACGTTCTTCCGAGAGTTCAGAAATGTGAACGAGACCGTCTTTTCCTTTGAACAATTCAACGAATGCGCCAAACTTTTCAATTCGTTTTACTTTGCCCATGTAAAGTTCGCCCACTTGCACTTCACGAACGATGTCTTCAATAATTTTCTTCGCACGTTCGTTATCTTCTTGATTAATCGATGAAATAAAGACCGTTCCATCTTGTTCAATGTCGATTTTAACGCCCGTTTCTTCGATGATTTTATTAATTTGTTTGCCGCTCGGTCCAATAACATCACGGATTTTATCCGGATTAATTGTCATTGTCATAATTTTCGGCGCGTAAGCCGACAATTCATTGCGCGGTGTATTAATGACAGACAGCATATGCTCTAAAATGTGCATTCTGCCTTCTTTCGCCTGCTGCAGGGCTTCTTCTAAAATTTGGCGGCTTAAGCCGTCAATTTTAATATCCATTTGCAAGGCGGTTACACCTTTAGCCGTACCAGCCACTTTAAAGTCCATATCGCCAAGGTGATCTTCCATTCCTTGAATATCAGATAGCACTGTATAATGCTCCCCGGATTTAACAAGACCCATTGCAATACCAGCAACTGGTGCTTTAATCGGTACACCGGCATCCATCATCGCCATTGTACTTGCACAAATACTTGCCTGTGACGATGATCCATTTGATTCAAGCACTTCAGATACAAGACGAATCGTGTAAGGGAAGTCTTTTTCATCTGGAATGATTGGATAAAGTGCACGTTCCCCTAGTGCCCCGTGCCCGATTTCACGGCGGCCTGGTGCGCGAAGAGGACGTGTTTCTCCCACACTGAATGAAGGGAAATTATAATGATGCATAAACCGTTTTGATTCTTCTGTTCCTAGACCGTCCAAAATTTGAACGTCCCTTAATGCACCCAGTGTTGCGATGCTGAGCACTTGTGTCTGCCCGCGTGTAAACATAGCTGATCCGTGCGTGCGCGGAAGCAGTGTTGTTTCAGACGCAAGTGGACGAATTTCATCAATTTTCCGGCCGTCCGGACGAATTTTTTCAACGGTAATTAACCGGCGGACCTCTTCTTTGACGATTTTTTCAAGAATAGCAGACGCTTCTCCGATTGATTCACTTTCGCCTTCTGACTCAAGTGCATCCTTCACCGCTTTTTTCACTTCTGTAATCGCTTCTTCACGTGCATGTTTTTCAGCGGTTTGAATCGCTTGTTTCATATCTGCCTCGCACATAGAGCGAATTTTCGCTTCAAGTACCTTGTCATTCTCATAAAGAGTCACTTCACGTTTTTCTTTTCCAAACGCTGCGACAATTTCTTCCTGGAACGCGATTAACCGCTTGATCTCTTCGTGTCCGAACATAATCGCTTCAAGCATGATGTCTTCCGGCACTTCATCTGCTCCGGCTTCAACCATATTGATTGCTTCTTTTGTACCGGCAACCGTTAGATCAATATCACTTTTTTCCAGTTGTTCTACATTCGGGTTAATAATAAATTCACCGTTAATGCGGCCGACGTTTACACCTGCAATTGGACCGTCAAATGGGATGTCTGATACAGACAAAGCCAATGAAGAACCAAACATCGCCGCCATTTCTGATGAACAGTTTTGATCTACACTCATGACCATGCTGATCACTTGAATTTCGTTGCGGAAACCATCTGGAAAAAGGGGACGGATTGGACGGTCAATTAACCGGCTTGCCAGCGTCGCTTTTTCACTTGGGCGTCCTTCCCGTTTAATAAATCCGCCTGGAATTTTACCGGCAGCGTAAAGACGCTCTTCATAGTTTACCGTTAATGGAAAGAAATCCACTGCTTTTGGTTCTTTTGAAGCTGTTGCAGCACTTAATACAACGGTCTCGCCATAGCGAATAAGCGCTGAACCATTGGCCTGCTTCGCGATTTGCCCAACTTCAACAGTCAGTTCGCGCCCTGCCCAGTCGATGGAAAATGTTTGTTTTCCCTGCTCCATTTGGTTGCACCTCTCTTTATTTCAAAAGTTATTTAAAAAACGTTTTTTCCCTAACAAAAAAGCGGGAAAAATCCCGCTTTATCGTGAATTATCGGCGCAAACCGAGTTTTTGGATCAACTCGCGGTAACGAGCTACATCCTTGTTACGAAGGTATGAAAGCAAGTTACGGCGGCGGCCGACCATTTTCAATAGACCGCGACGTGAATGGTGGTCTTTTTTATGCGTACGTAAGTGGTCATTCAACGTGTTGATTTGTTCAGTCAATACAGCGATTTGCACTTCTGGAGACCCAGTGTCGCTTTCGTGTGTTCTGTACTCCTGAATTAGTTCGTTCTTGCGTTCTTGTGATAATGCCATTTGTAATTCCTCCTTTATAATGGTTCATCCCCGTCAGCCGAGCACGCGTTGGAGAATCGCAATGCCAAGCAGCGGTTCAAAATGTCAAGCACTGTATATTATACGAAACTTATGCTTTTTCGTCAAGGCGTTTGCTGTCGAAGAATTGGATTGACGCTTCTTTATCCCGTTCAATTTGAGCAGCGAGTTCTTCAATTCCATTGAATTTTTGTTCACCACGCAGCCTGATAAACCAGTCCACTTCCACTTCTTCACCATAAATGTCTCCAGTGTAGTGAAAAATATGCACTTCAATTGATAAAACCGGCTTGTCCGGACTTTTAAACGTCGGCCGATACCCGACATTGCAAACCCCTTCGTGCCACTTATTCTGCACGCGAATTTTCACTGCGTATACACCGGTCAGCGGCAAAAAATAATCATCATCCGGTTCAATATTTGCAGTTGGGAAACCCATTTTCCGCCCACGCTTATCTCCATGAATAACCGTACCATGCATACGGTAAGGCCGGCCAAGCAAATCAGATGCATCGCGGACGAGACCTTCTGCCAATAGCTCTCTTACTTTTGTCGAACTGACTTTTTCTTTTTCAAATTCCAGCTTCTCAACCGATGTAAACGTAAACTCGCCACGCGAATGAAACATTAACGTTTCCATCGTTCCTTTGCCAAGCCTGCCATATGTATAATCAAAGCCAGCAGTCACATGTTTAACGTTCAGGCCGATCATGTATTCATCGACGAATTGCTGCGGTTCAAGCGCTGCAAAATCAGATGTAAATCGGACGATAAACAGATAATCGATACCGAGCTCTTCAATGAGCTGCTTTTTTTCTTCGAGCGGCGTAATATGGCGGATATGCCGGTGCTTTCTGCCGAGAACGACAGATGGATGTGGGTCGAATGTCATGACAGCACTTTTCCAGCCATGTTGATCTGCCATTTTTTTCGCTGCAGCGATCACTTGCTGATGGCCTTTATGTACGCCATCAAAAAATCCGAGCGCAAGCGCCATCGGTTTAAAATCCTCTTTTTCGCGCCTATGCGGATGGCGCAGCATGATAACATCCATCTCTTCACACCTATCTCTCTATCATTGTGGCATTACTTTAACCGGCTTGATTTTCCCTGTTTTTTCTGGATGAAGCCGGTAAATCGCCAAAAGCTCACCATGTAAATAAACAGCAGCTTCCGCTTCCCCAGACGGCCATTGGGCAGGTACCGGCAGTACTGCTCCGTTTTTTATCATTACTGCTACTGTATCATTTACATGCCACTTCGGCAAATGAGAAACAGCGATTTCAACCGGCTTCAATACCTCTTCAGGCGCGCATTCGGCAAGCGCTGATAACGTGACACAGTCCTCTTGTCCAAATCCGCCCGAATGTGTTCGGACAAGGCGGGACATGTGGGCCGGATAGCCAAGCTTTTCACCAATCATCACAGCCAATGTTCGAATATATGTCCCTTTTCCGCAAACGATCCGAATCGAAAAGCGGGCATTTTTTTCATCCTGTTCAATCGGACTGATTTGTTCGATACTATAAATGGAAACAATCCGCGCAGGACGCTCTACCGCTTCACCAGCACGTGCATACTCATATAAACGCTTGCCGTTCACTTTAACAGCTGAATACATCGGTGGTGTTTGTTCAATGTCGCCTGTGAGCTGTTGAAGAACTGGCGTGAGTTCCATTTCAGTAAGTGGGGAATCAATTTTTTTAGATTCCACTACAGTGCCCGATGCATCTTCTGTTTCGGTGGATGTCCCAATTGTCACTTCCGCTTCGTAGGTTTTGCCACTATCGGTAATGTATTCGGCAAGCCGAGTTGCTTTTCCAATGCAGAGCGGCAGCACGCCTTCTACATCTGGGTCAAGTGTGCCCGTATGGCCAACTTTTTTCGTTTTAAGAATTTTGCGGGCTTTAAACACGCAATCGTGCGATGTCATGCCTTTTTCTTTCCAAAGCGGTAAAATGCCATTCATAATGATTCACTCCTTTTTTCATGAAAAAAAGCGCCCGTCGAAGCAGCGAAATAACTCCGCCGCTTCTCCAGGCGCCTTTTTTATTACGACGGGTCTGAATCTTTAAGTTCTCTTAGAAGCGTATCAATTTTATTCCCGTACGCAACCGATTCATCAAATTCAAACATAAGCTCTGGTGTTTTCCGAAGACGGATACGCTGGCCAAGCTCTGAGCGGATGAACCCTTTTGCTTTTGCCAATGCTTTTAACGTACCTTCCCGTTCTTCTTCGCCGCCAAGCACCGTAATATACACGGTTGCCTGCTGCAAATCACCGGTTACTTCTACATCCGTTACCGTTAAAAATCCAATGCGTGGATCTTTCACTTTACGGCTTAAAATTTCCGTCAATTCTTTTTTCATTTGTTCTGCCACACGATTTGAACGCATCGACATACTTTTCACTCCTTCAGGTGAAGGTTACTTGCGCTCGATTTCCTGTTCGATGAACGCTTCAATAATATCGCCTTCTTTAACATCATTGAAACCACGAATGGTAATTCCGCACTCATAACCTTGCGCTACTTCTTTTGCATCATCTTTAAAGCGTTTTAGCGCATCGACTTCGCCTTCGAAAATAACGATGCCGTCACGGATCAAGCGAACGCCTGAATCACGTGTAATTTTGCCTTCTGTTACATAGCTTCCCGCAATTGTACCGATTTTAGACACTTTAAATGTCTGGCGTATTTCTGCCTGCCCGATAATTTTTTCTTCAAACTCAGGATCAAGCATTCCTTTCATCGCTGCTTCAATTTCTTCGATGACCTTGTAAATGATCCGGTGCAGACGGACTTCCACTTTTTCGACTTCCGCTGTACGCTTCGCATTCACATCCGGACGCACGTTAAAGCCAATCACAATCGCATTTGAAGCAGATGCTAAAATAATGTCAGATTCCGTAATTGCACCGGCACCTGTATGAATGATTTTAACATTGACGCCTTCTACTTCAATTTTTTGGAGAGCAGATGCTACCGCTTCAACCGAACCTTGTACATCTGCTTTTAAAACAATGTTCAAGTCTTTCATTTCACCTTGTTTCATATGTTCAAACAAATTATCGAGACTGACTTTCGTTTTTTCGCTCCGCTGCGCCTGAAGCGCCTCTTGTGCACGAGATTCACCGATTTGGCGTGCCGTTTTTTCATCCTCAAACACGACAAAACGATCACCAGCAAGCGGTACATCATTTAATCCAGTAATTTCAACCGGCGTAGATGGACCTGCTGTTTTTACACGGCGGCCGATGTCATTAACCATCGCACGGACCCGGCCAAACTTGTTCCCGACTACGATTGGGTCGCCAACATTCAACGTACCGTTTTGAACGAGCAGTGTTGCAACAGAGCCACGGCCTTTGTCAAGCTCAGCTTCAATAACCGTGCCCATCGCTTTTCGTTTCGGATCGGCTTTTAATTCTTCTACTTCAGCGACGAGAAGAATCATTTCAAGCAACGTATCGATTCCTTCTCCATGTTTAGCTGAAAGCGGTACAAAAATCGTTTCGCCGCCCCATGCTTCCGGTACAAGTCCATGCTCAGTCAATTCCTGCATGACACGATCCGCATTCGCTGCCGGCTTATCAATTTTATTCACTGCCACAATAATTGGAACTTCGGCTGCTTTCGCGTGATTGATCGCTTCAACGGTTTGCGGCATTACACCATCATCCGCTGCAACAACTAGAATTGTAATATCTGTTATTTTTGCTCCGCGCGCACGCATTGTTGTAAAAGCGGCGTGGCCTGGTGTATCAAGGAACGTGATTTTCTTGCCGTTCGTTTCTGCTTGGTAAGCCCCGATATGCTGCGTGATACCGCCTGCTTCGCCTTCTGTCACTTTTGTGTTGCGAATTGAGTCAAGAAGTGTCGTTTTTCCGTGATCAACGTGACCCATAATCGTTACAACTGCTGGACGTTCAATGGCATTTTCATCCGTATCTTCATCTTCGAAATACGTTTCAAGATCTGCTTTGTCGATTAAAATTTCTTCTTCAACTTCTACGTTAAACTCGCCTGCCACAAGTTCAATGGCATCTTTGTCAAGCTCTTGGTTTATAGTAGCCATCACGCCGAGCATAAACAATTTTTTAATAACTTCGGATGGTTCAACATTCATTTTCTTTGCCAGCTCTGTTACTGTCAAAGAACCCGAGAAGACAATTTTTTCTGGTATTTCTTTCTTTTTCACTGGAATCGGTTGTTTTGGAGCACCTTTACGCTGCCCTGAACGTCCTTTTCCACGTGGTCCACCATTAATGCCGCGTGAACCCGGTTTTGAGCCACCGCGAGCAGCGCTGCCGCCTTGTCCTTGTTTTTGTTGTCCTGGCTTAGAGCCTGTCGGTTTTGGTTTTGCCGGTCCACGGTTTCCTGCCGGCTTATTAGTAGTAGATTGTTGATTATTCGGTTTGTTATTCAAATTTGAACAGCCTCCTTGTCATAACAGTTTTCAACTGTCATTCCCCATCGATAAGCGTTTTGAGCTTTTTAGCAAAACCGGCGTCTGTCACGGCCACCACAACGCGCGCTTCTTTGCCAATGGCCTGTCCGAGCACTTCACGGTTTTCCACACGACAAACCGGTACTTTGTAAAAAGCCGCCTTATCCGTTATTTTCTTTTCTGTATTGCGTGATGCATCTTCTGATAATAAAACCAGCTTTGCGTTGCCGCGCTGAATTTCTTTTACGGCCATTTCTTCACCGGTAATGAGCTTTCCGGCCCGGTTTGCAAGACCGAGAAAAGATGCCCATGGATGCGCCCCCATGTTAGCTGCTGCCTTTCATGACAAGATCAAGCAGCTCATCATAAATCGATGGCGGTATATCCGCGCTAAGCTGTCGCGCAAGCACATTTTTCTTTTTTGCCGCTTCAACCGCTTCTTTCGTTTTGGAAACGTATGTGCCGCGTCCCGATTTTTTGCCGGTCGGGTCTACGGATACATCGCCTTCTTTTGAACGAACGATGCGGATCATCTCTTTTTTAGGCTTCATTTCACCTGTTGCCGCACATTTTCTGAGTGGGACCTTTTTAGGTACTGGCATCGCGATGCGCCTCCTTATTCGATTTCTTCTGAAAAGAAATCTTCAAGGTTATCATTACCATCAGCCGGCGAGGCTTCATCCTCTTCTTGAATGACGCTGTTTCCGCTCGGATAAATCCCTGCCGCACGGGCGTCTGTTTCGCTCTTAATATCGATTTTCCAGCCGGTTAATTTTGCGGCAAGGCGGGCATTTTGACCGCGTTTACCAATCGCAAGCGACAATTGATAGTCCGGTACAACCACCTTTGTTGCTTTATTTTCTTCATCAACATTTACTTCAATGACTTTTGCCGGACTTAGAGCATTGGCTACAAAAATTACCGGATCGTCCGACCATTCAACGATGTCGATTTTTTCGCCTTTCAGTTCATTCACAATCGCCTGAACCCGGTTTCCTTTCGGGCCGACACATGCGCCGATTGGATCGACTTCGGAACTTTGGGCATGCACAGAGATTTTAGAACGATCGCCCGCTTCACGGGAAACGGACCGAATTTCAACTGTACCATCAAAAATTTCCGGTACTTCGATTTCAAACAAGCGTTTTAAAAGACCGGGATGTGTACGGGATACATAAATTTGAGGCCCTTTTGTCGTCCGTTCCACTTTTGTAATAAATACTTTTATTCGATCATGCGGTTTGTACGTTTCATTCGCCATTTGCTCCGCCTGTGGCAAAAGCGCTTCAATTTTGCCAAGACTCACATAAATAAAGCGGGCATCCTGGCGCTGTACGATGCCGGTCATAATATCTTCTTCACGATCGATAAATTCTGAATAAATAATGCCCCGTTCTGCTTCACGAACACGCTGCGTGACAACCTGCTTGGCTGCTTGGGCAGCAATGCGGCCGAAATCTTTCGGCGTTACTTCCATTTCAACAACATCACCGATTTCGTAAGCAGGATTAACTTGTACCGCATCAGCCAAAGCAATTTCCAAACGGAAGTCAAACACTTCGTCTACAACTTCTTTACGGGCAAATACACGCATGGAACCGCCCTCTAAATTCAACTCTACCCGTACGTTTTGCGCTTGGTTAAAGTTGCGTTTATATGCTGAGACAAGTGCGGCTTCAATTGCTTCGATTAATAAACTGCGCTCGATGCCTTTTTCTTTTTCAAGATAAAGAAGCGCATCATATAGTTCTGAACTCATTGGCTAAAAAGCCTCCTTACATCCATATCTTATTAAATTTCTTTAAAATGTGACAGCAAGACGCGCTTTTGCCACTTTTAAAAGCGGGACCGAAATTTGTTTTTTACGTGTTTTGATCATGTACTCCACGGTCAATTCATCTTCAACAAACGAAAGAAGCGTTCCTTCATATGTTTTTTCCCCGTCGATCGGCTCATAAAGCTTAATATTGACATGCTTGCCGACAGCTCGTTCAAAATCCTGCTGTTTTTTTAATGGCCGTTCCGCGCCCGGTGAAGATACTTCAAGAAAATAGTTGTGCGGAATCGGATCCGGATCGAGTGCATCAAGCTGTTCACTTACCCGCTCACTTACAACCGCACATTCTTCAATTTCGATGCCATTTTCTTTGTCAATGTACAGACGCAAAAACCAGTTTTTACCCTCTTTTACATACTCTACTTCCACTAGTTCAAGGTTTAATTCTTCAATGATTGGTACGGTGATTTGTTCTACCGTTTCGATGATTTTACTCATTTTTTATCCTCCCGCATGAAAGAATTTGTTTCGGAACATCCCCGCAACAAACACGAAAGAGTGGGGGCGGCCCACTCTTTCGAAGAGAGTTATCATGCAATTTCCATCTTCAAGGATACCATAAATAGGTCCTTTTTGCAAACGCGCATCAAAATAACGACAACTGATTTTGATCAGGCAATGCATCCAAACAGCCCATCTTATCCAAATACTCCATAATCGTTTTAGATACTTTACCTCGCTGCTGCAAATCTTCTTTTGATAAAAACTCACCATTTGCCCGTGATGCCACAATATTTTTTGCCGCATTTGTTCCAAGTCCAGGCAGCGCATTAAATGGAGGAATGAGTGAATTTCCGTCAATAACAAATTCGTCTGCACTTGAGCGGTACAGGTCGACTTTTTTAAACGTAAAGCCCCGTTCTACCATTTCAAGCGCCAATTCAAGAACGGTCATCAAGTTTTTCTCTTTCGGCGACGCATCAAGACCTTTTGCATTAATTTCCTGCAGCAGCGCTTTGATCGCTGATGATCCTTTAGACATCACATCTATATCAAAATCCTCTGCCCGAACGGTAAAGTAAGCGGCATAATAAAGGAGCGGCAAGTGCACTTTAAAATAAGCAATACGAACGGCCATGAGCACATATGCAGCAGCATGCGCTTTCGGGAACATGTATTTGATTTTTTTACAAGAATCAATATACCATTCCGGCACTTCATTTTTGCGCATTTCTTCTTCCATTTCATCAGAGAGCCCTTTTCCTTTACGAACGGATTCCATAATTTTAAACGCAAAAGCGGGGTCAAGTCCCTGATAAATTAAGTAAACCATAATATCATCCCGACAGCCAATCACGTCAGACAGCTGGCAAATCCCTTTTTGAATAAGCTCCTGCGCATTGCCCAGCCAGACATCCGTGCCATGGGAAAGACCGGAAATTTGCACAAGCTCGGAAAAGGTTGTTGGTTTCGTTTCTTCAAGCATTTGCCGGACAAATCTTGTGCCAAACTCAGGGATCCCAAGCGTACCCGTTTTACACATAATTTGCTCTTCGGTTACACCAAGTGATTTGGTTCCGCTGAAAATTTTCATCACTTCCGGATCATCGGTTGGAATCGTTTTTGGATCAATACCCGATAAATCTTGGAGCATGCGAATCACAGTCGGATCGTCGTGGCCGAGAATATCAAGCTTCAGCAAATTATCGTGAATTGAATGGAAGTCAAAATGCGTTGTTTTCCATTCTGATTTATCGGAATCAGCCGGATACTGAATCGGCGAAAAATCAAAGATGTCCATATAGTCCGGAACAACGATAATACCCCCTGGATGCTGGCCTGTCGTCCGCTTAACACCGGTACAGCCGGATACAAGCCGGTCTACTTCCGCACTCCGATACTGCTTCGTATATTCTTCTGCATACTTTTTCACATACCCGTACGCCGTTTTTTCTGCCACCGTACCGATTGTCCCTGCTCTGAACACGTACTCTTCTCCAAATAGTTCCTTTGTGTAGTTATGAGCACGCGGCTGATATTCACCGGAAAAGTTTAAGTCAATATCAGGTACTTTATCGCCTTTAAAGCCAAGAAACGTTTCAAATGGGATGTCGTGGCCGTCTTTTTTATATGGAATGCCGCAATCTGGACAGTCTTTATCCGGCAGGTCAAACCCTGAGCCGACGGAGCCGTCATCGAAAAACTCCGATTTTTTGCAGGTTGGGCAAACATAATGCGGCGGAAGTGGATTTACTTCCGTAATTTCCGTCATCGTTGCGACAAAAGACGAGCCGACGGAACCACGTGAACCGACGAGATAGCCATCATCAAGCGATTTTTTCACGAGTTTGTGTGAAATCAAGTAAATAACCGCAAACCCATGACCGATAATGCTTTTTAATTCTTTTTCAAGCCGCGCTTCAACAATTTCCGGCAGTTCGTCTCCATAAATTCTTCGCGCCATGCCATAGCTCATTTCACGCATTTCTTCGTCAGCGCCGTCAATTTTCGGCGTGTACAGATCATCTTTAATCGGTTTTACGTCTTCAACCATATCGGCGATTTTATTTGTGTTGGCGACAACAATTTCATGCGCTTTTGCTTTTCCTAAAAAAGAAAAAGCATTAAGCATATCATCGGTCGTCCGGAAGTGAACGTCCGGGAGTGTCTGCCTGTTTAATGGATTCGCTCCGCCCATAGAAGAAATTAAAATATGGCGGTACACTTTGTCTTCTTCATTTAAATAATGAACATTACCGGTCGCAACAACGAGTTTATTTTGTTCTTCACCGACCGTTAAAATATTTTGAATGATGTCTTCAAGTCCTGCTTCGTCGCGGACAAGTTCCATTTCAATTAACGGGGCATAAACGGCTTTCGGCTGCACTTCAAGGTAATCATAAAACTCAGCCGCCCTGCGCGCTTCGTCCATTCCTTTTTGCATCATTGCTTCGAACACTTCACCTTTGTTGCAGCCTGAGCCGATTAAAAGACCGTCCCTGTGTTTTTGCAATACAGAACGCGGGATGCGCGGCACACGGTAAAAGTAATTAATATGTGACAGTGAAACGAGCTTAAATAAGTTTTTTAACCCTTCTGCGTTTTGCGCAAGAATTGTGCAATGATAGGGACGAGCCCGTTTATAGGCGCCGCCTTCTCCCATATAATTATTAAACTCGTTATGCTTTTTAATGCCTTTTTCATCAGCATCTTTTAATAGCTTCAGCAAAATATAGCCGGTCGCTTCCGCATCGTAAATCGCCCGGTGATGCTGCGTTAATTCAACATCGAACTTTTTCGCCAATGTATTCAGTCGATGATTTTTCATATCCGGATAAATAAGCCGTGCCAGTTCAAGTGTATCAATGACCGGACTCGATGTTCGACCGATGCCATATTTATCATAGCCTGTTTGAATAAAGCCCATATCAAATGACGCGTTATGAGCAACCAATATCGCATCGCCGGCCCACTCTTTAAAGTCCCGGAGCGCCACGTCTACATCTGGCGCGTCTTTCACCATATCATCGGTAATACCCGTCAATTCGATCGTTGTAGCAGAAAGTGGGTGATGCGGATTGGCAAATCGTTCAAACCGATCAATGATGTCGCCGTCTTTAATTTTTACCGCGGCCAGCTCAATAATCGTGTCATACACCGCAGAAAGACCAGTCGTCTCGACGTCAAAGACAACATATGTATCTGTTGCCAGTTCCCGATCCGCATCTTCATAAGCAATCGGAACACCGTCATCAACAAGGTTTGCTTCCATGCCGTACAAAATTTTCACGCCGTTTTTCTTGCCGGCGCTGTATGCTTCCGGAAACGATTGGGCAATAGCATGATCGGTAATAGCGATTGCTGAATGCCCCCACTTTTTAGCCTGTCCAACTAGTGCGCTCACAGATGACACTGCGTCCATTTGGCTCATTGGCGAATGAAGGTGCAGCTCCACCCGCTTTTCTTTAGACATATCTTCCCGCATGGGCGGCCGAATTTCATTAATATCGTTGGCAATCATAACAAGGTCGCGGACGAACGTATCATTTTGAACAGAACCTCGGACGCGTACCCACATGCCTTTTTTCACTCGGTTAAATATCGCCGCATCCTCTTTATCGCGAGAAAACATTTTCACCATTAAGGAATCAGTGTAATCGGTAATCTTAAATGTAAGCAACGTCCGGCCGCTGCGCAACTCTTTCGTTTCCGCATCAAAAATGTATCCTTCTGACGCAATGCGACGTTCTTCATCGATAATTTCTTCAAGCTTTTTGAATTCTGCATCCTGCTTGATCGTGTAGCCAATTGTGACAGGACCGGAATCTTCTGAAGCAGCATCTTGTTCTTTCGCACGGTTTTGCATATCCATAACTGCCTGCCGGGCTCGTTCAGCGTCTTCTTTCCGTTTTTCTTCCAAAAACTTTTCATATTCTTCGTTTTGCGTGTTTTCTGACACTTGCACGTCAAATGTAAGTGGCGGAAAGCCTACGCTTTCATATATATCACAAAGGCGGCGGCCGTATTTATTTTTCAGCGCCATTCCTTCCATTTCATTTTGAGTGCGGATAACCAGCTTTGTTCCAGATACACCCGGCTTTTGTTCATTTAAAGCAGCTAAAAGCGGCGGAGCGATTCCATCAAGCTGACGGACGCAATATTGCCAGTAGTCAGTAATGTGATCAGGTGTACAAACACGGTCCTCTATTTCAATTGAGAATGTAACCGATGCAAATGCTGAAAAAGTGCCGGTCAGCGCGTCGGCAAATCGCATTAGTACATTACATGGGATCAGTGCCGGCGCTGAAAAAACGAAGTGCCACTTTTTTTCCTGCTTTAATACAGTCAGTTTTTTTATTTCAATTTGGTCAAAATGGCGAACTATCTCATCTTCTGTCAACCGAAGCTGGTCAAGCAAAATCAAAAACCGGCTTCGGCCGCTTGATGCATCTCCATTCATTTGGTTTCCCCCTTACACAGAAAAGGATGAGCGGCACAGGCCGGTCATCCTTTTTCTTTTTAAAGTGCAGCTTGCAGGTTACGTACAGCCTGCACAATCTCATTGACAGACGCTTCAACAACGTCGCCTGTTTTACGAACTTTAATCTCGACAATGCCTTCAGCCGCTTTTTTTCCAGCAGTTACACGGATTGGCAAACCGATTAAATCACTGTCTGTAAACTTAACACCCGCCCGTTCAGCGCGGTCATCAAGCAGGACAGTTATACCGGCTGAACGCAATGCGGTATAAATATCATCCGATGCTTTTACTTGCGCCGCGTCTTTCACGTTAACCGGAATCACATGCACATCAAATGGTGTTAAATTCACCGGCCAGACAAAGCCGTTTTCATCGTTAAATTGTTCTGCGATCGCCGCAACAATACGGGATACACCGATACCGTAGCAGCCCATAATCATCGGCTGTGTCCGCCCGTTTTCATCTAAATAAACAGCATTCATCGCTTCACTGTAACGGGTGCCGAGTTTAAAAATGTGGCCAACTTCAATGCCTTTAGCAAATTGAATTGTTCCTTCACCATCTGGAGACGGGTCGCCTTCTAAAATAAAGCGAAGATCAGCAAATTCTGTTACGTTAAAGTCGCGCTCCATATTGGCATTCACATAGTGCCACCCGTTTTCATTCGCGCCGCAGACGACGTTTACCATTGAATGAACGGCATTATCGGCTAACACTTTTACATCGTCAGGGAGGTCAACCGGTCCAAGCGATCCAAACGTGGCACCGAATAATTTAGCCGCTTCTTCTTCCTGGGCCATTTCAACCGTTTTCGCATTCAGGACATTTTTTAATTTAATATCGTTAATTTCATGATCACCGCGCGCTAACACAACAACCATTTCATCATCAACGTTAAAAAGGAGCGTTTTAATGCACTGTTCAGCTGAAACATTTAAAAAAGCGCCGACGGATTCAATCGTTTTTGAGTCTGGTGTTTCTACTTTTTGAAGCGGCTTTTGCTCTTCACTGCTTTTTTCGTGAACGGTTACAACAGGGGCCATTTCGACATTCGCCGCATAATCAGATGTATCTGAATAGGCAATCGTGTCTTCCCCAATTTCAGACAGTACCATAAATTCATGAGTGTCTTTTCCACCCATCGCGCCCGAATCGGCAATAACAGCCCGGAAGTTCAATCCGCACCGGCGAAACACATTAGAGTATGCTTCAAACAAGCGGTCGTATACTTCATCTAAACTTTCCTGGGATGCATGGAATGAATAAGCGTCTTTCATCACGAATTCACGGCCGCGAAGCAAGCCAAAACGCGGACGCTTTTCATCACGAAACTTTGTTTGAATTTGATACAGGGTTAAAGGCAGACGCTTATATGATTTAATTTCGTCCCGGACAAGTGACGTAATGACTTCCTCATGTGTAGCGCCGAGTGCGAAGTCCCTCGAATGACGGTCTTTTAGGCGCATCAATTCCGGTCCGTACGTCTGCCAGCGTCCGGATTCCTGCCAAAGCTCTGCTTGCTGCAGTGCTGGCATTAACAATTCAACCGCTCCCGCATCGTCCATTTCTTCACGAACGATGTCTTCTACCTTGCGGAGCATTTTTTTCCCAAGCGGCAAATAGCTGTATATACCGCTCGCATTTTGCCGAATAAAACCGGCACGAAGAAGGAGCTGATGACTTTTTACTTCTGCATCAGCCGGCACTTCCCGCATCGTTGGAATTAACGTTTTGCTTTGTTTCATTCAATCGCACCTCAACTAAGATCATAATAATTTACTATAAAAAGAACCGCTGAATGTCGTTCCACGTAACAACAATCATTAACAGCATGAGCAGCGCAAATCCGACAAAATGCACCATGCCTTCCATTTGACGGTCCACTGGTTTTCCCCGCACCGCTTCATAAAGGAAAAACATGAGGCGTCCGCCATCAAGGGCAGGAAGCGGCAGCAAGTTCATAATCCCTAAATTAATACTTAAGACGCCTGCCCATTTCGCCAAATTCATGATGCCGGATTGGGCAACCGTATCGGTCGACACATAAATGCCAACAGGTCCTGACAGCATATCAATGGAAAATTGACCGGTCACAATCGTGCCCAGCAATTCAAAAATAAGCTTTGTCCAATTGTACACTTCTTTTGCTCCGTACGTAAATGAACCGACAATAGAATGTTCAAACGGACTATATACACCAATCCGCCCGAATGTTTTTCCTTCCGCTTCTTCTGCAGAAGGTGTGACTGGCACCGTTAACTGGTCTCCTTCACGGTCAATCGCAAACGTCAATTCCTTTTCCGGATTTTCCTGAATGACGGTAACAATTTCTTCCCAGGATGCCATGCTTTCTCCATTAATAGAAACAACACGGTCTCCTTCTTGCAAGCCGGCTTCAACAGCTGGCCCTTCATTAATGACTTCACCGAGTTCCGGCTCATTCGTCGGAATTCCTTGAATCATAGCCAGCACGACAAAGATAATAAAAGCAAGAATAAAGTTAAACAGCGGTCCCGCAAAAATGGCCATTGCCCGCTGCGGCAGCGTTTTTGAATTAAACTGACGGTCATATGGTGCAATTTGTGTGCTTAACTGGTCTTCTGTCATAAGCGCTTCACGATGAACAGGATAGGTTTTTAATTCCTCTTCCCCTTCTTCATAACCACTGATCGTCAAGCCATGTTCAAGATCTGCTTTTTCAACCTCAATGATGCGTGCATCTTTAAAGCGGTCTCGGCCGTTTACAATAAGGTTAACAGCCTCTCCTTGAGTATTAAACACAACGCCGATTCGCTGGCCGGCTTTTAATTCTGTCATTTCCGGGTCTTCCCCTGCCATTCGGACATACCCGCCGAGCGGAAGAAGTCGAATGGTATAAACGGTTTCCCCTTTTTTGTGGGCAAATACTTTTGGCCCGAACCCAATTGCAAATTCACGGCATAAAATGCCTGCCCGTTTGGCAAATATAAAATGGCCCAGCTCATGGAAAAAAACAAGCGACCCAAATATAACGATAAACGCTATGACGGTATTCAAACGTTTCTAACCACCTTTTTTATGATAAAGTGAAACTTCTATCCGAGGAAGGTCACCCTCCTCGGATGGTTAGTTGAACTAATCGGACCTTTACGGGCAGTTAATATCACGCCTAGTTTCTTTGCTTCCCATCACCTTGAGGCGTGAGGATCTTACTGCCCGTTAAGTGTGGGGTAAAAGTGAGCGTACTGTCGCTCTTGCCTGTGCATCTGCTTCCAAAATGGCGCCAAGTTCTGGTGATTGCACAGTTGAATGGCTTTCCATTGCCCGCTCCACCAGTTCTTCAATTTGAAGAAATGAAAGCTTTCGATCTAGAAAAGCAGCAAC
Organism: Domibacillus sp. A3M-37; assembly: GCF_024213455.1. Lineage (NCBI taxonomy): Bacteria > Bacillati > Bacillota > Bacilli > Caryophanales > Bacillaceae > Domibacillus > Domibacillus sp. A3M-37. Next base: position 450,742 of record NZ_JANAVL010000002.1, on the reverse strand, counting down.
TGCTTCTTCGTTCGCCGCATTCATAACTGCCGGCATCGTTCCGCCAGTTCTTCCTGCCTCATAAGCAAGATAAAGCATGCGATACCGCTCCAAATCCATTTCTTGAAAATGAAGCTGGCCGATTTCCGCTAAATTTAACACTTTTGTATCCGGGAGCGGCAGCCGGTCCGGCCATGTCAGAGCATATTGAATCGGAACACGCATATCAGGCGAACCGAGCTGAGCCATAACCGAGCGATCATGGAACTCAACCATGGAATGAATGATGCTTTCCCGATGTAAAATAACATCAATCCGCTCATATGGCAAGTTAAACAGCCAATGTGCTTCAATCACTTCAAGCCCCTTATTCATCATTGTAGCAGAATCAACTGTAATTTTCGCGCCCATTGACCAGTTTGGATGATTTAATGTTTCTTCTACTGTCACCTGTTTCAATTCTTCCCGTTTTTTATCGCGGAAGCTTCCACCTGAGGCTGTTAAAATGAGGCGGCTTATGTTTTTTTCCTGTTCACCTTGCAGGCTTTGGAAAATAGCCGAATGTTCACTGTCCACCGGCAATAAATGAACTCCAGCTCTTTTTGCAGCCGCTGTGACAATATGACCGGCTGTCACGAGTGTTTCTTTATTTGCAATGGCGATATTTTTCCCTGCTTCAATCGCTTTTAATGTCGGCTCAAGTCCGACACTGCCAATCACTGCATTGACGAGTGTATCCGCCTCTGCATGAACAGCCACCGCTTCGAGCCCTTCCTTTCCATACAGAACCTTTACATGCGGGAAATTCGATTGTAGACGATCCGCTGCATCTTTCTCCAAAACCGACACAAAGGCAGGATTAAATTCACGAATCGTCTTTTCCGCAACGTGTTCATTCCGTCCTGCGGAAAAAGCGGATAATCGAAACGAATCCGGATGCTGACGGATAATGTCAAGTGTCTGCATTCCGATAGACCCGGTCGCCCCTAATAAACTTATCGTTTTCAATACATCATCCTCCTACAATAATTGAAGCATATGTAACAATGGAAATACGAAGAGCCAGCTGTCTGTCCGATCTAAAACGCCTCCGTGCCCGGGCAGCAGTTTACCAGAGTCTTTTACGTTACAATGACGCTTCAATGCCGATTCAGCTAAATCGCCAATTTGCCCGGCTACAGAAAGAATCGCGGCAGCAACGAGTACCCATACAGCCGGTGCATTAAAGTCAAGGATGAATAAAAAAACAGCAGCGACAAGGACAGCCGAAGCAATCCCGCCGTAAAATCCGGCTACCGTTTTATTTGGGCTGATATCCGGCCAAAGCTTTCGTTTTCCAAATGAACGGCCAATGAAATAAGCACCTGAGTCTGATGCCCACGTAATAAGCAGGGCAAAAAACACAAACGCGATGCCCGCTTCTCTCGTTTCGATCAAATAAGAGAAGCCAAAGCCAATGTATAACGGCAGCAGGACACAATAACCTGCGTCTTCAAACGTAAAATGATTTTTTGTAATGACCGTATTCACAAGAAAGAATAAAACAAATAAAACAAGGTATTCCAATTTTCCCAGCCCTAAAAAGGACCATACCTCTGCCCTGCTCTGAGGTATGAGCATAATAAAACAAAGCAGTATTGATAAAAAACCCGGCATTGAAAAAACAGGGATTTTTTTCATTTTTAATGCTTCCATCACCGCAGCCGTGGTCATTATATAGATAAGAAGAATAAATGGCAGACCACCAAGCAGCACAATTGGCAAAAATGCGGCAGCCGCAATAATTCCTGTAACGATTCGTTGTTTCATTTCAATTAATCCTCCACCATTCCATTACGACAAACCGCCAAACCGCCTTGATCTCTTTTGATAAGAAGCAATTGCTTCAAGCAAATGTTTTTCAGAAAAATCTGGCCATAGAACGTCCGTAAAGAAAAATTCAGTATAAGCTAGCTGCCATAACATAAAATTGCTTAACCGGTGCTCTCCACTCGTCCGAATCAACAGATCCGGTTCCGGCAAATGGCTGGTCATTAAATAACGGGAAATGGTTGCATCCGTTACCTCCTGCTCAGATAATGTTCCTGCCCTTACATCTTGGATGATCGAATTTACAGCCTGGACAAGTTCGGTGCGGCTGCCATAATTTAATGCGAAATTAAGAATAAGTCCGTCGTTTCCAGCTGTTCGATTCATCGCATTTTGAACAGCTTTTTTTGTATGTTCAGGCAGCTGCTCTATATCACCAATCATTTCCACCCGAACATTTTCTTCTATCAATTCAGGTAAGAACGTAGAAAGAAATTCTTCTGGTAACTTCATTAAGAAATCAACTTCCAGCTTAGGCCGTTTCCAATTTTCTGTAGAAAATGCATAAAGCGTCAGCACATTGACGCCGAGCCGATTTGCGGATCTCGTAATTTCTCGAACGGTTTTCATTCCCTCGTTATGGCCGGCAATACGGGGCAAGGCTCTTTTTTTTGCCCAGCGGCCGTTTCCGTCCATAATGATGGCAATATGTACAGGGATACCTTCTTCAGAAATCACAACATCTTCTGTATTTTTTGATTGCCAGAACCACTGTTTATGTGCCATACAAAATCCCCCATATCGCTTCTTCCAACCTATTTTACCATACATACCGATTTCGTAGTAAGTGGAGCAATAAAATCCAAAAAAAGAAACCCTCCTGCCAGCAAGAGGGTTTGCTTTTTACACTTCCATGATCTCTTGTTCTTTTTCTTTGGCAATCTCGTCCACTTTGCGGATATAATCGTCCGTCTGCTTTTGAACATCTTCTGTATAGCCGCGAAGATCATCTTCAGTCAGATCGCCGTTTTTTTCGCTTTTTTTCAAGTCGTCATTTGCATCGCGACGAATGTTGCGAATCGCCACTTTTGCCTCTTCAGCTTCTTTTTTCACGAGTTTCGCCAGCTCTTTCCGGCGCTCTTCTGTTAAAGCAGGGAAATTCAAACGGATGATAGAACCATCATTTGATGGCGTTAAGCCAAGATCCGATTTCATAAGCGCTTTTTCGATATCTCCCATAGACGATTTATCGTATGGGGTAATAGTGAGCAATCGTGCTTCCGGAATATTAATAGAAGCAAGTTGATTGACCGGTGTAGGCGTTCCGTAATAATCAATCGTTATCCGGTCTAACACATTCGCACTTGCCCGCCCGGCACGGATAGAAGCAAGCTCACGGTTAAACGCTCCAATGGCTTTTTGCATTTTTTCTTTGGACTGGTTCATAATTTCTTGAGACACCTTATTTCCCCCTTACCGTTGTTCCAATATTTTCACCTAATACTACACGTTTAATATTGCCTTTTTGCATAACAGAAAATACAACTAACGGAATATCGTTATCCATACATAAGGAAGAAGCTGTAGAGTCCATCACTGCAAGCCCCTCTTTAATAACATCCAGGTAAGACAGTTCTGTGTATTTCACAGCATTTTTGTCTATTTTTGGATCTGCACTATAGACGCCATCCACATTGTTTTTTGCCATTAAAATCACTTCTGCTTCAATTTCAGCAGCGCGTAATGCGGCTGTTGTATCAGTCGAGAAGTAAGGATTTCCTGTACCTGCAGCAAAAATGACCACACGCCCTTTTTCCAAATGACGAATCGCGCGCCGGCGAATGTACGGCTCTGCAATTTGGCGCATTTCAATGGATGTCTGTACACGGGTTTCAATGCCCAGCTGCTCTAAGCTGTCTTGCAGGGCCATCGAGTTCATAACGGTTGCCAGCATGCCCATATAATCCGCTGTTGCCCGGTCCATGCCCATTTCACTGCCGATTTTGCCGCGCCAAATGTTGCCACCGCCAACAACAACTGCTACTTCAACACCCAGTTCGCTTACTTCTTTTACTTGTTCAGCAACAGATTGAATGACAGTTGGATTAATTCCAAACCCTGCCTCACCTGCTAATGCTTCACCACTTAATTTTAATACAACGCGTTTATACTTGGGCTGGCTCATATAGACCTCCATCTGTAATGTACATGAAATCCCTCACCAAAAGCGGTAAGGGATTCCACTTATTCCTTTCCGGCTGGCGGATACGGAATCATTATTTTTTCACTTGGTTCATAACTTCTTCAGCAAAGTTTTCTTGACGTTTCTCTAAACCTTCGCCAACTTCATAGCGAATGAATTCAGTCAATGTCGCACCTTTAGATTCAAGGAATTGACCCACTTTTTGATCCGGATCTTTAACAAAGCCTTGATCCAAAATACATACTTCTTCAAAGAATTTGCCAAGACGGCCTTCAACCATTTTCGCAACGATTTTTTCAGGTTTTCCTTCGTTTAATGCTTGTTCTGTTAATACTTTGCGTTCACGCTCTACTTCTTCTGCAGAAACTTGATCGCGTGAAACATATTTCGGATTTAGTGCAGCAGCATGCATCGCAACGTCTTTCGCTGCAGCAGCATCTGTTGTGCCTTCAACAACGGCTAAAACGCCAATGCGTCCGCCCATGTGAAGATATTCACCAAAAGCAGCGTTTTCGCCTTTTGTGCGAATTTCAAAGCGGCGAAGTGTGAGCTTTTCCCCGATTTTTGAAATGGCTTCACTAATATAAGTGTCAACTGTTTTGCCGTTTTCCATTGTTTGCTCAAGCGCTTCTTCTACAGAAGCCGGCTTGTTAGCAAGAAGGTGTGCTGCAATTTCTTTTACAAGCACTTGGAAGTTTTCGTTTTTCGCTACGAAATCTGTTTCCGCGTTTACTTCAAGAAGAACAGCTGTGTTGCCTTCGCTTGTAATATATGTTGTACCTTCTGCTGCAATACGATCCGATTTTTTCGCCGCTTTTGCAATTCCTTTTTCACGAAGGTAATCAATCGCTTGATCCAAATTACCGTCTGTTTCAACAAGTGCTTTTTTGCAGTCCATCATGCCTGCGCCTGTTTTCTCACGAAGTTCTTTTACCATTTGTGCAGTAATAGCCATTTTTGTTCCTCCTTTGAATATGTAAGGCCGCTTTTTGCGGGTTCATCTTTAATTTCTTTAAAAAAAGGTGATAAGGGTATCCCTCTTATCACCTTTATCTGTTTGATTACTCAGCTGCAGCTTCTGCAGTTTCAGCTTGTTGCACTTCTTCTTGAGCAGCTTCTTCAGCAAGTTCTTCGCCTTGTTTCGCTTCAAGAACAGCATCAGCCATTTTACCTGTTAGAAGTTTAACCGCACGGATTGCATCATCATTCGCTGGAATCACGTAGTCGATTTCATCCGGATCACAGTTTGTATCAACAATTCCAACGATCGGGATGTTTAATTTACGTGCTTCTGCAACAGCGATACGCTCTTTGCGTGGATCGATGATGAAAAGCGCATCCGGAAGACCTTTCATATCACGAATACCGCCAAGGAATTTCACAAGACGCTCATGCTCTTTTTTAAGCTGAACAACTTCTTTCTTTGGAAGTACATCGAATGTACCGTCTTCTTGCATTTTTTCAATGTTTTTCAAACGTTGTACACGTTTTTGGATTGTAGAGAAGTTTGTAAGTGTACCACCCAACCAGCGTTGGTTTACATAGTATTGACCTGAACGTTCTGCTTCTTCTTTCACAGAATCTTGTGCCTGTTTTTTTGTTCCCACGAACAATACTTTACCACCGTCACCGGCAACTTCTCTTACAAATTTGTACGCTTCTTCCACTTTGCGAACTGTTTTTTGAAGATCAATGATGTAGATCCCGTTACGCTCCTGGAAAATGTACTTCTTCATTTTTGGGTTCCAACGGCGAGTCTGGTGACCGAAGTGAACGCCTGCTTCAAGCAATTGCTTCATTGAAATTACTGACATGTGTTGTTTCCTCCTGTTTGGTTAAATTTCCTCCGCCTTTCTCGTTTTCAGCCAGCTTCCGTCAAGAACGGCACCAGTTGGCGAATCAAAAGGCGTGTGTATTAACACCGTTAGTTACTATATCATATTCACTATTGCCCCGCAACTATTTTTGTTCAATTTTGTTAAATTTAAGCGCAAGCTTTACTTCCGTCATGCCGACATGCAGCGCTTTTGCTATTTCTTCGTCTGTCATTCCTTGTTTTTTCATTTCACCCATTTGCAGTGCAAGCGGCATATCTGCCTGTAGTTCTGTTTCTTCTTTAGCAGATTTCGCCCCAGCATATGCTTTTGCTGCTGCTTTTCGCGATGTAAGTGGTGGTAAAAGCTTGTCTTCATGTTCAATCTCGACAGGAGGTTTTACTTTTTTTATCGGTGCTTCTTTTGTTAACTGGGCAATGAACTGTTCATTTTCTTCTTTTATTTCCATTAAAAAAGCCGTCATCATCTCTTCCATTTCCACTGCGGTCTGCTTCATTTTTTTCTCTGAATTATGCAGCTTGTTCTGCCGCTGAAAAAGGATGATCAAGGCGAATAAACTCATCGCATGAATTAAAAAAGAAATCGTGATTAAAAATGTTGTCATACGTCCCTCTCATCCGCTGAAGTCGATTTGCTGCCCCTTATATGGATGCGCATACGCCTTCTTTTGCTGTTTCTTTTTTCGCTGCTGTTCCCCTTGCTGCTTTTCAGGGTTAGACTGGCTAATTTTTCAGCAGCTGCTGCTTTAGTTTAAAAAGTGCTTTTGAATGAATTTGAGAAATACGTGATGTGGAAAGGTTCAGTACTTCACCAATCTCAGTTAACGTGAGCTCTTCTTTATAAAAAAGATCAATAACAAGCTGTTCTTTCTCTGTCAACTTCTTAATTTGAGCTGACAATTCCTCAATTTGTTCTTGTTTTACTACTTCTTCCTCCGGCGTTTTCGTCAGCTGATCTTTTAAGACAAAGCCGGCTCCTTCCGGCTGATCCTGGTCTTGAAGCTGCTCATCCATTGATAGTATATGAGCGAAAAAATGTTCTGCCATCGTGTCTTGCACGTCCTCGATAGAAAGCCCAAGTTCTTCCGCTACTTCATCGGGTGTAACAGCCCGTAAATATTTCTGCTCCAGCTTTGAAGAAGCAGCTTCAATTTTTTTCGATTTTTCCCTTGCTGCTCTTGGGAGCCAGTCCTCTTTTCGAAGTCCATCTAAAATGGCTCCTCGAATGCGAAAGGAGGCATATGTGTCAAACTTTAAATCCCGCGACGGCTCAAATTTCAGAAGGGCGTCATAAAGACCTGTCATTCCATAGCTCGCCACTTCTTCTCTGCTCACTGTTTTCGGGAGAGCAGCGCCAATACGCCGGCAATGAAACGTAACGAGCGGCATATAACGGGCAACGAGGACATCCCCATCGTCCGGATGCTGCTCTTCTTTCCACCTCTCCCATAATTTCTGCTCATCCTGGGGCATTTGTTTGGCCATCTAATCTCTCCTCCCAGCGTAATAAATGACAGCACGTTGCAAGTCTTTCTTTTATTTTAAAGAAAAGTCTCCTTCTTGCCAACAATATACACAAAAAAGCAGCGGAATGCTTGCCGCTGCTGTAATTAAATCGTTTGTTCACCTTTATCCACAGTTCGAATATGAAGCAGAGAAGTGGACGGGTTAAATTCAATTGTCCGACCGCTGCTGCCGCCGGTATCTTCCGAAAAAATCGGGATACGCGCCGCTTGAAGCTGCTCTTTGACAGCGGCTACATTTCGGGGACCTATTTTCATTAAATCAGTCCCGGATTTAAATTGAAACATTTGAGCACCACCGGCTATTTTTGCTTTTAAGCGGACCGATCGCGTGCCGCGTTTTTCCAGTTCCTTAATGAGCGCCTGAATACCGGTATCCGCAAATTTCGCTTTATTTTTTATATCTGCTTTGGCAAGGCTTGAATCCGGAAGCATAACATGCACCATACCGGCAATCTGAATCAATTCATCGTACAGAACAACACCCACACAAGAGCCGAGTCCTGACGTTCTAATCATGTCAGGCGGCTTTACAACATTCAGATCGGCAATACCGACTTTTACGATTTCGCCCGTCTTATTTACCATAGCCAGCTCCAAGTGCTTCGAACAACACCGGAAAGGAGTCGGGTGACAGAAGAAGAAAAAAATGACCTTTTACAATTTCCACATTCCCTTCATCCATTTCCGTTAAAATGGTGTCAATGACAATTGTATAATCACTGTATTGAGAGATTTCAAGCAGTCCGTAGCTAATAATGGCTCCAAACATATCAACAGCAAGTTCGGGTACAGATGGCTGCAGCTTTAATTGTGTAAAATCACCTAGTGCGGATAAATAGGAACCAGATAAAATATTGCCCATTTCCTGCATAGCGGAAAAGCCAATATTATGGGCATTGCGATCATGAAACGTAAACGATTCATCGTTCATTAATTTTTGAATAAAGCGGTTTGCTTCTTCTACTGTCAGCATAAAAAACATATTGCCGCCTGCTTCTCCTTCAATACCAAGGCTGACACTAACGACTTCTTTTTCAGAACCACCTGTCAACTCCATCATTTCTGCAAAAGGAACAATCCGGACGTTTGGCACTTTCATATCAATTTTTCGGTTTAATAGGGTAGAGAGGGCTGTAGCAGCATGACCCGCCCCTATATTGCCGACTTCTTTTAAAATATCGAGATGAATGGGCTGAATTTTATCAATGTAGTTCATAATCGGCCGCCTTTATTTAAAAATCTTTTGTAGACTTAGCATAATCAGCAATCTTTTGTCGAGCTTAGCCACGCCGGTTATATATTCATCTCCGAGTGAGCCAACTACTTCAGGCTGGGGCTCAATAGCATCAACTGGAATATCAAGTACATCATTTGCACCGTCGACGATGAGCCCGACTTCTATATTGTCGAGGGCCGCAATAATAATGCGGGTCGAATCGTCATATTGTTCATCTGATAAGCCAAATCGACTGCGCAAATCAATAATCGGTGTCACAACACCACGCAAATTAATGACTCCTTTAACAAATGAAACAGTTCCTGGCACACGTGTAATATGCATTAATTTTTCAATCGAGTACACCTGATGAACTGGAAGTGCATATTCTTTATCTATCAATTGAAAAGCAATAACTTTTACTGTTGTGGATGCATGAATCTCACTCACTTTGTGCACCTCCCCTTATTTGATCAGCGCATTACAGTCTACAATTAGCGCTACTTGTCCGTCACCTAAAATAGTGGCACCGGAAATGGCAAAAACGTTTGATAAATAGTTCCCAAGCGATTTCAGTACGACTTCTTGCTGACCAATAAATGAATCAACAACTAAACCAGCCATTTTCTCGCCTTTACGAACAATCACAATCGAATAAAAGCGGTCGTCTTCCTCTTGATGAGGTACGGAGAAAATATCTTCTAAAAACAGAAGAGGAACCACTTTTCCTCTAAAATCAATGACTTGCTGATTGTGCGCGTTTAGCACTTCTTCTTTTTTGACAATAGCTGTTTCGATAATAGAGGAAAGCGGAATCGCATACTTTTCTTTTTCCACTTCCACGAGCATAACGGAAATAATCGACAGTGTCAGTGGCAGTTGAATAGAAAAAACAGATCCAGATCCTTCAACGGAATCAATTGTTATCGAGCCGCCTAAAGATTCAATCGTCGTTTTCACCACGTCTAATCCAACGCCTCGTCCAGACAAATCAGAAATGACTTCAGCGGTTGAGAATCCCGACGCCATAATTAATTCAAAAATTTGACGATCCGTCATTCCAAGTGCCTGCTCTTCCGTTACAATACCTTTATCCAGCGCCTTTTTCAGTACTCGTTCTTTATTAATGCCTGCGCCATCATCTTCAATTTCAATGAAGACATGATTACCGCTGTGATAAGCTTTTAGCTTTATTGTTCCTTCAGCCGGCTTTCCTTTGGCAAGACGCGCTTCCGGCATTTCAATTCCATGATCACCCGCGTTTCGAAGTAAATGGACGAGCGGGTCACCAATCTCATCAATAACGGTACGATCAAGCTCCGTTTCCGCACCAATGATTTCTAAATTGATTTGCTTGTTCAAGTCCCTTGACAGCTGGCGAACCAGTTTTGGAAAACGGTTAAAAACGGTTTCAACGGGTACCATCCGCATATTTAGAATAATATTTTGCAAATCTCCTGAAATACGTGACATGTGTTCCACTGTTTCATTTAATTCGCTGTGATTCAGTTCTGCCGAAATGGACTCAAGACGCCCTCGGTCAATGACGAGCTCTTCGAACAAATTCATTAAAATATCGAGACGCTCAATGTTCACACGAATCGTTTTGTTGGAAACGGGCTGCTTTGATGATTTTACTGCACGTTTCTCTTCTTCAGCTGGCTGAATTGTCTCTTTTTCTAGTACTGGATTAGTCTGTTTGGCTTCAGGAACAGCCCGTTGTACAGAAGTTTTTATTTCCTCCTGGGTACCAGATACAATTTCTGTAATACGAACATGCTCTACTTCGGAGACTTTTTTTGTTTTTGCATGAATATCTTCTACGGGTTCTTGTGTAATTAACGTGACTGTGAAAGTTTCATCAAACTTTTCTTCTTCCAGCTGATCTGAAGAAGGAACAGACTTGATTACTTCTCCACACTTTTCGAGTACTTTAAATACCATAAAAACACGGGCTGCTTTAAGTACGCAGTCTGCCCGGAGTGAAACAGCCACCTCCAAACAAGTAAATCCCTGCTCTTTCGACTGGTCAATAACTGTCCATTCAAATTCATCGTATTGAAGGCTGTTTCCTGCTGCAGCATCTGCTGGCGCTTCAGGAACGTCTATTGCAGCTGCCGCTTCCCCTTGCTCAATGAGAAGAAGCTTCTGCACAATTTCAGCTACATCCCGCTTCCCATCGCCTCCTGCCGCAATATCTTCTACCATCGCTTCAAGGTCATCCACTGATGAAAAAACCGTATCCATTATGGCTAATGTGACAGATATTTGTTGATTGCGAATTGCATCGAGCACATTTTCAAGCTTGTGCGTTAAATTAGCTAAATCCTCATAGCCCATCGTAGCCGACATGCCTTTTAATGTATGGGCTGAACGGAAAATTTCGTTCACTATTTTGATGTTGTTCGGCTCTTTCTCCAATTGGAGTAAATGTTCATTCATTGCCTGAAGATGTTCTTTGCTTTCGTCAATAAAGATTTCTAAGTACTGATTCATATCCATCCGTGTTCACCTCTTATTGTATACGTGCTTAACAATAGCTGAAGCAATTTCATCGACCGGGACTACGTCATCGATAAGATGTGTCGCAACGGCTGCTTTTGGCATCCCATAAACAACACATGTTTCTTTCGCTTCCGCAATCGCATTAACAGTGCCGGTTTCTTTTAATTTAATCAGCCCTTCTGCTCCATCTGATCCCATACCCGTCATAATAACTGCCACTTTTTCAATATCATGGATTTCTGCCGCCGAACGAAACGTAGCGTTAGCTGACGGCCGATGCCCTCCCTCAGAAGCCAATTCATCTAATACTACAACAATAGACGTTCCCGTTTTTCTTAACCGTAAATGTTTTCCGCCTGGTGCGATATAAACTGTCCCATTTTGCAAAATTTCCCCGTCTTCGCCTTCTTTAACTCGGATATCAGACAGCGAGTCAAGTCGGTCTGACAGAGACTTCGTAAAACCTGGCGGCATATGCTGCACAACGATCACCGGTGCCGGAAGTGAACCAGGCAGCTTTGTAACTACGTGCTGCAATGCGCGTGGACCACCTGTTGATGTAGCAATTAAAACAAGCTTGTTCATTTTTTTTTCCCGTGTTTGGGAAAAAAATGTGTTAGTCACTGAATGCGGATTGTTAACCGGCGGCTGAATCGTCACCGGCTTTGCTGACAAAACAGGCTTCATGCTAATATTCGCTTTTGATGCAGCTAAGACTTTCTCAATAAGCACATCTTTAATTTTGTGAAGGTCTAACGAAATTGTCCCAGATGGTTTGGCGATAAAATCCACAGCACCAAATTCCATTGCTTTCAACGTTGTTTCAGAGCCTTCTTTTGTTAAGCTGGACAGCATTACAACAGGGCAAGGCTGTTTTTCCATAATCACTTTCAATGCTTCGAGCCCGTCCATTTCCGGCATTTCAATATCAAGAGTAATGACATCTGGTTGTAATTCTAACGCCTTTTTCACAGCATCTTGTCCATTACGTCCGAAAGCAATGACTTCAAGTTGAGGGTGTTCAGATAAAAACTCGGAAATTAGCTTTCTCATAAAAGCGGAATCATCCACAACGAGAATTTTTTTTGTATTCATTCGTGATCCCCTCTTTCTGTAAAGAAGCGGCGGAGCTTCGCAATAAAGCGGGGCCGGTCTTCAAGAATCGTTTCCGGCACATCAGCATATTGATGAACAATTTGCTGAAAAGATACCGAAATCTTTGTTTTCGGATAGGAGAGGATAAATGGATGTCCTATTTTCACAGCTTTTCTTACGTATGAATCTTCCGGAAGCGATCCAAGGAAAACAGGCGTTACGTTCAAAAAAGTTTCCATTGTACTCTTTAAGCGATTGGCTGTTTCTTGTCCTTCTTTCGTTGTCTCAACCCGATTGCAGACTAAGTAAAAAGATTTTTGACGATCGCGCATATAAATAAACTTGATCATGGAATATGCATCTGTCATCGCTGTCGGCTCAGGTGTTGTGACTGCCAGTACCTCATCTGCTGCTTCAAGAATATTCAAACTTTCTTTCGTGGCACCCGCACCCATATCAAAAAGCAAGAAATCATATTCTCCAGCAAGCGATTCAAGTGCTGAGATCCATTTTTCCTTATACGCTTTTTTCCATTCAAATAGCTGCGAGAAAGCGGAGCCTCCATGAATATAAGAAATGCCCTCAGGACCACCTTGAATTAATTGAACCATCGGGCGATCTTTTTCAAAAAAGTCAGCAATTGATAAAGATGTGTTGCCATTAATTAAATGATAAATATTACCCATCCCAATATCCATATCAAACAGCAAAACTTTTTTATTTAATTTAGCGAGCCCAATTGCCAAATTAACTGAAATGTTCGTTTTACCAACGCCGCCTTTGCCGCTGACAATCGCTAATGTCTTGGCATGTTTTTGATTCTCATGCGTTGGTCTTAATGACTTCTGCATCATTTTTTGGCGAAGTAATGCTGCTTGATCATTCATATTCTTCAGTCCTTAAATAAGCATTCTATTAGAATATCGTTTGATGATTCAATTAAATCATCTGGTACATTTTGACCATTGGTTATATATGAAGTACCGACTTTATAAGTATACATCAAATTTATAATTAAACCTTTTGTTTTTGTCTCATCTACTTTTGTAAAAATAAAACCATCCATTTTTACAGATGAAAAGTTTTTGATAATCTCATGTAAATCTTCTTCTTTTGCTGCCGCACTTAAAACAAGAAAGTAAGCTGATTCTTTTATACGCTGCCTGATAAAAGGCTGAAGATCCGCTACATATTGTCCTTCAAGATAATTTCGGCCCGCTGTGTCAATAAAGACACTTTCAAAAGAATCAAATTCTCGAATCGCTTGTTTCATATCCTCTTCGGAATAAGCAACGTTCATCGGAGCATTTAAAAGTCCAGCATAGGTTTTCAATTGTTCAATTGCTGCAATTCGATACGTATCCATTGTAATAAACGCTACTTTTTTGTTTTCTTCCAATACTTGCTTAGATGCAAGCTTGGCAATAGTTGTCGTTTTTCCAACTCCCGTCGGCCCAAGAAGGTAAAAATACTTTACTGTTTTTTTCTGATTCGGATTTATGGACGGCAGACAGTTCTTTAAATAATCAAACGCCCACTCTTTTGTTTGCTGTTCTGTCACGGCTGCTTTTTCTACGTTCCATTTTTCAAGCAAATAGGATGCCGTTTGATCGCGAAGCTCCCGTAATATGCCTTGTCGCTCTAACTGATCCATTACGGGCTTCATGGCGTCCGGATATAAAACAGGCGAAGAAGCAGATTTTTGCAGCTCTTGAATCATTTTTTTCATGTCGTTCATCTCACTTTTCAACTCTGCCGGCATCGTCAAAACCGGCTTCTGCTGGACAGGTGATAGGGCAATATCCGGCACATCGGCGACGAGTGCAGCGTTAGGATCAACAGCCGCTACAACTTCAATGTTTTTTTTCTTAAATAAACCTAAAAATCCGCCTGAATAAACCGTTTTTGATTGCAAAATAACCGCTTGGGCACCAAGTTCTGCCCTCACCTTTTTCATCACTTCCGGCATGGAAGAAGCCCGGTATTTTTTTACTTTCATTCGATTGTCACCACCCCTGTACTCTGCACTTCTACACTTGGTTCAAGTTCATTATAAGACAGTACTGGAATTTGTGGAAAATACCGTTCCAGCAGCTGTCGCACATACATACGAATAGCAGGTGAACAAAGGATCACAGGCGATTGCTGCATGAAAGATGCCTGTTCGACTTGCTGAGCTGTCGCTTCTAGTATGCGTTGTGAATCATTCGGGTCAATCGATAAATAATTTCCGTGTTCCGTTTGCTGCACGCCATCTGCAATTAACTTTTCAATCCGCCCTGAAAGCGTAATAACATTTAAGGACCCGCCTTCATCAGCAAATTGCGTCGTAATTTGACGGGCAAGCGCTTGACGAACGTATTCTGTTAATAAATCAGTATCTGATGTCATCTTCCCAAAATCAGCAAGTGTTTCAAAAATAATGGGCAAATTGCGAATGGATAAGTTTTCTCTCAATAATTTCGCCAGCACTTTTTGAACTTCACCCACAGACAACGGATTTGGTGTGACTTCATCTACTAAAATAGGATAGGTTTCTTTCAAATGGTCAATAAGCTGCTGTGTTTCCTGGCGGCCTAAGAGTTCGTTCGCATGTTTTTTAATCGTTTCTGTTAAATGAGTCGAAACAACACTTGGCGGGTCAACGACCGTATAGCCAAAAATCTCCGCCTGTTCTTTTGCTTCTTCTGTAATCCATTTAGCTGGAAGACCAAATGAAGGTTCAATTGTGTCAATACCTTCCACCATGTCGTCCTCTTCACCAGGACTCATCGCTAAATAATGGTCAAGCAGCAGCTCTCCGGCTGCCACTTCGCTGCCCTTAATTTTCATACGGTATTCATTTGGCTGAAGCTGAATATTATCACGAATCCGGACAACCGGAATGACAAGACCCATTTCAAGCGCCAGCTGCCGTCTGATCATCACAATACGGTCAAGCAAATCTCCACCTTGATTTGTATCAGCCAGCGGAATTAGCCCGTAGCCAAATTCAAATTCAATGGGATCCACTGTCAACAAATTAACGACAGATTCAGGGCTTTTCATTTCTTCTGTTTCCGTTTCTTCAACTGATGGCAATGAGTCGTCCACTTCTTCTTTCGGTGCACGTGAAATTCTATAACCACCAAAAGCAATACCAGCAGCAACCGGAATCGTCAAGATATCATTAATTGGCGTGGCAAGGCCCAGCAGAAAAATAGTTCCGGCTGCAATGTACAGCATGGACGGATAGCGCAAAAGCTGTTCAGTAATTTCTTCACCTAAGTTCCCTTTAGAAGCGGCTCGTGTGACCACAATACCGGTTGCGGTTGTAATCAGCAAAGCTGGTACTTGGGAGACAATCCCATCGCCAACAGTTAAAAGAGAATAACGAGCGGCGGATTCTGCAAACGATAATTCCTGCTGCATCATACCAATCACGATGCCGACAATTAAGTTAATAATGACCATGATGATTCCGGCGATCGCGTCTCCTTTAACGAACTTTGTTGCTCCATCCATCGCGCCGTAAAAGTCGGCTTCGCCGCTGACTTTTTCGCGCCGTTCACGCGCCTGTACTTCTGTAATCATGCCAGCATTCAAATCGGCATCAATACTCATTTGCTTCCCCGGCATAGCATCGAGTGTAAACCGGGCTGCAACTTCTGATACACGTTCGGCCCCTTTTGTGATAACAACAAATTGAATAATGACGAGAATGATAAATATAACCATACCAACGATTAAATTGCCGCCAACAACAAATGTGCCGAATGTCTCGACAACGCCCCCAGCTTCACCATGACTCAATATGGAACGCGTTGTCGACACATTCAGACCAAGCCGGAATAATGTCAATAATAAAAGGAGCGACGGAAACACTGAAAACTCCAACGCTTCTTTCATGTTCATGGAGATGAGCAAAACGAGAAGCGCAAGAGAAATATTTATGATGATTAGCACACTTATCAGCCATGTTGGCAACGGAACAATAAGCATGGCTACAATTAAGATGACGCTTAATAAAACTATGAGATCTCTTGCTTTCATTTTTTTCTCTCCTAACAAAAAATTACAATTTATTTTTTATCCGATATACGTACGCCAAAATTTCAGCAATCGCTTTAAAAAATTCTTCCGGCACCGAATCGCCAATTTCTGCCTGACCATGAAGCGCCCGGGCAAGCGGACGATTTTCAACCGTCATTACACCATTTTCTTTTGCGACCAGTTTAATTTTCTGGGCGACGTAGTCTGTTCCTTTTGCGACAACATAAGGCGCGTCCCTTTTTGACTCATCATACTTTAACGCAATGGCATAGTGGGTCGGATTCGTAATGACAACATCCGCATTCGGCACTTCCTGCATCATACGGCGCATCGCCATTTCTCTTTGTGTCTGGCGGATTCTTGATTTGATGAGCGGGTCCCCTTCTGAATTTTTATGCTCATCTTTAATATCCTGCTTTGACATGCGCAAGCTTTTTTCAAAATCAAATTTTTGATAAAAATAATCTAAGACCCCCAAAACAAGTAAAGCTGCTGCTGCAACTAGCCCCATCTGGACTGTTAAAGAACCGACAAAAGGCAATGTATCTTCAATAGGTTTCAAGGCAGTTTTTAATACCTCATCCATATTCGCCCATAAAATTACGAAAGCGGCAGTGCCGACAAAGCCGATTTTTAAAATAGATTTTAATAATTCTACAATCGATCGTAAAGAAAATATTTTTTTAAATCCTTTAATCGGATCTAATTTTTCCAATTTTGGCATAAGGGGTTCCGTTGTCACAAGCCAGCCGACTTGAGCGTAATTAGCAATGATCCCAGCCGCTACGGCTGCGAGCATGAACGGAGCCAGAATATAGAAACATTGTTCCATAATTTCAAAAACGATCGTTTTTAAATTCGCTTCTGTTACATCCATTAACATGTAATATTGAATCGAATGCTGAAACATATGAAAAATATTTGTCCCCATCGAAACTGCAAATATTGATAAAAAACCGAATAGAACTAATAAACTGACCGCTGTATTTAAATCCTGGCTTTTCGTAACCTGTCCTTTTTTACGGGAGTCCTGCTTTTTTTTCGGCGTTGCTTTTTCGGTTTTTTCACCAGCAAAAAACTGCAAGTTCAGTTTAAGCAGCATAACGTTACCCGCCTCCAAAAATAGTCATTAAATCCCGGATTGTATAGAGCATCAGGCCGAACAAATCACGTACTAATGTAAAAATAACACCTATGACAATAAATAAAACCGCAAAGCCTGCGCCTATTTTTAGCGGAAAGCCGACGACAAAAATATTCAGCTGCGGCACCGTACGTGCAACAATTCCGAGCATCACGTCAGTTAAAAAAAGCACTGCAACAACCGGCATTGACATTTGAAATGCGATCAAAAATACACCGCTGAATGTTCTTGCCATGTAATAGGCAGCTTCTCCATTGCCAAAAGGCAAATAAAGCTGATCGATTGGAATAAATTCATAGCTATAAAAAATGCCATCTAATATTAAATGATGGCCGTTTAATGAAAGCAGCATTAAAAGCGAAAACATGTATAAATACTGTCCCATTAATGGACTTTGAGCACCCGTTTGCGGATCGATGACATTTGCGATGGCAAAACCCATCTGAAAGTCAATAAACCCACCGGCAATCTGAATAGCGGATAAGACAATAAACGCTGCCAGCCCGATCAAAAGACCTGTCATCGCTTCTTTTAAAATGAGCAGAATGTATTCCCCGTTAATTTCAAAAGGCGTGGCATCGATTGTATAATACATTGTCCAGGCGAGCACCAATGAAAAAGCAGCCCGGTGCTGTGCGGGAATCGTTCGGTATGAAAACAAAGGCATCGTCACAAAAAAGGACGATACACGAACGAGAATAAGCAGAAAAACAGATAAATTTGGGATAAGCTCTGTCATACTCGCTACCCGACAAATCTCGTTAAATTAGTGAAAATATCGGTTGTATATGTAATAATTCGTTCAAGCATCCAAGGACCAAAAAAAATCATCCCAATCATTACCCCAGCAATTTTGGGCACAAAGGCAAGAGTTTGTTCCTGGATTTGGGTTGTCGCCTGAAAGATGCTAACCGCCAGCCCAATACCAAGCGCAAGAAGCAGGAGCGGCGCGCAAACGATGAGGATTGTATATACACCTTTTTCAGCAATAGAAATAACCATTTCCGTGTTCATTTTTTCACCTTCCTAGAAGCTTTGAAGTAAAGATTCAATCACTAAATACCAGCCGTCAATGAGAACAAAAAGCAAAATTTTAAATGGAAGAGAAATCATAACCGGCGGGAGCATCATCATCCCCATAGACATCAGGACACTCGCCACGATCATATCAATAACAAGGAACGGAATAAAAATCATAAAGCCGATTTGAAAAGCCGTTTTTATTTCGCTTAACGCAAATGCTGGTACAAGTGTCGTTAATGGAATATCGTCAATCGATTCCGGCTGTTCAGCTTGCGTGTAGTTTAAAAACAGCTGCAAATCTTTCTGGCGGGTTTGCTCACTCATAAACTCTTTAAAGGGCCCGCTTGCGAGTGTATATGCTTCTTCAAGATTAATTTCTTCATTAAAAAGCGGTGTCAGCGCTTTATCATTCACTTCCTGAAGGACAGGAGACATAATAAAAAAGGTTAAAAAAAGCGAAAGTCCGAGCAGCACCTGTGTCGGCGGCATTTGCTGCGTTGCGAGTGCCGTTCGAACAAATGACAGCACAATAATGATCCGCGTAAAACATGTCATTAAAATTAAAATGCTGGGAGCAAGGGAGAGAATCGTCAGCGTTAACAGTAATTTTACAGATGTAGAGACATTTTCAGGATCACTTGAATTGAAAAACTCCATAAATTCATTCATCCTGATTTCGCTCCCTATCTGCTAAATCCCGCATCGCTTGTTCCCGGTTTTTTTTCAGCTCGTTTATTTTCTTCTCGAATTCCCGTTTAAATTGAACTGGTTCTTTTATTTCTGCCTGTTTATTAAATCGGTTTCTCAGCTTGTTCACAATGTCAGCAGGCTGAATCATCATCTCAGACTGATCTTCGTAACGGCTGATCAAATCGTTGCGTTCAACTGGATCCTCAATTTCTTTTAATAATGAAACGTCCTCCCCAACACCTAGGACAAACACTCGGTCTCCCACTTTCACAATTTGGACAGAGCGGCTGCCCCCAAGCGCAGTCCCTCCTAAATGTCGAACAATGTGACTTTCCTGATAAGAACGACTTTTTTTGTTAATAAACCTCAATAAAAAATAAAGAAGCGCCACTACGAAAGCAAGTGCCGCAATCATCCGGACAATATCTAAAAAGCCGATGCCAACCGGAGCTGCCACGTCCTCTGTTTCTGACTCTTGATTATTTTCCTCTTTCGGCTGTTCCTGCTCGCACAAATCCGGATTTTTTATGCAATCTTGTACACTACTTTTATTGGCTAGGGCTGCTCCGGCAATGATTTCATTGCCGGAAAACAACACAAATGTCAATAACAACGCAAAGATGCATTTTATCAATGATTTCATGAACAATCACACCTTAAGAAGAAAGCACTTTGGAAATTGCTTCAATAACACGATCCGCTTGGAACGGTTTTACAATAAAATCTTTTGCGCCAGCTTGAATCGCATCAATAACCATTGATTGCTGTCCCATTGCCGAACACATAATAATTTTGGCACCTGAATCGGCTGCTTTAATTTCTTTCAATGCAGCAATCCCATCTTTTTCAGGCATTGTAATATCCATCGTGACTAAATCCGGCTTTAATTCCGCATATTTTTCGACAGCCTGTGCTCCATTTTCAGCTTCTCCCACTACCTCAAAACCGTTTTTCGACAAAATATCTTTAATCATCATCCGCATAAATGCTGCATCATCCACTACTAAAATTCGATTACTCATTCTTTTAACCCCCTGTGATTAATTAATTCAAATTTTTTAATCGGTCTGCCGGACTAGCGATATTTGTAATTCGGACACCGAAGTTTTCTTCTATTACGACAACTTCACCTTTTGCAACAAGGCGATTGTTGACGAGAACATCAACGGGTTCTCCCGCTAATTTATCTAACTCAATAATAGATCCAGAAGTTAACTCTAAAATATCTTTGACATTCCGATTTGTACGGCCAAGCTCAACCGTCACTTGAAGTGGAATATCAAACAACATATTTAAATTACGCGCTTCATGTTCGCCAAGCTGCGGTGACTGGAAAGATGAAAAAACTGCCGTTTCCACATTTCCTTGTGCAGCCTGCCCAAACGAACTGCCTCCTATGTAAGCAGGCTCGTTTGTTGGTCTAGAAGGAAGCGGTGGCTCCGCGTATGGAGGAGGCTGCGGGATTGTTTCCTTGGTTTGTGTATGAGACGGTGGCGGCAGTGAAGGATCTGCTACTGGAGCCTGTTGAATCGGTGGTGCCGCCGGTTCGTTTTGCGGCTGCGCCGGGTTCATTAATTCGGTTACGAGCTGTTTTCCAAATTGAAGTGGGATCAGCTGCATAATATTCGAATCAATCAATTCCCCGACAGTTAGCCGGAAAGAAATTTTGATTAACAGCTCTTGTTCAGGTATTGTATCAGTTCCTTCTCCTTCATGAAGGTTTAAAAGAGAAATGGATGGCGGCGAAATATCCACTCTTTTATTAAAAATGGTCGACATAGATGTTGCGGATGAACCCATCATTTGGTTCATCGCTTCCTGTACTGCACTCAACTGTAATTCCCCAAGGTCATGAGCCACATCTACACCACTTCCCCCAAGCATTAAATCCGCGATAATGGCAGCATCATTTTGACGAATCACAAATAAATTAGCCCCAGAAAACCCTTCGGTGTATTGAACTTCAATCGCCGCATATGGGTGAGGGAATTCGTCTTTCAACCGACTTTTTTCTACAACTGAAACAGCCGGAGTCGTTATTTCTACTTTCTGATTAAGCAGGCTTGAGAGTGCAGTAGCTGAACTGCCGAAAGAAATGTTGCCAATTTCGCCAAGCGTATCCTGTTCAAAAGCATCTAAGTATTCTTCAACACTTCCCACTGAATCGAGCGCTGAACTTTCTTCTAAATCTTCATTGTCTCCGCCTTTTAACAAAGCATCAATTTCTTCTTGTGATAACATGTCATCACTCATCATCGTTTTCCCCTCCTTTCGCATAATCAAGCACTTGAACGGCTAACTTGCGATTAACTCGTCCAGGCTGAGCCGAAAATTTTGGCACATTGCCGACTTTTATTGTCAATGCATCTCCGACCCTTGTATTTAAACCAATGACATCCCCTTCCGACATCATCAAAAACTCTTCGATCGTTATGACGGTTTGTCCAAGTTCGGCTATGACAGGCAATGATGCTTTCTTTATTCGACTGTCTAGATTTTCAACTTCGTTCGGACTCCGTTCTTTTTTATCCGGATTTTGCATCCAATAATGAACAGACAGTTTCGGGATAATAGGTTCCAATACAACATGGGGAATGCAAATATTGATCATGCCTGTTGTTTCACCAATCGTTGTATTCAAAGAAATAACTACGACTGTTTCATTAGGTGAAACCATTTGCAAAAATTGTGGATTTACTTCAAAATCGGTCGCAATCGGATCAATTTCAACGATGTTTGACCATGCTTCCCGGTAATTTTCAAATGCATGATCAAACATATTGGACATAATCCGTGTTTCAATTTCCGTTAAGTTTTCCACTTTATTAACACTTACTCCACGTCCGCCAAGAAGCCGGTCCAGCATCGCATAAGCGACATTTGGGTTCACTTCCATTAATATTCGGCCTTCAAGAGGCGGCACTTCAAACACATTTAAAATCGTTCGATTCGGGATTGATCGAATAAACTCTTCATATGGAATCTGGTCGGCAGATACGACTTCGAGCTGTACGTAAGTTCGAAGCTGAGCCGCAAAAAAGGTTGTTAAAATTCGGGCGAAGTTATCGTGCATTCTCGTTAAACTTCGAATTTGATCTTTTGAAAAGCGCAATGCTCTTTTAAAGTCGTATACTTTTACTTTCTTTTCTTCTTCTTCTTTTTTTAATTCTTCTGCATCCATTTCTCCGGTCGATAAAGCGGACAATAATGCATCAATTTCATTTTGAGACAAAATTTCTCCTGACAATTGCCTCACCTCCGATCAATTACAGGCATCGTTATTGAATAATGTATGAGGTGATGTACACAGCCTCTACTTCTCCATCTTGCATAATACTATTTAACTCTGTTTTAAGCGTTTCTGTAAGTTTTTGTTTTCCAGCCTCGCCTTTTAAATCTTCAGCCGTCATTTCTGAAAGCTTTTGAATAATTAAATCCTTCGCTTGAAAATCACGCTTTGTCATTTCTTCCATCGCTTCCGGACTGTCTGTTTGGATTTTAAACGAAATCTTGATAAAGTCATCAGAAGCAAGATTCGTTGTCATTTCAGCGACATCAACGGACGATTCAAGCACTTCATCAATACTCGGTTCACTCGCCGCTTCATCCCCGCCTGATGACCGTAAAATGATGACAACCGCGATCGTGCCGGCCAGTAGAATAACAGCCATGAGCACAACCATAATCGTCATTAATTTATTTTTTGACCCCTTTTGTTCATTCTCCATCATATTCCTCCTCCACTTTCACTTTTCCGAGAAGTGAAATACGCGCGTAAAACGATTCGATATCCGCTGTGACCCGGTCTTGCGGCTCACGGACGACATATTTTTTCCCATTTGTTAACGTAATCGTTGTGTCTGGAAAGCTTTCAATTGTTTCTATGTAAATAGCATTTAATGAGAACGGTTTGCCGTTCAGCCTTGTCACAGTAATCATATATGCCAGGGCTGAATAGATCAGCCCTGTCCCTCCCTGCACTCAAGAGTAAAATAAGTATATTAACGCTTCATGCTCATTAATTCCTGCAATATCTCATCTGATGTTGTAATGATTCGCGTATTTGCCTGAAAACCACGCTGTGCCACGATCATTTCGGTGAATTCTTCAGATAAATCAACGTTGGACATTTCTAATGAGCCAGGAGCAATTGCACCTCGACCATCTAAACCCGGTATACCAATTTCCGGCTCACCCGAGTTGTCGGTAATTCCATAGAAGTTCGCCCCTGCTTTGCTGAGGCCCTCAGGATTCGCAAATTTTGCGATTTCAATTTGTTGTGCCGTATCTAAAACACCGCCATCAATGTAACTGATTGTCCCACCGGTCCCAATGCTGAGGCTTGTGGCTGTTGTCGGAATGTTAAATGGCGCCCCAACTTCCCCCAGGTAAAACCCATCAGAATTAATAAGATCTCCATTTTGATCCATATAAAAGTTACCTGCACGCGTATAGTACGTGTTCGTACCGTCATTCACTTGAAAAAAACCATCGCCAGAGATCGCTAAATCAAGTGTTCTTCCTGTTGTCTGTGTGGATCCTTCTGTATGAATCGTATCAATAGCAGCCAATTGTACACCGAGCCCTACCTGCTTAGGGTTTACACCTCCACGCCCTCCAGCAGTTGGTCCATTTGCGCCTGCTATTTGCTGAGATACAAGATCTTTAAACACTGTCCGTCCTTTTTTGAAACCATATGTGTTCACATTTGAAATATTGTTCCCGATAACGTCAAGTTTTGTTTGAAAGTTTTTCATGCCGCTGATCCCCGAGTACATTGAACGTAACATAATTTTGTTTTCCCCTTTCGAATTCGTCTGCGTCGGTCGGTCGGCAGACGGTTGGCTTCCTTTACGGTCCAGCCAGTTTGAAAATTAATTATCCATGAGAATAGTGCCGTTAATATTTGTAAAAATATGTGTGTTTGCTTCTTCTCGGTTCATTGCCGTAATGATTGTGTTGTTTTTCGCGCTTGCGACAAGTGCTGCATCTTTCAATACGACAAGTGAATCCGTGACTCCTTTTGATTTTGCTTCTGATAACTTTTGGCCAATTAAATTCCATTCATTTTCATTAATTTGAATGCCCCGTTCGTTTAACCGCTGCGCCGCATGTTTGGAAATGGTGAGCGATTCAGAGAGCGTTGAAATAGTTTTCAGCGTTTCATTAAAACTCGTCGAAACACTTTGGCTTGTCTCTTTTTTTGCAGGCGGCATAATCGGCTGGCGTGTTCCATGTACGATCGGGTTGATTGATTTCATACTTATCACCCGCCTATTCTATTTTCGTTAAGGTTGAAGCAGCTATTTTTTCTCCATTTGCAAGCTGCAGCCAAACTTGTCCATCCTTCATTGAAACGGACTGAACCGCTGCGTTTTGTTCTGAACCGTCTGCTCCCCACGTAACCGTACGACCAATCAGATAGCTCGCTTCAACTAATGGATTTGAACTAATGATACTGCCGGAAGAACTTTCGCCGCCCATTAATTCAGAAATATTACCAGGCTCGAGTACGGTTCCATCTGCTAATGTAAACTGCACATTTTCTCCAGCGAACTTAATTGATGCTACCGTGCCATTTCCTGTTTCCACAACGGGCTGTCCATCTGCATCCTTTTGATCCGTTAATTTATGCCAAACAACATTTTTGCCGACGAATGACTGATAATTGATCATTTGGGAAGCAGTTTGAGCTTGAACCATTTTTTCAATCATAGACGTCATGTTGGTCATTTGCTCAAGTGATGAAAACTGGGCCATTTGTGCAATAAAATCTTTGTCTTCCATCGGACTGAGTGGATCCTGGTTTTGCAGCTGGGCCATTAAAATTTTCAAAAATTCGTCTTTCCCAAGCGCACTGTTGCCTGTTTGTTTCGTTTGGGCCGGATTGTTCGCTAAATAAAGCGAGGGATCAATTTTCGACATGGGTTACACCTCAACTTCCGCATGTAATAATGCCTCTTCAAATGAAGAAAGCTTTTCGCTGTCATTTTGCTCTTCTGACTGTTCATTCGACTGTTTTTGTTCTTGCTGACGCTGCTGTTGGGCACCTCGGTCAAACAAATGCTGTCTCGTATCCGGACTTGCAATATCAAGTTTGTCGACTGTTACATTTTGCTGGTTAAATGCGTGCTTTAACTGGTGGGCGTTTTGCTCAAGCAGTTCTTTCACCGCTTGGGTAGACGACAAAATTTTGGCCGTCATGACACCATTTTGCTGCAGCAATTCAATACGAAGCGAGCCAAGCTGTTCGGGATATAACTTAATAAGCATTTTGGTCCCATTTGGCGTTTTCATCATGTTTGAATTCCCTAAAATCTGTGTGAATTTCTCAATAAACTGTTCCATGTTCATCGGCCTTGGATTGGTCTTAACACTCATAACAAACTGTTCTGTTTTGGAAAGCTGATTTAAAAACGGGTGTACTGATTCTACTGACTGCGAAACAGATTTCACTGACCCCGTTTTGCTGCCCATAGATTCTTCTGATCCTTGGGTGTTCTTGTAGTTTGCAAATGCAGTCTGCAAACTAGCTTGTTGTGTGCTTGGCTCCCGAGTTTGGATATTTTGTAAACTGACTTGTTGTGTACTTGATTGTGAAGAGCTGGCAGTTTGCTTATTTAACAAGGCGGCCGCATTTCTCAAAGCTGTCTGCAGCGGTTGAAAACGTGCTTCCTGCTTTGGAAGATGTTCCGCAAAATAGTTTACCAGCTGCGCTGCTTTCACTACTGTAATCATTAATTGCTTGTCCGTTCCTTTAAACGGCAGTGAGCCATTTTCTGATATGAGCGTTATAAGAGCCGCTAGTTCTTCCATAGGCAATTTTCCTTTTGACAGGTCCGCACTTGTTTCCTGCAGCATAGAATCAATTGTTTCTTTTAATAATCCGGTCAATTTTTCATTTCTATTAAATAGCTTTGCCAGGTTTTGCAATGAATTCTGTAATGACTCTGCATCCACTTGGAGCAAAACAGCCAAGTCCTGAACCGAGGGCATTTCTCCTTTTTCAAGAAGTTCTTCGGCCATGGCCGCGAGCTCCATCTTATCCTCTACTAATGCTTCTATTGAATCTGCCGGCTTGAATAAAGAAGCGAGCATCGTAGAGAAATCAGATGAAACGTCTTCAATTGTTTTATTTAATGCTTCTGTATTTTGAGCGCTTTGCTGAACCGAGCTGAGAAGCAAGCTGCCGAAGCCGCCCGCTGTTGGAAGCAGCGATTGCGATGTGCTTGAAGGTGCACCGCTAGATAAAGCTGTAGAAATTGAACCCAAAACAACCTGCATGTATTTCACCTCCTTTTCCTTCAACATTATCTCACATTTCCAGTCATTATTCTTTACTCATTCGATAATATTTTTGTATATTCAGCGGCTTTTTTCGCTTCCAGATTTTCTAATACAGCCGCTTGTTTCTCCACACTCAGTTCCTGCAAAATGGCGACTGCTTCATTATTAGTTAAGTTGATGATAATACCGGCAATGCTTTCTTCATCCATTGATTCATATGTTTTTGCTACATTGTTTGTTGTTTCGGTTTTCACCGTATCTGCTGTTTCTTTTTGCTGCTGTTGAAGCTGCTTTAGTTCCGCATTCAGCCGGTCCTGTTCTGTCAGCAATTCTTCAATTTCTGTTTTTGAGCTTTCAAGGTCGCCTGATAACTGCTCAATTTCTGCTTCTTTATTTTTCATTTCAGCCTGAAGCTCTACTACTTTTTCGCTATCTGATTTTCCATCCTGTTCTGCAGGTGCGATCCACTCCGAAACATACGGCACATTTCCTGCTATTTCTTTCGTTTTCTCAAACACATTGACACCTGCAATGGTCATGACAACTAATGCAATTGTCAGTGCAAACAGGATAGGAATGACGGCTACAAACAAGATCCATTGAAATGTGTTATATCCCTTTTTTTCTTCCATTTCAGCCGGATCGACTTTTTTCTTTTTTCTTGCCATTTGCCTATCACCTGATCTTTCGGTTCATAAACTGGATAGAGGAAAGCTCGTCCATTTGTTTCATTTCTTCTAGAGCCATCGACTTGCGATAATGCGTTAAATCGTTCGAGCGGATTTTACTATATTTTTTCACTTCAATATTTTTTTCTTTGAGCTGCTGTTCGCACCATTGCATTCGACCGCGTGCGGTTACGACTATTCGCTGCTGCTGATCAATTAACTTTTCTAAATTAGAAATAAATTGCTGATAGTGTTGAATGTCAAGAACCGAAAAGCCTGACTTCATTTTTTGTTCCTGCATGACAATTAAATCTTCTTTTTTCTTTAGCAGCCCATAAAGCTTGTTTGCTTCTACTTCAAATTGATTTTGCGCTTCTCTAAAAACGGTCTCTGATTCTTCTTTTTCACGCTCACGAAGCTGCATGATTTTTTCGAACTTGTAATCAAATGCCACGTCCTATCCATCCTTTCCATCTACAAGACGAACTAATCCAAGGGCTGTTTCATCCAACGTTGCTTGTTCATCAGTTCGCTGCTTTAAAAAAGAGAGAATCGGCTGATAGTTTTGTATCGCCCGATCGATTTCAGCAGACGAACCTTTTTTATAGGCACCGATATTAATTAAATCTTCCGAGTTCAAATACGTATTCAGCGAATCCCGTACGGCAACAGCTGCATCGTAGTGACTCCGGCTAACGATATGCGGCATAAGCCGGCTGACGCTTTTCAGTACGTTGATGGCCGGATATTGCCCTTTATTTGCAAGTTCGCGATCCAGCACAATATGTCCATCTAAAATTCCGCGCACGGCATCTGCAATCGGTTCATTCATATCATCACCGTCAACGAGGACTGTGTAAAAAGCTGTGATCGTGCCGTGTTCATTTGTACCCGTCCGTTCTAACAGCTTTGGCATAATCGCAAAAACAGAAGGTGTATATCCTTTTGTTGCAGGTGGTTCGCCGACCGCCAGACCAATTTCACGCTGCGCCATAGCCACCCGTGTAACCGAATCCATCATTAGCATTACATTGAGCCCTTTATCACGAAAGTATTCGGCAATCGCTGTTGCTGTAAAAGCACCTTTAATACGCATCAATGCAGGCTGATCCGACGTTGCGGCGACCACGATTGATTTTTTCATTCCTTCAGGACCGAGATCACGCTCGATAAATTCCCGCACTTCACGTCCACGCTCACCGATTAAAGCAATGACATTTAAATCAGCTTTTGTATTTCGAGCAATCATGCCGAGCAATGTGCTTTTTCCAACGCCGCTCCCTGCAAAGATTCCGACACGCTGGCCTTTTCCGACTGTCAGCATACCATCGATAGCCCGAACGCCGACCTCAAGCTTTTCACGAATGGGCGGCCTTGTCATCGGATTCGGCGGTTCTGCTTCTGTTTCGATCGCTGTTAATGTGCGGGGCAAAACAGAATCATCAAATGGCTCACCAAGCGGATCAATAATTTTTCCAATCAATGCTGGACCCACTTTTACTTGAAGTGGATGGCCCAGTGATTCAACAAGGCTTCCTGGAGAAATTTCATTTATATTTCGATACGGCATTAATATAATCATTTCATCACGAAATCCGGTTACTTCCGCCATAACTGTCCGCTTGTTGTCTTTAGAGTGAATCAAGCAAATATCACCAATTGAACTTTCCGGTCCTTGTGATTCAATCATTAAGCCAACTACCCGCTTCACACGCCCATACCGTTTAAATGAATCAAGCGACGGAATCTTATATTTTAAATCGTGCGCTTTCATCTTTTAATCACTCTCCAATAATTGAAGAAGCGTTTTACGAAGCTGATGCAGCTGTGTGTCAATTCCTGCATCAATTCGGCCATTTGACGTTTCAATAAAACAAGTATTTTCGTACGCTTCTTCGTTGGGGAAAATATAACAATTAACCTCACTTGGAAAAAGGGCTTCGATTTCATCTTTTTGAGAAATGACTAATTCGTAACTTTCGGGATGGATATGGATTTGCACTTCTTTTTGATTTCTCACTTCTTTTAATGCAGAGCGGACAATGCCCATAAACGATTCATCGTCTTTTTGCAATTCTGAACGAAGAATTTTTTCCGCACAGATGATAGCAAGCTCTACAATTGTACGTTCTGATCGCTCAACATTTTTTTCATATTCAATTTTCGATGAATCGACTATTGATCTTGCTTCAGCGATCAGCGCACTTGTTTCCCGGTAGCCGGCGTCTCTACCTTCTTCCGCTCCTTGCTGGAAAGCTCGTTCATACGCCTCAAGCTGCAGCCGTTCTTTTTCATGCTCCCATTGCTGCTTCCAATTTGATGCTTCTGACATGATTTTCTGCTTTTTCGCCTCAGCTTGTTCAATAATAACTTTAGCCTGACGATTTGCTTCTTCAATAACCGTTGACCGTTCTGTGGAAAAATCAGGAACTGCTATTTCTTCATGCTCACTATTTGCATAAAAAGGCTTTATTCCAATAACTCGCTTTGGGCTCTCATTCACGTTTGGAAACCCATTTTGGCTAAAATTAGACAATAATATCATCTCCTCCACCGCGGGCGATAATAATTTCACCTGTTTCCTCTAGGCGGCGGATTGTTGCAACAATTCGGGACTGGGCTTCTTCAACATCACGAAGCCGGACAGGGCCCATATATTCCATTTCTTCTTTAAATGTCTCAACCATGCGCTGTGACATATTTCGGAAGACAACTTCTCTTACTTCTTCACTGGACACTTTTAGTGATAGCAGCAAATCTTCATTTTCACAATCGCGAATAACACGCTGAATGGACCGATTATCAAGCGTAACAATGTCTTCAAAGACAAACATACGCTTTTTGATTTCTTCAGCAAGCTCGGGATCTTGTATTTCCAGGGCATCGAGAATGGTTTTTTCAGTTGAACGATCTACACCATTCAGCACTTCAACAACTGCTTCAACACCGCCCGTTTGCGTATAATCCTGTGTCACAGTAGAACTTAATTTCCGTTCCAAAATCGCTTCGACTTCATTAATGATTTCTGGCGACGTACTATCCATTATCGCGATTCTTTTTGCAATATCTGCCTGAACTTCCTGCGGCAATTCAGATAAAATCTGCCCTGCTTGCTGTGGATCCAAATAAGAAAGAATAAGGGCAATCGTCTGCGGATGTTCATTTTGAATAAAATTTAATATTTGCCCCGCGTCCGCTCGGCGCGCAAAGTCAAATGGACGAACTTGTAATGAGGACGTCAATCGGTTAATAATATTTTGCGCCTGATCTTGTCCAAGCGCTTTTTCAAGTACCGTTTTTGCATAGCCAATTCCGCCTTGGGAAATATAATCCTGTGCGAGTACAATGTTATGAAACTCTTCGAATACTTCTTCCTTTACATCCGTATCCACTTTTTTCACACCCGAAATTTCCATAGTCAGCCGTTCAATTTCTTCTTCCGATAAATGCTTATAAACAGAAGCCGAATGATCGGGTCCGAGAGAAATAAGCAGGATCGCGGCTTTTTGTTTTCCAGTTAGTTTTTTCTCGCGTGCAGCCATCTAATCCCCCTATTCCTCAGTCAGCCATGTACGAAGCAGTTTTGCAAATTCTTCCGGCTTTTCTTTCGCCATTTTTTCCAACTGCTTACGGCGTGTGCTGCTTTCCGTTTCATTCAGTAATTCTTCTACATCTTCTTCAAACTCATCTTCAAATTCTTCTTCCTCTTCTTCACGACGTCTTCTCACCATCATGAAGATCAACACACCGATGATCACAATCAAAATACCGCCAATGAGGTATAGCCACCATGGAATAGAAGAAGTTGCTTCTTCTTCAAATGCAACTTTTCCGTTCAGCTCTTGAACCGATACGGTGATTTTTTCTTCAAGGGCCTGATCAGTCAAATCGGTATTATAGCTTTCATCAACGGAAGTTCTAACAATATTCCCAAGCAATTGTTGAATATCTTCTACGCTTTGGTCAGGCATTGTATTTGGATCATCCGGTGTCGGCGGCTCAACCATCACTTGAATGCCTAGATCACGAATTTTATACGGGCTCTCGGTAATTTCACGACGGATTCGATTGACTTCATTATTGATTGTTTCTTCTGTCCGTTCATAATCGCCACTGCCTGTTGCTCCTTCAAGATAGGTAGCTGTATCCCCCGCATCTTCTGCCTGAGGAATTCCTCCTGCACCTGCCGCATCGCCCGTATACGTTTCGGTAATTCGCTGGGCACTAATTTGAATGCCTTCCATGTTTTCTTCATCAACCGGCTCTACCAGGTTTTCTTCTCGGTTTTCCTGGGTAAAGTCTATATCGGCTGTAACGGTTGCAACAACCTTATCAGCACCCATTAGCGTACCTAGCATACTTTGAACTTGACGCTGCACGTCGCGCTCTACTTGCTTTTTTACAGCCATCTGCTGTTCAAATGAATCTCCTGAACTGCTTCCTCCACCAGCAAGATCAAAATACTCAAAGTTTTGATTCATAATGACAATATTATTAACAGGAAGGTTTGGTACACTTTTCGACACTAAGTGATAAAGCGACTTGATTTGTTTTTCATCAAATTGATAACCCGGCTCTGTATTTAAAACAACAGATGCAGATGCCTGTTCGGCTTCTTCTGTAACGAAAATTTGTTCTTGAGGAAGGTTGATCATGACATTTGCATCTTTTACCCCTTCAATTCCTTGAATGAGTGTTCCAAGCTCTGTCTGCATGGCATCAAGCTTCAATACATTGAATTCATTATCTGTCATACCAAATCCCGCGTTTTGGCTAAAAAAGCTATAATCGATCGTTCCGGATTGAGGAAGGCCTTCTGCCGCTAAATCTACTTTTAGTGTATCGACAGACTCTTCTGGAACGAGAATACCCGTCCCGCCTTCCGTAATTTCATACGGAATGCCGCGTCCATCCAGATTTTCTTTTACCGCGCCGATTTCAGAAGGCGCAAGCTCACTGTAGAGTGGAGCCATTGTTGTTCTTGTCGCAAAAAAAACAATCAGTGACAAGGAAAGAACGAAAAAGGCAAAGAGTGCCGTTCCAACCACTTTTTGTTTTTTTGATCGGGTGTTCCAGTATTCTTTTATTCTTGCCAGCTGCTTTTTTATATTTTCGTTCATTACAATCCCCCGGTCACTTCAATGCCTCTACATTACATTTGCATCCGCATGATTTCCTGATATGCTTCTACCGCTTTATTACGAACCTCCAGTGTTAACTGCATCGTTATTCCTGATTTTTGAGCTGCTGCCATTACTTGATGAATATCAACGTTTTCCCCGTTAATCATTTTTGTTGTTAATGAATTGGACCCCGCTTCTGCCTTCATAACACCATTCAACGAATCTTTTAAAAAGTCAGCAAATTTTTGCTGCGATTCATACGGCGTTGCTGTTTGTTTCACATTGCTGGGTCCTGTCATTACGGAAGAGACAGCATTTAATGCTTCTATAGCCATTTATTTCATCTCCTTATTTTCCAATTTCAAGCGCTTTTGTCATCATTGCTTTCGATGCATTAAACACAGTCACATTGGCTTCATATGAGCGAGTTGTACCCATCAAATCAACCATTTCACGCAGTGGATCCACATTTGGCATACTAACGTATCCTTCTTCATTTGCATCTGGGTGTTCAGTGTCATAAATTAATTTGTTTGGCGTTTCTGTATCTTCAACAATTTTTGTCACTTTTACCCCATTACCCGCTTCCTGGCGATTCGAAGCCATTTGTAAAAAATTTGAAAACGAATTTCCCTTTGGCTGCATAACAACCGATTTACGTTGATACGGCTGCCACTCTCCATCGACGAGTTTAGCCCGCGTAGATTCAGCATTCGCCATATTAGATGAAATAACATCCATTCGAAGTCGTTGGGCCGTTAAAGCAGATGCCGTAATATTCATACCGTTAAACATATTTATCTGCCTCCTTTAATGACGTTTGTCAAAGAAGAATATTTTGAATTCAACCGATCGGTCAACGCATTATAGTAAATTTGATTTTCAGCCATTTTTGACATTTCAGCATCTAAATCAACACTATTGCCACTTTCGTTGTAGGACATGTTACGCGCAGCAATAACCGTGCCATTTGGTTGCATTGAAAAATCAAAATGTCTCTTGTCTGTACGGTTATTTTGAAAATCACTTCGATTATCATCCAATATTTTCTTGAAATTCACTTCTTTAGATTTGTAATTTGGTGTGTCAACATTCGCAATATTATTTGCAATTGTTTTTTGCTTTAGCGATGCGTAATCCAAACCTCGTTCTAACGAGGTTATTGAATTTGAAAAGAGGTTCAATTAAACCACTCCATTTTCATAAATTCTTATTTTCATAAATTATATACTTTAAAAAATATAACATAAAAGTCATTTTTCGACACGTTTCTTAACAAAAATAACAATAAAATTTCATATTTCATAAATATAGGCTGTAATTTGTCATAAACCTACGTGTATTATACATTGATGTCAACTTTTGCACAAAATAATTATTTAAAAAAGGCACCAGCGGAGTAAAAATTCCGCTGATGCCTTAAAATTACTTAGATTTCAATTTTTCCAATTCCATCAAAAATTTATTATTCAGTACTTTAATATAAGTGCCTTTCATTCCAAGTGAACGCGACTCAATGACCCCCGCACTTTCAAGTTTGCGAAGTGCATTTACAATGACTGAACGGGTAATGCCGACGCGGTCCGCAATTTTAGATGCCACAAGCAGTCCTTCTTTCCCATCGAGTTCTTCAAAAATATGTTCAATTGCTTCGAGTTCACTGTAAGAAAGAGAACTGATCGCCATTTGAACAACTGCTTTGCTGCGTGCTTCTTCCTGCATCTCTTCTGCTTTTTCACGCAAAATTTCCATTCCAACAATGGTCGCACCGTATTCCGCCAAAATTAATTCATCATCATGGAACTGCTCTTCTAATCGGGCTAGTACGAGCGTTCCCAGACGTTCGCCAGCACCCACAATTGGTACAATAGTGGTTAAGCCATTTTGAAATAACTCTTTGTTTTCAACTGGGAAAGCTGTGTATTCGCTGTTTACATCTAAATTTGATGATGTTTCCGTTAAGTTAAACAAGTTTTTTGTGTATTGCTCAGGAAATTGCCGCTCCACAAGCATTTGCTTCATTCGTTCATTTTCAATTTGCTGGTTTACGCCGAACCCAAGCAATTTACCACGGCGGCTGACGACGAAAATGTTTGCTCCAATGACTTCAGAAAGAGATTCAGCCATTTCTTTAAAGTTTACTGTTTTACCCGCTGCGTTTTGCAACATTTTGTTCATTTTTCTCATTTTTGCTAAAAGATTCATGTTGTGGTTCCTCCGATTGATTATAAAATAAATTCACTCAAGTCTTTGTTTTGTGAAATAGCAGATAATTTTTCATCTACGTACTGTGGTGTAATCGTGATTTGCTCCATCGTAATATCTGGCGCTTCAAACGATAAATCTTCAAGCAGCTTTTCCATAATGGTATGCAGACGGCGTGCCCCGATATTATCGGTTTCAGCATTTACATGAAAGGCAATTTCAGCTAGACGCTGAACGGCTTCGTCGGTAAAATCGATTTGGATACCTTCTGTTTCAAGCAATGCTTTGTACTGCTTTAAAAGCGCATTATCCGGCTCGACTAAAATACGAACAAAATCGTTTGTCGATAATTTTTCTAATTCAACCCGAATCGGAAAGCGGCCTTGAAGCTCCGGAATTAAATCTGATGGTTTTGACATATGGAAAGCTCCTGCAGCGATAAACAAAATATAATCTGTTTTCACAGCACCATATTTCGTTACAACAGTAGATCCTTCCACAATTGGTAAAATATCGCGTTGAACACCTTCACGCGAAACATTTGCTCCTGACTGCGCACCGCCTTTTACCGCAATTTTATCAACTTCATCTATAAAAATGATACCCGTCTGCTCTGCACGACGAACTGCTTCCTGTGTCACTTCGTCCATATCAATCAGTTTTTGCGCTTCTTCCTGTTCTAAAACAGGACGGGCGTCTTTCACTGTAAATTTTTTCTTCTTTTTCTTTTTTGGCATAAGGCCGCCAAGTGCATCCTGCATGTTCATGCCCATTTGCTCCATCCCGGAGCCTTGAAACAAATCAAACATAGAGGGAGGCTGTTCCTCTACCTCAACTGTAATGACTTCATGTTCAAGCTCGCCGGCTGAAAGCTTTTGTTCAATGACACGACGTTTTTCAAAAATAGACATATCTTCTGCGGTTTCTTCCGGTTCTTCTTGCTGCCCATTATTGCCGCCGAAAAGCATTTCAAACGGGTTTTTGACTGACGTCCCTTTTTTACGCGAGGGGACAAGCAATTCAACAAGACGGCGATCCGCAGCTTCTTTTGCCGGTTCGCGCACATCGTTCATTTTCTCTTCTTTGACAAGCCGGACAGCGGTTTCAGCTAAATCCCGCACCATTGATTCTACGTCTCGTCCAACGTAGCCGACTTCCGTAAACTTTGTTGCTTCCACTTTAATAAACGGTGCACCTGCAAGCTTCGCCATACGACGGGCAATTTCCGTTTTCCCGACACCTGTCGGTCCAATCATCAGCATATTTTTCGGAATTACTTCGTCGCGAATTGTCTCATCTAATAGACTTCGGCGATAGCGGTTACGCAACGCAACAGCAACAGCTTTTTTTGCTTCTTTTTGTCCAACTATATATTGGTCAAGACGCTCAACGATTTGACGAGGCGTCATATTCATTGCATTTGGCTTCATTTTTTCACTCCTCACTGCAGTTCCTCCACAATGATATTATGGTTTGTATACACACATATATCCGCCGCTGTTTTCAACGCAGCTTCTGCAATTTCTGCCGCCGATAATTGAACAGCATACTGCTTTAATGCCCTTCCTGCAGACAATGCATAATTGCCGCCTGAGCCAATTGCTAGAATCCCATCGTCCGGTTCAATGACTTCTCCTGTTCCGGAAACAAGCAACAAGTTATCTTTATCCATGACAATCAGCATTGCTTCTAAACGACGAAGCATTTTATCTGTACGCCACTCTTTTGCAAGTTCTACAGCCGCCCGCTGCAAATTGCCGCTGTATTCATTCAGCTTTTTCTCAAACAGCTCAAACAGTGTAAATGCATCAGCAACAGAACCTGCAAAGCCGGCCACCACTTTGCCATTAAAAAGACGGCGTACTTTTTTAGCTGTATGTTTCATGACGACGGCATTTCCGAATGTTACTTGTCCGTCCCCTGCTATAGCGGATGATCCGTTATGCTTTACTGCAAATATGGTTGTTGCGTGAAATTGTCCCACTTCATTTTCTCTCCTTTACGCGCGTGGATGATGATTCCGATATGTGTGCTGCAAATGCTCTTTCGTAATATGTGTATACATTTGGGTAGACGACAGACTGGCATGTCCGAGCAGTTCCTGCACTGTTCTCATATCTGCACCATTGTTTAACATATGCGTTGCAAACGTATGCCTTAACATGTGCGGATGAATTTTTCCTGATAACGATGCTTTTTGGATTAGTCCATTTAAAATATGGCGGATGCCGCCTGTCGTGACCGGCGCGCCTCTAAAATTAACGAACAGTTTGTTATGATCTACTTTTTTCATTAATAAGGGTCTGCTATTTTGTATATAGCTTTCTACTGCTTCTGCGGCAAAGCTGCCATATGGAACATACCGCTCTTTGCCACCTTTTCCGTGTACAAGCAAGACACCAAGGCGCGTATCAAGGTCTGTAAGTGCAAGACCGGCACATTCACTTACACGAATACCTGTTCCGTACAAAATTTCAAGCAATGCACGGTTCCGAATGGAAAGGAAGTCTGACCCTTCAACTGTTTCAAATAATTCCCGCATTTCTTCCTCATAAAAAAAAGACGGCAGTTTTTTCGTTCCTTTCGGGCGATGTATAAGTAAAAACGGATTTTCTTTTACAACATCTTCCCTCATCAAAAAACGGTAAAACCCGCGGATGGCGGATATTTTTCGAGAAACAGAAGCACGGGCCATTTTTTTCTCGTGAAGCAGCGTTAAGTATAAACGAGCCGTCTGATATGTGACATCTGTCAAATCTGCTAACTGCTGTTCGTTCATAAACATAAAAAAGTGCTCCAGGTCATCACGATAACTTTTCATCGTGTGAACAGAGCTATTTTTTTCAATTTGTAAATAAGCAAAATAAGAATGTGTATAATTTTTGAAAAGTTTAGACATTTCTCCACCTCATAAAAGGGCTACTAAATGATAGCACATGTTAGTAACCCTCCGCAAGAAATTTACAAACTTTTCGAAAAAGTTTGAATTTTTCCCAATGCACGTTCAGCAAGCGCCTCGTATCGTTCTTTCTTTCCTTTAATCTTCATCGGCAATACTGGAAACAAGCCAAAGTTTGCATTCATTGGCTGAAAGTTGTCCGGCGAGGCGTGCGTAATGTAGTGCGCCATGCCGCCGATGGCTGTTTCCTGTGGCGCGGTAACAGGTTCTTCTCCCAATGCAAGTCTTGCTGCATTTATACCAGCCATTAAGCCACTCGCTGCCGATTCCACATACCCTTCTACACCGGTCATTTGCCCGGCAAAAAACAAATTCGGACGCTCTTTCAGCTGATACGTTGACAGCAGCGCTTTTGGCGAGTTAATAAACGTATTGCGATGCATGACCCCGTAGCGGACAATTTCAATATTTTCAAGACCCGGAATAAGCTGAAGCACTTCTTTTTGCGGTCCCCATTTTAAATGTGTCTGAAAACCAACAATGTTATAAAGTGTTCCAACTGCATTATCCTGACGAAGCTGAACGACCGCATATGGACGTTTTCCAGTACGTGGATCTTCAAGACCAACTGGCTTCATCGGACCGAACAGCATTGTTTTTTTGCCTCGGCTGGCCATCACTTCAATCGGCATGCATCCCTCAAAGAAAATCTCTTTTTCAAATTCTTTTAGCGGCACTGTTTCTGCCGCAATGAGCGCTTCATAGAAACGATCAAATTCTTCTTCATTCATCGGGCAGTTTAAATAAGCGGCTTCTCCTTTGTCATAACGAGACTTCAAATACGCCACATCCATATTAATACTGTCTTTTTCAACGATTGGCGCAGCTGCATCATAAAAGTATAAATAATCTTCGCCTGTCAGCGCCTGAATTTTCTCAGCCAGTCCGCTCGTTGTTAATGGTCCTGTTGCAATGACGGTAATGCCTTCTGGAATCTCAGTTACTTCTTCATTGATCACCGTTACGTTCGGATGATTTTTTACACGCTCTGTTACATGTCCTGCAAATTCATGCCTGTCAACAGCGAGCGCACCGCCAGCCGGAACTGCACAGGCATCGGCTGAACTAATAATAACAGAATTCAAGCGGCGCATCTCTTCTTTTAAAACACCAACTGCATTTGTTAGTCCATTCGCGCGCAGCGAGTTGCTGCAGACAAGCTCAGCAAATTTATCCGTGTGATGGGCTGGTGTTTGCTTTATGGGCCGCATTTCGTATAAACGAACCTGCAGACCGCGTTCTGCAATTTGAAAAGCTGCCTCACTTCCAGCAAGTCCGGCGCCGATTACATTAATTGGTTGAGTCATATTTAGTTCCCCCCACTTTAAAGGTACGTACCTATATATCCATTTAGCATTGTACACTACCTGCTTATAGAAAAAAAGAAAAATGTTTTTAATCAACATGAAAAACCGCCTGATATTAAATAAAATCAGGCGGTCCAATCTGGTTTATGCTTGAGGCTGTTCTTTATAATCGCATTCTGTACATTGAATCTGTACACCTTTTTTAAGCTTTTTCTCAACAAGCAGCTTTGCACATTTTGGACATGGACGTTCAATCGGCTTATCCCACGAAAGAAAGTCGCATTCTGGAAAGCGATCGCATCCGTAAAAAATACGCCGCTTTTTACTTTTTCTTTCTATTATATTACCCTTCGTACATTTCGGGCATTTCACGCCGATCTCTTTGACGATCGCTTTTGTGTTCCGGCATTCAGGAAAATTACTGCACGCCATAAATTTTCCATAACGGCCCATTTTAAAGACCATTTCGTGCCCGCACTTTTCACAGTCCTCACCAGCAGGTTCATCTTTTATTTCTACCTGCTCCATTTCTTTTTCAGCTTTTTCAAGGTGGCCCTCAAAACCTTTGTAAAACTCATCGATGACAGCGACCCATTCCTTCATGCCATCTTCTACGTTATCAAGGTCCCGTTCCATTTTTACAGTAAATTCAACATCAATAATATCAGCGAAAAACTCAACCATCAATTCATGAACGATAGTCCCGAGCTCCGTTGGGACAAATCGCTTATTATCAAGTGCGACATATCCACGCTTTTGAATTGTATCAAGTGTTGGCGCATACGTAGATGGGCGCCCGATACCCTGCTCTTCCAGCGTTTTCACAAGACGGGCTTCCGTATAGCGTGGCGGCGGCTGCGTGAAGTGCTGCTTAGAATCAAGGTCTCCTGACTGTACCGCATCCCCTTTTTCGAGATTTGGCAGGAAGTTTTCTTTTTCTTCATTCGCATCATCTGATCCTTCAACGTAAACTTTCATAAAGCCTTGAAATTTCACTTTTGACCCCGTCGCTCGGAACATTACGTCCCCATTCACAATATCTGCGCTGACTGTATCCATTACTGCAGCGGCCATTTGACTGGCGGTAAACCGTTCCCAAATGAGCTTATAAAGACGAAGCTGGTCACGCGACAAAAAGTCCTTTAATGAAGATGGTTCACGCAGCGTACTAGTTGGACGAATCGCTTCGTGTGCATCCTGCGCATTCGTTTTTTTCGGTTCTTTTTTCTGTCCTTGTTCTTTTACGTACTCTTTTCCATATTGGGAAACAATATAATCCAGGCTTTCTGACTGTGCCACTTCTGACACCCGCGTTGAATCCGTTCTCATATACGTAATTAAACCGACGGTGCCTTCTTTCCCAAGATCAATTCCTTCATACAATTGCTGGGCAAGCATCATCGTCTTTCTAGCTCGGAAGTTTAACTTTCGGGCTGCTTCCTGCTGAAGTGAAGACGTTATAAAAGGGGCTGCCGGATTTCGGCGCCGCTCTTTTTTTGTAACAGATCCCACTGAGAATTGGTTTCCATTAATCGCAGCTAACACTTTTTTTACATCTGCTTCTGATGTGAGTTTTTCTTTTTTTCCGTTTAAGCCATAAAAAGAAGCGCTAAATGTGTCACGATCTTTCGTAAATTCTGCTTCAATTGTCCAATATTCTTCCGGAACGAATGCTTTAATTTCATTTTCACGATCAATGACAAGGCGAAGTGCCACCGACTGAACACGTCCGGCACTAAGTCCTTTTTTCACTTTCTTCCATAATAACGGGCTGATGTTATAGCCAACAAGCCGGTCTAAAATGCGGCGCGCCTGCTGGGCATCCACCAAGTCCATATTAATCGGCCGTGGGTGCTTAAAAGATTCCTTAATAGCATCTTTTGTGATTTCGTTAAAAACAACCCGGCAGTCAGATGACGTATCAATGTTTAATGAATGAGCCAAATGCCAGGCGATGGCTTCCCCTTCACGATCCGGGTCAGCCGCGAGATAGATTTTTTTCGCTTTTTTCGCAGCAGTTTTCAATTCTTTTAAAACGGGTCCTTTACCGCGGATGGTAATGTATTTTGGATCGTAACTATTTTCCGTATCAACGCCCATTTGGCTTTTCGGCAAGTCCCGAATATGCCCCATTGATGCGCGTACTTTGTATTTCTTCCCGAGATAGCGTTCAATTGTCTTCGCTTTCGCCGGGGATTCCACTATTACTAAATAATCTGACATAAAATAAAGCCTCCCCCGAGAGGTAAAATGAATAATTAGACATATTATTATGCGGATGCCGCTTGTTTGTCAAACGTTTCTCTTTTACATTATTCATTTTTGTTCTCTATATGTTACAAAACAGGACATGTTTTGCAAAATCATTCTGTTGCAAAATTTATATGATATTGACAGAAATTGCAACTGTTTTCGCAAAAAGTTTTTTTATTCCTGATTGAATTCCATTAAAATATCGTCAGCACAATGAACAATTTTGGCTCCATCTGCAATTAACGAATGGACCCCTTCGGAAAGCGGATGTGTAATAGGTCCCGGCACCGCAAACACATCTATTCCTTGTTCCATTGCAAAGGAAGCGGTAATGAGCGACCCGCTTTTTTTCGCCGCCTGAACGACGAGTACACCTTTAGACAATCCGCTCACAATCCGGTTTCGGGCTGGAAATTGCCATTTTTCCGGTTTTTTATCTGGCGCATACTCAGATAAAAT
This sequence comes from Domibacillus sp. A3M-37, assembly GCF_024213455.1. Taxonomy (NCBI): domain Bacteria; kingdom Bacillati; phylum Bacillota; class Bacilli; order Caryophanales; family Bacillaceae; genus Domibacillus; species Domibacillus sp. A3M-37. Next base: position 409,425 of record NZ_JANAVL010000002.1, on the reverse strand, counting down.
TAATCCTTCTTTTGAAATCCGCTGAGCCAGCTGTATATTTTCCTGAGGGTAAAAGTGCCCAAAACCGCCCGCAATAACCGCAATTGCTTTGCCGCCTGCCTGTAATGCCAATTCATGTGAAAATGCATCAATCCCTTTAGCAAGCCCACTGACAATTAAAATGTTTCTCTCTATTAAAGACGGAATGATCGACTGAAGTGCTTCTTTTCCGTACTGATCACCATTTCTGGCGCCGACAACAGCGAGCATGTTTTCTGTTGTCAATAATTTAACGTCCCCCATCGCAAACAACCCCCACGGTGGCTGTGGCAGCCTTTTTAGCTGTTTAGGGTACAGCTTATCGTAAATCGGAATAAAGATCGATGAGGACTTCATTAATGATGAATAAAGATGATTGAATGATAAAGAGTGGAGCTTTTGTAAAATGAGGTCTGCTTGTTGAGTGGATCGACCAGTAATCTGGGCGTATTCGGTACTTGGCATTCGAGAGAGCGTTTCTAAATAATGATCATGTTTTAATAATAAATATTGATCTTTCCAACTAATATTCTCACAATATTGCAGTTTTAGCAGCCATTTTGTCGTTTCATCCACGTTCATTTCCCTCCTTTAATTCACACAAAATGAGACGCCTGATCCAATCAGGCGTCCATTCACGATTAATGTGTTTTACACTCTTCCAATAGTCCTTTTTCTTCAAGAACTTTAATCAATGTTTCACCCATAACAGAAGGCGTTTCTGCTACTTGAATACCGCACTCGTTCATGACGCGGATTTTTTCATCAGCTGTTCCTTTACCGCCTGAAATAATCGCGCCGGCATGACCCATACGTTTGCCTGGAGGTGCTGTACGGCCGCCAATAAAGCCGACAACGGGTTTTGTCATGTTGGCTTTTACCCACTCAGCCGCTTCTTCTTCAGCTGTACCGCCGATTTCACCGATCATGATGACCGCTTTTGTTTCTGGGTCTTCATTGAAAGCTTTTAATACATCGATAAAATCCGTTCCATTTACCGGGTCGCCGCCGATGCCAACTGCAGTGGACTGACCGATGCCTGCCTGCGTCAGCTGGTGAACCGCTTCATACGTAAGCGTGCCGGAGCGTGATACAACGCCGACATGGCCTTTCGTATGAATGTAGCCCGGCATGATGCCGATTTTGCACTCGTCCGGCGTGATAACACCGGGGCAGTTTGGTCCGACAAGGCGTGTTTTCTTGCCTTGCATATACCGTTTTACTTTGACCATATCAAGCACTGGAATATGCTCTGTAATACAAATAGCCAAATCAAGATCCGCGTCAACCGCTTCTAAAATCGCATCCGCCGCGAATGGAGCTGGAACGTAAATAACTGAAGCGTTTGCACCAGTTTCTTTTACCGCTTCCGCCAGCGTGTTAAATACGGGTACGCCTTCAACTTCAGTGCCGCCTTTTCCAGGTGTGACACCGCCAACGATTTTCGTGCCGTATTCAAGCATTTGTTTTGTATGAAAAAGGGCAGTAGAGCCCGTAATGCCTTGGACGATTACCTTTGTATCTTTATTAATAAATACACTCATGCCTGTACCTGCCTTTCTATTGTCAACATCTTGATTATTTTACGAGACTAACGATTTTTTGCGCGCCATCTGCCATTGAATCTGCTGAAACAATGTCAAGTCCTGACTGGTTCAAGATTGCTTTACCGGCATCTACGTTCGTACCCTCTAACCGGACGACCAGCGGTACAGATAAGCTTACTTGTTTCGCCGCTTCTACGACACCCGTTGCAATAACGTCGCATTTCATAATGCCGCCGAAAATGTTGACGAAAATTCCTTTTACATTTTCATCAGAAAGAATAATTTTAAACGCTTCTGTTACTTTTTCAGCTGTCGCGCCGCCCCCAACGTCAAGGAAGTTGGCGGGGTCGCCGCCATAATGTTTAATAATGTCCATTGTGGCCATTGCAAGACCGGCGCCGTTTACCATACATCCGATGTTTCCGCCAAGCGAAATATAGCTGAGGTCATATTTGGATGCTTCAATTTCTTTTTCATCTTCTTCATCAAGATCGCGGTATTCCAAAATGTCTTTATGACGGTACAGAGCATTTGAATCAAAGTTCAATTTTGCATCAAGCGCCATAACCTTGCCATCACCTGTCACAACAAGCGGGTTAATTTCTGCAATCGAGCAGTCTTTTTCCACAAATGCCGTATAAAGGCTCATCATAAATTTCACAGCTTGTCCAACGAGCTCTTTCGGAATGTTAATGCTGAACGCAATACGGCGCGCCTGGAATGGGCTGAGACCTGTTACTGGATCAATGTACTCTTTGAAGATTTTTTCAGGCGTCGCTTCTGCCACTTCCTCAATTTCTGTTCCACCTTCTTCAGACGCCATTAAAACGACTTGAGATGTGGCACGATCCAGGACAAGGCCAATGTAGTATTCTTTTTTTATGTCGCACCCTTCTTCAATAAGAAGGCGCTTTACTTCTTTACCTTCAGGGCCTGTTTGATGCGTGACCAATACTTTGCCGAGAATTTCTTCTGCATATGTACGTACTTCATCAAGATTCTTTGCAACTTTCACACCGCCCGCTTTTCCACGACCGCCCGCATGAATCTGTGCTTTGACAACGTTTACTTTTGTGCCAAGTTCTTTTGCTGCTTCAACCGCTTCTTCAACAGAAAACGCAACTTTCCCATTCGGTACGACAACACCGTAGCTTCTGAGAACTTCTTTCCCTTGATACTCATGAATATTCATCTTTCAGCCTCCTATCGATCTCAAACACAAGTCTCATTGCAAAACAGACTGCGACTTCATTGTAGAGAAAAAAAGAAATTATGTCTAGTTTTTTCAACATAAAAAACCCGCTCTTTTTTTCAAGAACGTTTTTTTTGCAAAACGCTTACAATGTTTATTTACCTAGACGCCGATCGAGACGGTACACGAACGCGAATACTTCAGCGACGGCCTGGTACAAATCCTCTGGAATCGCTTCATTTATTTCAAGCTGACCGAGTAGTTCAACAAGTGCCGGGTCTTCTTGAATCGGAATATTGTTTTCTCTTGCAGATTCAAGAATTTTATCTGCAATGATTCCTTTTCCTTTTGCTTTTATGATTGGTGCACCCGCTGAATCCGGATTATAGGACAGGGCTGCTGCCTGCTTACGATTTGTTCGATTCATATGCGGATATCCACCCCCATATAGCCGTCATCATCCATGATGCGGGCAAGTGGCGGCTTTGATTTATCCTCAACTTCTTGCAGGGATGGTTCTTTAAAATGGACCCCTGACAGACGGTACCCGCCTCCTTCAAGTGCTTCTTTCAAAGAGTCAAATGCCGGACTGCTTATTTTTTTCAAGAGAGGGATAGGTGCATCTACACTAATATTGATATGCACGATCCGGTTTTGTACTTGCATATCAATAACCGTATTTCGTAAATTTGGCATTTCCACGTAAAACAAAACACGACAAAAATCGGCATCGATTTTCCCGTCCTCTTTTTTCTTCCCTTGCCACTTGATCGTGACATCTCCCTTAAATTCACCGAATTGAACAGGAGACTGCATAACGAGCTGCTGCAGCGGACCAGATTCAGCAGATAAAATATGCTGAGCATTCAGACGGCCGACTAGCTGCTCTGCCGCTTCTCTGACCGGTACAGGCATTGTTTCCGTCATCAGCTTAATCAATTCCTGCTTGACAGTTTGCGGCACGGCTTCCGGCTTATTTTTTGACGCAATCATTGCTTCATGATCCAGTCCAAGAAAGCGAAACGCATCGCGCAATGACGCATTCGCTGTCGGTTCTGGGAACGAAAGAGTTTCTGCGCCGAGAAGCATAGCCATACGCGCAGCTGCTTGATCGGGAATGGATGCAGCAGCTAAGGAAGCGAACTGAAACAACGATGCGGTCATTTTCGCGTCAGGCATCTGGCCCATTTTTAGTTCACCTGTCAGCTGCGCTAATTGCTGCATCATTGCCAGACGGTCTGGGTGCTGCAGTGGAATCGATAAGGAAACAGCTTCTTTAAACACCGCCACCGCTTCTTGGGACGTGGGACGGCTGACAAGTTGGACAAGTGTTTCTTTTATCATTTGAACGGGTGCAGCCACTTCATTTGCACCACGATTTGTTATCGGGATGCTTCTTACAATGGCAGCAAGTGATTCCTCTCCGCTTCCTCCTGTCATGGCAGCGCCAGGCGCAAGCGATTGATGAAGTACTCCAATAGCTGCTGCTTTTAATGATGGATTTGTACTTTGCAGAGCCAGGGCTAACTGGGCTGCTTTTTCATTTGGACTGCCTTGAAAACTATGGGCACTAGAAGGCTTTTCCCCAAGCAGCCGGCTAATGGCCTCGACAGCATTTTTGTTATCAACACTGTTTTGTGGAAGCATTTGCTGCAGGGAAACCATTTTTTCCGTCATCGAATCTGGTGAACGGGCTGCCACAAGAGCTTGAAAAACGTTTTCCGTCATCGGCAAATTGCGGTTCATCATAAAACGGAGTACTTCTGTCCCATCTGCTAATCCGGATTTCCCCAGCCAGCCTGACACCGTTTGAATGAGCTCTTTAGACAGTGTCTTTCCATTTTCAATTGCTGCTGTCGTAAAAGCAATGTTTTCTTTTGTCGGCTGAATCTGCAGCTTTTCAAGCAGCATGGACGCTTGATCCGCGGACCGGTGAAACGGCGCATAGTCCGTCAGAACATTGAGCTGGATTCCTTTATTAAGAGAAGCCACTTGAAAAAAATAACGTTCTCCCATTTGCAGCGGCACTTCTAACTGTGCCGTTATTTTTTGCCCAAGCACGGCGAGCTCCGCCATTTGACCTGGCAAAAGCTTGATGGCTTTGCCGGAAAAAATTTGTCCTTCTTTTAACATTTCAACCGGATTACGCCCTTGCTGCACTCTTAGCCCTCTTTGTATTGCCTGTTGGCCAATTTCCATGCGTCTTCACCCCGCTTTATGCTTTGTCATTTAAATCATCTCTTTTATTGGTGCAAACGTTTTACGGTGCTGTGGTGTAATGCCGAGTGTCTGCAGTCCATTTAAATGCTCTTTCGTTCCGTACCCCATATTTTTCTCAAATCCGTATCCGGGATATTCAATCGCATATTGTTTCATAAGTCGGTCGCGCGTCACTTTGGCAATGATGGATGCTGCAGCGATGGAGGCGCTTTTTGCATCCCCTTTTATAATCGATTCTTGGCTAATTGCACATGGGAGCGTCATCGCATCAACAAGCAGATGATCCGGCTGTTCTGAAAGTCCATTCACAGCAAGAACCATCGCTTTTTTTGCCGCTTCATAAATATTGATTTGATCAATTTCTTCTGCACTGACGATACCGACACCTGTTATGGCTTTTTCTATAATGAGCGCGTATAATTCGTCCCGAACAGACTCTTTTACTTTTTTCGAATCATTTAACCCTTCCGGCAAAAAATCTTTCGGCAATATGCAAGCAGCCGCTACAACAGGACCGGCAAGCGGCCCTCTTCCTGCTTCATCAATTCCGGCAATCAGCTGCATTCCTTGTTTCATAGCGTTTCGCTCATACGCCATTATTTGATGCAGCCGTTCCTGCTCATCTTTATTTTTTTGAATGCGGCGCTTGCACGCTTTAACAGCTGCTTGAACACCGCTTCTATCATCCATGGTCCATTGGATGAGCCGCTTATCTTCTAACGTCGTAATCGATACGAGTTGTTCTTTTATTTGGGCAATCGTTTCGTTTTTCATTTTCACTTTGCTCCTTACGTTTATTATCGGCTCCTCATTCTTTTTTTCCACAAAAAAACGCGAAGGAAATCCTTCACGCTTTTTTTGGGGGAATATCAAATGTAAGACGGCCAAATTGCGTTGTACGCACATCACGGATAATAATATCCGTGACTTTGTCATAATCTATGCCGCCCCCCGGGGATAAGGATCCCCGCCGCCCTCCAATTTGTTCAAATACAGCTGCCATATCATCCGGCAGCTCCCTATAGCCATATCGTTCTTCCAATCTGGACGGATATCGGCTTTCAAGAAATCGCAAACCCCAAATTGCGACGTCCTGCAAGTTTAAAATTGAATCTTTAATCGCTCCTGTTAAGGCCAGCTTAAAGCCAGTTTCCGGGTCCTCGAACTTCGGCCATAAAATACCCGGCGTATCAAGAAGCTCCAGATTTCTTGCAGTTTTAATCCACTGCTGCGCTTTCGTTACACCCGGCATATTTCCGGTTTTGGCAATGTTTTTCTTCGCGATACGGTTAATGAGTGTCGACTTTCCGACATTGGGAATGCCGACAATCATTGCTCTCATCGCACGTGGCTTTATACCTCGTGCACGCATCCGGTCGAATTTTTCTTTTAAAATGTTTTCGGCTGCTTTCACTATTTTATCAAGCCCATTCCCGGCTTGTGAATTAACCGAAACCGATTCAACACCATGCTCTTTAAAATAATTGATCCATTCTTTTGTAATCACCGGGTCCGCCATGTCCTCTTTATTAAGAATAACGAGCCGTGGTTTTTGATTTAAAATTTCATCGATCATTGGATTGCGTGAAGACAACGGCAGACGCGCATCAACCAGTTCGAAAATAATATCAACGAGCTTCAATTTTTCGGTCACTTGCCGTCTTGCTTTGGCCATATGGCCGGGAAACCACTGTATCGTCAAGCTTACACATTCCTTTCTGTCCGTTTAGTCTACTAGATGAACCTGATCAAACGGCCAGTAGACAAATTTTGTTTCACCAACAATCTCATCTATTTTGATTGTGCCAATGTGGCGTCCATCTTTACTAAAGCGCCGGTTGTCGCCGAGCACAAAAATCTCACCCTCCGGCACCGTTTCCTGCCCGGTAATTTCAGCGAGTGTAAAGTCCGGCGTAAGCGGTCCATCTGTTACTTCGCTTTTGTATTCATCTAAATACGGTTCATCGATTGCTTTGCCGTTTACATACAGCACATCATCTTTATACTCGACTGTTTCGCCAGGAAGGCCGATCACCCGTTTTATGTAATCTTTATTTTCCGGCGCATGAAAAACGACGATATCAAAACGATCTGGATCGCCGAGTTTGTTGACAATCATTCGATCTCCGCTTTCAAGCGTCGGCATCATCGAAAGTCCATCGACCACAATCGGTGCAAAAATAAAATAACGGATAAGAGCAGCAAGCCCGACTGCGATCAACAGTGCTTTTGTCCATTCCCAAAATTCATTTTTCCCTTCAGCCATGCTGGCACCACCTTCATTCTAAGTACATCCATCATATCATGATGTGTGTAAAACCTGAAAGAAAAAGGAGTCTGCAGGCAGACTCCTTTTAACATCCTAGTATCTGATTTCTTTAATGCGCGCTGCTTTACCGCGTAGGTTACGCAAGTAGTACAATTTCGCACGACGAACTTTACCACGGCGCATTACTTCGATTTTCTCGATTTTCGGTGTATGAAGCGGGAATGCACGCTCAACGCCCACACCGTAAGAAATCTTACGCACTGTGAAAGTTTCGCTTACGCCGCCGCCGCGACGCTTGATTACAACGCCTTCAAATAACTGAACCCGCTCACGTGTACCCTCGACAATTTTAACGTGTACACGTACAGTGTCTCCGGGACGGAATGCTGGAAGATCAGAACGAAGCTGCTCCTGTGTTAACTCTTGAATCAATTTGTTCATTGTGTTTTCCTCTCCTTCTAACAAATGCTCATACCCGCGCAATCACGACAGCGGAACACCGTTGTAATGCAGTGTGTTATTTTGCACACTGACTCCAAAATTTTATCATATTCTTATATTGAAATCAACTTATTTTCGTATTTTCCATGAATTAATTTGCTGCTGTTCTTCTTTTGTCAGCTCAATCAATTCTAATAAATCCGGACGTCGTTCCAATGTACGCTTTAATGACTCTTCACGGCGCCATTCGTCAATATGTTTATGGTTGCCGGACAGGAGCACATCGGGTACTTTCATGCCTCTAAAATCAGCCGGCCGCGTATAGTGGGGATGCTCCAAAAGCCCGGATGAGAACGAATCCTGCACTGCCGAGTCTTCATTTCCAAGTACACCCGGCAGCAGCCGGACGACACTGTCTGCCACAACCATTGCACCAAGCTCGCCGCCTGTTAATACATAATCCCCAATCGAAATTTCATCAGTGACAAGATGCTGGCGGACTCTTTCATCATATCCTTCGTAATGTCCACATAAAAAGATAAGATGCTTCTCTTTTGAAAGCTCCTCGGCTTTTTGTTGCGTGTATCGTTCGCCTTGTGGACACATCAGAATAACGCGGGGGTTCTCCGCTGTTTTTTTCAAGTCATCAACTGCGTCAAAAAGCGGCTGCGGCTTTAAAACCATTCCTGCTCCGCCGCCATACGGATAATCATCTACCACTTTATGCTTTCCTTCCGCATAATCCCGGAAGTTCACAGCCCGAAATGTGGCTTTCCCTTTATCAGCTGCTTTTTTCATAATGGAAGCAGAAAAAACTCCTTCAAACATTTCCGGAAACAATGTTAATACATCGATTTTCATTCGAGCAATCCATCTATCGGCTCGATGATGATGAGCTTTTCATCTGGATCAACCAATTTCACGACGTCATCGATATAAGGAATATAGACTTCTTTGGCGCCGTTCTGCACAACCCACACATCATTGGCGCCGGGCGTAAGCACTTCTTTCACGACACCAATCACGTCACCTGCAGCTGTTTTCACTTCACAGCCGACGATTTCATAAAAATAAAATTCTCCTTCATCCAAATCGCCCAGGTGCGCTTCATGGACTTTTAAGACAGCGCCTTTAAACGGCTCCACGTCTTGAATCGATGAATAGCCTTCAAAAGTTAACAGATCAAAGGTTTTATGAGTACGATACGATGCGACAATAACTGGAGTGCCTTCCTTATCTCCTTGTTTAAAAACTGCTAGTTCGCTTCCTTTTTTGTACCTTTTTTCAGGAAAGTCTGTCTGCGACAAAACACGGACTTCCCCGCGCAGGCCATGTGTATTGACAATTTTTCCAACGTTAAACCATTTGCTCATTTTTTCACCCCTCGGTGCGAATTTCGATAATGATGCCATCTTTTACAACGATTGTGCCACTGGTTTTTCCATCAAAACGATCACCGGCTTTTATATCAACAATCGATTGAATGTCCCGTTCTTTCAGTTCAGTGCCAAGCGGCAGCTGGTCAAGCTGGCTCATTTGAAATTCCACCACTGCTAATTTTTCATGGCGCTGATCAATTTCAATTTGAAACCGGGCCGCTGCTTCCGCTTGCTTAGAGCCGCCGCGCTCCGCTTTTTTCTTTTCGAATAACAGCTGGGCTGTTTCCCTCTCTAACCGGCGCTTTTGCTGTTCATATGCATCCATTCGCATTTGTTTCAGGGAATCTGTTACCACTTGAACGACTGATACTGTTTGTAAAATGTGCATCCCCACCGCTCCTTTACATGGAACAAAAATGGCAATTCCCCAAAAGAAAATTCTTTTGGGGAACTGTTGTCTCGCAATAGCTTACTTGCTATATTTGGCATTATGGAATTTTTCCATAAGACCTTCTTTTGAGAAAAGATTGCGGACTGTATCAGACGGTTTCGCACCATCTTGAAGCCATTTAAGCGCAAGCTCTTCATTGATTTTCACTTCTGCTGGCTGAGTAACCGGGTTGTATGTTCCGATTGTTTCAATTGAACGGCCATCACGCGGCGCGCGGGCGTCAGCTACTACGATACGATAGAATGGGGATTTTTTTGCACCCATACGTTTTAAACGAATTTTTACTGCCATGCTAATAAGCACCTCCGAAATAGTTTCACACAAGATAGAATAATACCAAATAGTTAAAGTGTTGTAAAGTGTTTTTTCTTTACAGATTAAATCTGTTTTAGATTACATAAAAGGAAGCTTTGGCATGCCGCCTTTTTTCTTGCCTTTTTGCTGCATCGAAGACATTTGTTTCATCATTTTTTTCATGTCTTCAAACTGTTTTAACAAACGGTTTACTTCCTGAATCGATGTACCGGAACCGCGGGCAATCCGCTTGCGACGACCAGAATTAATAATTTCCGGCTGCTGTTTTTCATTCTTTGTCATGGAGCGGATGATCGCTTCAACACGGCCGATTTGTTTTTCGTCAACCTGCACATTGTTTAAGCCTTTCATTTTGTTTGCGCCCGGAAGCATTTTTAAAATTTCATCGAGCGGTCCCATTGAACGCACCTGCCCCAGCTGTTCTAAAAAGTCATCAAATGTAAACGACATCGTCCGCATTTTTTGTTCCAGCTCTTTTGCTTTCGTCTCATCCACATTTGTTTGGGCTTTCTCAATAAGCGATAGCACATCGCCCATCCCTAGAATACGGGACGCCATCCGCTCTGGATGAAACTGCTCAAGAGCGTCTAGTTTTTCACCCATCCCGACAAATTTGATTGGCTTTCCGGTTACAGCGCGGATCGACAATGCAGCTCCGCCACGTGTATCCCCATCGAGCTTTGTAAGCACAACACCGGTAATGCCAAGCTGCTCATTAAAGCTTTCCGCTACATTTACGGCATCCTGGCCGGTCATTGAATCGACGACGAGAAAAATCTCTTCTGGCGATGACAGGTCTTTAATTTGTTTTAGCTCATCCATTAACCCTTCATCAATGTGAAGGCGGCCGGCTGTATCAATCAGGACATAATCCAAATGATCATCTTTTGCTTTTTGAATCGCCTGCTTGGCAATTTCAACCGGGCTCACTTGATCACCAAGTGAAAAAACAGGCATATCAAGCTGTTTCCCTAGCGTTTCCAGCTGTTTAATCGCCGCTGGACGATAAATATCCGCCGCAACGAGCAACGGCTTCCGATTATACTTTTTACGAAGCAGGTTCGCAAGCTTTCCGGTCGTTGTCGTCTTCCCGGCCCCTTGCAGCCCGATCATCATAATGACGGTTGGCGGGCGCTTTGCTGTGCTTATCCGGCTTTCTTCGCCGCCCATTAATTCTGTTAATTCTTCTTTAACGACTTTAATGACCTGCTGGCCTGGCGTTAAGCTTTTCATCACTTCCTGGCCGACAGAACGCTCGCTTACCTTTTTGACAAATTCTTTGACGACTTTAAAGTTAACATCCGCTTCTAAAAGAGCAAGACGTACTTCTCGCATCATTTCTTTTACATCGGATTCGGATACTTTCCCTTTGCCGCGGATTTTCTGCATTGTTCCTTGCAGTCGTTCGGCTAATCCTTCAAATGCCATCATGCAGTCCCCCTATTCAAGCTCCTCAATCGCCTCGATTACTGTCAGCATAGCTTCATCAGCCCGTTCTTTCAACTGATCAATTAACGCCTGGCGCTCTTGGAATTTCTTTAGCAGCATTAATTTCGCTTCATATTCTTCAAGCATTGTTTCTGTACGTTTTATATTATCATAGACCGCCTGGCGGCTCACTCCATATTCATCGGCAATTTCGCCGAGCGAATAGTCATCCAGGTAGTATAGGGACATATAGCTGCGCTGTTTGTCGGTCAGAAGCATCTGATAAAAATCATACAGATAATTCATCCGCATCGTTTTTTCAAGCACGGCTGTCCCTCCTTTGTTAAGTGAAAAGCCTTTACACTAAAATAGTGTACCTGCTTCTGTCTTTTCTGTCAAGAAAGGTGAAAAACAGCCGATTATTCGGCTGTTTCATCCTCTGACTCGGATTCTTTTTGTTCAAATGCCTGAGCAAACAGTCCATAAGCGTATTTTTCGGCATCAAACGGCTGCAGATCGTCCATTTTTTCGCCAAGACCGACAAATTTAACCGGTACGCCAAGTTCTTTCCGGATGGCAAGTACGATACCGCCTTTGGCTGTCCCGTCAAGCTTTGTCAGCACAATACCCGATACAGCCGTCGCTTCTTTAAACGTTTTTGCCTGAATGAGTGCATTTTGTCCCGTTGTCGCATCTACAACGAGCAGGACTTCATGAGGCGCCTCTGGAATTTCCCGTTCAATTACGCGCTTTACTTTTTGCAGTTCGTTCATAAGATTGACTTTGTTTTGCAGACGTCCGGCTGTGTCACATAATAAAATATCGGCGCCTCGTGACTTAGCTGCGCGTACAGCGTCATACATGACGGCCGCCGGGTCGGATCCTTCCGCCTGCTTAATAACATCTACGCCAGTCCGTTCCCCCCATACTTCGAGCTGCTCAATCGCGCCCGCGCGGAACGTATCGCCGGCCGCAAGCATCACTTTTTTGCCTTCCGTTTTAAATTGGTGCGCAAGTTTGCCAATTGTTGTTGTCTTTCCGACGCCGTTGACACCAACAAACAAGATGACCGTTAATCCTGTTTCTTGAATATTTAATTCAGATGACATCTCATCATCGCCAGCGTAAATACCCACAAATTTTTCAGTAATGATTTCCCGGAGCGCTTCGGGTTCATTTGTGTTTTGGCGTTTCACTTCCAGCTTCAGTTCATCAATCAACTCCACCACTGTATCAAACCCAACATCCGCACCAATCAGAATTTCTTCAAGCTCTTCAAAAAAATCTTCATCGATCTTGCGGTAGCGTGCAAATAAGTTATTCATTTTTTCGGAAAAGCCGGACCGTGTTTTCTTTAGCCCTTCCGTATATTTTTCCGTCGTTTGTTCCTGCTCCTGCGAGCCGGAAAGTTTCTCTTTTAATTTTTTAAAAAAGCTCATCGTTTTCATCCTTTCTTTTATTATGTCACTGCCGCTTCTTCAAGTCTCACTGATACAAGACTTGTAACTCCGGATTCCTGCATGGCAACTCCATACAGTGCATCCGCTTCTTCCATCGTCTGTTTACGATGCGTAATAACGATAAATTGCGTTTCTTCACTGAACTCTTTTAAATAACGGCTGAATCGGTGAACGTTCGCTTCATCGAGTGCTGCCTCCACTTCATCTAGAATACAAAATGGCACCGGCCGCACGCGCAGAATCGCAAATAGGAGCGCAATCGCTGTCAGCGCCCGCTCGCCACCCGACAGTAAGCTTAAGTGCTGCAGTTTTTTCCCCGGAGGCATCGCCGAAATATCGACACCTGAATTCAGAATATCTTTCGGGTCCGTCAATTTCAATTCCGCCCGGCCGCCGCCAAACAGCTGAATAAATGCCGGCTGAAATTCAGCTTTAATCGCTTCAAATGTTTCCGAAAAACGGCGCATCATTTCAATGTCCATTTCGCTCATAACATCCCGAAGTGTTGATTTCGCTTCTTCCAAGTCTTCCTTTTGACCACGCAAAAAAGCCACCCGTTCAAACGTCATTTCATATTCTTCAATAGCGCCAATATTCACATCGCCCAGTTCTTCTATTGCTTTTTTAATGAGTCGCACGTTCCGTCTCGCTTCGTCAATTGGGCGGGTCAAAGGATACAGTCGCTCCGCTTCTTCAAATGACATGCCGTATTGCTCATTTAGCTTTTGCAGCCACGTATCAATCTCAACATCTAAACGGGCAATGGCTACATCATGCCCACGCACTGATTCTGTCAAGCCTTTCAGCAGGCGGCGTGATTCTTGCAGCGAAGCCGCTTCCTCTTCCAACTTTTGCGCTTTGTCATTTCGTTCTGCCTTAAACGAGGCAATTTGTTTCACAAGCCGGTCTTTTTCAATTGCCAGTTCATCCGACTGCTGTGCAAGTGTCAATCCGGTCGATCCACTGTCAGATCGCTCGTTTTCCATAAACGCTTGTTCATCTTTCAGCTGCTTCAGCTGCTTTTGGACATCTGTCAATTCCATGCGCAGCCGGTTTTCCTGCTGATTGTTATATGCAAGTTGTTCTTCAAGCACCGCTATTTGTGGACGGAGCGTATTGACCCGCTCCGCCAGCCGGTCCCGTTCGGAGGAGTCTGTTTTTTGCTTTTGTTCGATCGAAGCCATTTGATTATCCAGCAGGTGAATCGCTTGCTGTTTTTCGGATAAAAGCTTGAATGCTTCGTGTTTCCGCTGCTCAAGCCGGTCTTTTTCTTCCTGAAACTCTCGTTTTTCCGCGTCATATACAGCGAGCCGGTCGTTAATCGACTGTTCATTAAAGGACCATTCCAGCTGCTGATTTTTTGCTTCCTGAAGTCCCTGCCGATACAGCTCGCCTGTTTCCTCAAGCCGCCCGACGAGTTGGTCGCATTCAGCGGCGCGAATCTGAAATGCTTTCACTTCTTTTTCCACTTGAGCTGTTTTTTGCTCCATCTGTCCAATTTGTCCGTTTAACGTTTCTAGTTCATTTTTGCGGCCAAGCAGCGACGCACCTGTTTTTTTCATTGAGCCCCCGGTCATTGAGCCCCCGGCATTCACCACGTCACCTTCAACTGTTACAACGCGATACCGATGATTCACTTTACGAGCGATGTTGTTTGCTTCTTCAAGTGCTGCTGCAATGATGACATTTCCCAGTAAGTGGCGGGCTGCGCGCGCATACTGCTCATCGTAGTCCGTCAGTTCCACAGCTGTTCCGAGAAAACCGTTCTCGTGCCGGACAGATGCTAATACATGATCCGGAACAGATTTTTCTTTTACGGTTGACAGCGGCAAAAACGTCGCCCTGCCATATTTATGCTGCTTTAAAAAAGTGATCGCTTTTCTGGCAGCTGGCTCATCGGTCACAATAATATGCTGAAGGGCACCGCCAAGTGCTGTTTCAATTGCCAGTTCGTATTGTTTCGGCACCCGGATTAATTCAGCGGCAGCGCCAATCACGCCGGACAGACGGCCTTTTTTCTCTTTTAATACTTCTTTAACACCAGAGAAGAAGCCCGAATAGTCTTCTTCCATTGAGACTAAAAGATCACGGCGGGACGACGCTTCCTGCAAAATTTGGTATGCCTTATATAAAGCATTTCGTTTTTTTTCAAGCGATTCTTTTACTTCATTCCGCTCCCGTTTTGCCCCACGATAAGCGGTCGTATGTTCATCAAGCTTTTGTTCTGCTGACAAACGTGCTTTTTCAATTTGCTCCTGTTCTTGCTGAAGCGCGGCTCGTTCAGACAAATATTGATCGTTGTGCCCGCCGAGCCGCTCAAACCGGGCCGTCAGCCTTTCAAGCTGGCGGTCAATTTCAATCAGCTCATTTTTAGCGGCTGCTTCTTTGCTTAAATGGTCAATGTAATCTGCTTTGAGCGACTCAAGTGTATCGCCGCTGTTTTGGGATAAAGCGCGCAGCAGTGCTTCTTTTTCCGCTGCTTCTTTCTTTAATGTCCCAAACGCCTGCTTTTTTGTTTCGGACAACGTTTTTACTTCCGCTAATGCTTGTTTTAACGAAGCTTCTTTTTCTTCCGCTTCCTTCATCGATTGGACGAGCTTTTCTTCATTATAAGAAGCATTTTTTTGGCGTTCATCCATCAAACGCCGTCTTCCCTCAATTTTTTCAAGTGATTCAATAATAGTCATAAGCTTCTGCTGGGTCGATTCTTCTTGAAGTGAAAGCTTTTTCACTTCCTGTTCTAATGTCCGGATGTGTGATTCAGCTTTTTCCGCCTCTTCACTAAAATAGGTAATCTGCCCTTCTTGATGATGCCGGTCCTTTTTTCGTTCTTCCCATTCTGCATGTGACTCGGCAATATCATGCGCCCAGACAGATGCTTCCACTTCTTTTAATTCTGCTTTTTTTTCAAGAAAATCTTTTGCTGCAGCCGCCTGAATTTCCAGCGGTTCTACCCGCTGCTCCAGCTCATATAAAATGTCCTGCACACGGCTGACATTTTCTTCTGTTTCAGCAAGCTTTATTTCCGCTTGTTTTTTGCGGGTTTTATATTTCAGCACACCAGCCGCTTCTTCAAATATCGACCGTCGTTCTTCAGGACGGCTGTTTAAAATTTCATCGACGCGTCCTTGTCCGATAATAGAAAATGCACCGCGGCCAAGTCCGGAGTCCATAAACAATTCAATAATGTCCTTTAGCCGGCAGCTTTGTTTATTGATAAAAAACCCACTGTCGCCATTTCGATTTACGCGGCGCGTGATGCTTACTTCACTGTAATCAAGCGGAAGTGCCCCATCCCGATTATCGAGCGTAATGGTCACGTCCGCTTCATTCAGCCGCCTTCTCGAATCACTTCCGGAAAAGATAACATCTTCCATTTTTCCGCCCCGCAAATTTTTAGCGGACTGTTCACCAAGCACCCAGCGAATCGCTTCGGTAATATTGCTTTTCCCTGAACCATTCGGCCCGACAACAGCTGTCACACCGGGCATAAAGTCGATGGTTATTTTCCCTGCAAATGATTTAAATCCCGCTATATCAAGCTTTTTCAGGATCATGTCTATCCACCTGTCTCCTACTTCGATTGTTTTACATGTTCAAGCGCCATGCGCGCTGCAAATTGCTCTGCTTCTTTTTTTGACCGTCCGGCACCACGGCCGAGCACGGTACCATTTAACGAAACTTCTGTAATAAATTCTTTATTGTGCGCAGGGCCTTTTTCTTCTAATATCCGATACGATGGCGCCCCTTTAAGTTCACGCTGCACAAATTCCTGCAGCTGGCTTTTAAAATCCATCACATGAGAAAAAGCACCGGCGCTGATTTTCGGAAAAACGATCTTTTCCAGAAAAGGAACAACCGCTTCCATTCCCTGATCTAAGTAAAGGGCGCCAATATATGCTTCAAATACATCTGCTAAAAGAGCGGGCCGCATTCTTCCTCCAGTCATCTCTTCCCCTTTTCCAAGCAAGATGAGCTTGCCGAGTTCAAGCTCGTTCGCAAATGTGACCAGTGATGGTTCACAAACGACCGCTGCCCGGAGTTTCGTTAATTCCCCTTCTGACATAACCGGATATGTTTTATATAAAAATTGCGAAACAGTCAGTTCTAAAACAGCATCTCCTAAAAACTCCAGCCGCTCATTATCTTCATACGGTTTTCTCCGATGCTCATTCACATATGATGAATGCGTAAATGCCTGCTTTAATAACGATTCGTTTTGAAAATGGATGTCCATTTCCTCTTGAAATTCATGAAACTCCATATTTTTCCGTTCGGAATAACGCTGCTCCCGATTTGTTTTTTTCATTCTTGTTCCTCCGCAATGTTAAAATGCACACAAAAATAGTTTAGCCGAAAAAAATGTATAGCGCAAAGAGAATTAAAAAAGCAGACCCGATTAGCCGGATCTGCCGTTAATGGACGATTAGTTTTTGCTGTTTATGTACGTTACAGCGTCGCCTACCGTCGTAATATTTTCCGCATCATCATCGGAAATTTCCATATCGAATTCGTCCTCAAGCTCCATTACAAGCTCAACAACATCTAAAGAATCTGCGCCAAGATCTTCCTTGAATTTTGCATCAAGGTTGATTTGTGATTCTTCGACACCTAGACGATCGACGATAATTTTTGTTACACGTTCTAATACATCTGCCACTATGATTCACCTCCCCTCAAGTATTATAGACGATTCAATCCGTCAAAACACGCTTTTTCTTACATCGCCATGCCGCCGTCGACACCGAGCACCTGCCCGGTAATATATTTAGCGCCATCACTTGCTAAAAATGCAGCCGCGGCGGCGATGTCAGCAGTATCACCGAGCGTTCCAAGAGGAATCTGGCCGATTAGCTGCTCTTTTGCCTCTGCCGACAGTTTATCCGTCATATCTGTTGCGATAAAGCCAGGAGCAATTGCGTTGACCGTAATGCCACGTGCAGCGAGCTCACGCGCAGACGCTTTTGTTAAGCCGATTACACCTGCTTTAGCTGCCGTGTAATTGGCCTGGCCTGCATTTCCGATCCGGCCGACAACCGAAGAAATATTAATAATCCGGCCGCTTCTTTGCTTCATCATCTGGCGGGTAACCGCTTTTGTACATAGGAAAACACCTTTTAAATTCGTGTTAATAACGTCATCCCACTCCTGATCTTTCATACGCATAATCAGGTTATCGCGCGTAATGCCCGCATTGTTCACCAAAATATCAAGGCGGCCAAATTGAGCAACTGTTTCTTTTACCATCGCCTGTACAGCATCACTATCTGAAATATCGCATTGAACGATAAATGAACGTCGTCCCATTGCTTGGATTTCATTGGCTACTTCTTTTGCTTTTTGTTCATTCCCAGCGTAATTGACTGCAACATCCGCACCGTGACGGGCAAGTTCTAATGCGATGGCTTTACCGATGCCACGGGACGCGCCTGTGACAAGTGCTGTTTTCCCTTCAAGATTCATTCCGTTTCCTCCTTCAGTGCTGCCACTGTTTTTACAATCGATTCTTCATCGCTGATGGCGAACGTCCGAACACGCCGATTTACTTTTTTGATTAAGCCGGACAAAACGGTACCTGAACCGATTTCAATAAACGTGTCAACTCCTGCCTCAAGCATCGTTTGCACGCTGTCTTCCCATAAAACCGGTGAATACAGCTGTTTCACAAGGTTTTCTTTAATGGTCTCTGCATCGGTAACCGGCTGTGCATTCACATTGGCAATGACCGGTATCTGGCTCGGTTGAATATTTGCCTCATCAAGTACTAACTGTAACTTTTCAGCAGCAGGTTCCATAAGCGGCGAATGAAAAGGACCGCTTACATTTAATGGAATGACTCGTTTCGCGCCTTTTTCTTTTAGAAGTTCAGATGCTTTTTCAACACCTTCTTTTGACCCTGAAATCACAATTTGACCCGGGCAGTTAAAATTGGCTGCTGCCACTATATCGCTGCCTTTTGAAACTTGTGCTAACACTTCTTCAAGTGCCGCTCGTTCCATGCCAAGCACCGCTGCCATTGCGCCTTGGCCGGCCGGTACTGCTTCTTCCATTAAATTACCGCGCTGATGAACCGCATAAACCGCTTCTTCATATGTAATCGCGCCAGCTGCTGCTAAAGCAGAATATTCTCCGAGGCTATGACCGGCAGTAAAGTCTGGTATAATACCTTCTTCTTCAAACCGCTTTAACACAGCCATGCTGACTGCTAAAAGAGCTGGCTGCGCGTTTGATGTGAGCGTCAGCTTTTCTTCCGGTCCGTTAAACATAATGTCCGTTAATGAATAGCCGAGTTTTTTATCCGCTTTTTGAAGCATCTCTTTTATATATGCATGCTGATCAGCAAGTGATTTTCCCATGCCGACCATTTGGGAACCTTGTCCCGGAAATACAAACGCGATTTTCCCCATCTGTTTCGTCATTCCTTCCCACTGGCAATTTGTGATTCAATAATAGCCGGCACATTCGCCTGCGCCATTTTATGAGCTTGTTCGATTGCATGATAAAAAGCATTTGCGTCAGATGATCCGTGTGCTTTAATAACAGGCGCTTTTAAGCCAAATAAACCGGCGCCGCCATATTCAGCATAATCCATTTTATTTTTCAAGCCCCTCAATTCATCTTTTAAAAGCAAGGCACCAATCTTTGATTTTGTTGAAGCGGTTAACGCTGTTTTTAACATAGAGAAAATAGACAGTGCACTGCCTTCAATCGTTTTTAACACCATGTTGCCAGTAAAGCCATCTGTCACAACAATGTCCGCCACTCCGTTCAACAGCTCACGCGATTCAACGTTGCCGATAAAGTTCATTTCGGGCGCATCACTTAGCAGTTTATATGCCGCCTTTGTTAGTTCATTCCCTTTTTTTTCTTCCGTTCCGATGTTTAATAACCCGATGCGCGGTTTTTCAATGCCGCGGACTTTTTCAGCATAAACAGAACCCATCACCGCATATTGCAGCAAGTGCTCCGGCTTTGCGTCTGCATTCGCTCCGGCATCGAGCATGACAAATCCTTTGCCGTCAACAGTCGGAAACGTTGGCGCCAAAGCTGGCCGTTCCACCCCGTCAATACGGCCGATAACGAATAACCCTGCTGCCATAAGCGCACCCGTATTACCCGCTGACACACAAGCAGCTGCTTTTTTATTCGCCACAGCTTCAGCCATCATAACGAGGGATGACTGTTTTTTTCGACGAACGGCCCGAACGGGTTCGTCTGTACCAAGAATAACATCCGGTGAATGAACAACTTCCACCCGGCTGCCTGCATCTAAAAGCGGCTGAATTTTCTCTTGATCTCCAAAGATCATTAATTCCAGTTCCGGTAATTCTTTCAATGCCCGGTTGACACCAAAAATAATTTGCTCAGGCGCATGATCACCGCCCATTGCATCAATTGCCAGTTTCATCTTTTTCCTCCTTTTCTACAGATGGTGCGCGAAACATCGAGAACTCACCCCGGAATACAAGATCACTGCCAACAAAACTCGCCACATCTACAATGGTTCGTCCTTTTTCGGATCGCGTGACTTTTGCTTTTGCAACGATGCGGCTGCCTTCTTTAACGGGCTGCGTAAACCGGATTTCAGCTTTACCTGTCAATGCCATTTCATCATTAATGACTGCTACAGCCAATGAATTGGCTTGCGCAAATAAATGATGGCCGCGCGCAATGCCATTGCGTGTAAACACGTGCTCTTTTTTTACATCAAAAATCGAAATGGCGCTTTTGTCCAATTCGATATCAATAATATCGCCAATCACTTCTTCAATTGGAAGCGAGCGGATCTCATCCTGCATGTTTTTCTCTGCTACATATTTAATGCGTTCTCTCAGCTCCGGAATGGACAGCTCCATTCGATCAAGCCGAATCGTTTGAACGCTTACGCTAAATTCCTGCGCCAGTTCTTCATCGGTCACAAACGGATTTTCCTGAATCGTTTTTTGCAGACGCTCCTGACGTTCTTTTTTTGATTGTTTCATCTTTCATCCCACCATCCGATATTAGGACTAGGTACTAAAAAACAGTATAAAGATAACAAAAAAAGAATGCAAGAGGCAACTTGCATTCTTAATCAAGCTTTTCGCCGGCGAGCACGCCGGAATCGGTCAAAGCGCTACGCAAATGGCGATATTCATCGTTCGTCCAAAAAGCTGGATCATTGATCAACGTATTGGCATCTTCTCGTGCGGTTTCAAGCGCTCGATAGTCGTGCACCATATCCGCCATTTTAAATTCAGGCAGACCGCTTTGCTTACGGCCAAAAAAATCGCCGGGTCCGCGCAGTTCCAAGTCTTTTTCACTTAATACAAATCCATCATTTGTTTCTGTCATCGCAGTCATGCGCTCTTTGCCGGTTTCGGATTTCGGGTCGGCAATAAGCATACAATATGACTGCTCCGAGCCCCGTCCAACACGTCCACGCAGCTGATGAAGCTGCGACAGACCGAATCGTTCAGCATCATAAATAATCATGACTGTCGCATTTGGCACATTCACGCCTACTTCCACAACAGTCGTTGATACTAAAATATTTAGGTCATTTACGCTGAACGATTTCATCACAGTTTCTTTTTCTTCGCCACTTAATCGCCCATGCATAAGACCGACAGTAAATTTCCCGTGAAAATGGCTTGTCAGCTGCGCATGGACATCAAGTGCATTTTGGAAATCGAGCTTTTCTGATTCTTCAATGAGTGGACAAATAACATATGCCTGCCGTCCTTTTTGAAGCTCTTTTTCCGTAAAATCAAGAACGCGGCCAAGCATCTCTTCTTTCGCCCAGTACGTTTCAATCGCTTTTCGGCCTGCAGGCATTTCATTAATGATCGACACATCCATTTCACCAAAAACGGTAATAGCAAGTGTCCGTGGAATTGGCGTTGCAGTCATAAACAAAACGTCTGGGTTTTCTCCTTTTGACCGGAGGACCCGGCGCTGGTTGACGCCAAACCGATGCTGTTCATCTGTGATCACAAGTCCGAGATTATGAAATATAACATCATCCTGTATAAGCGCATGTGTCCCAATTAAAATATCGATGTCGCCTGCTTGAAGGGCGCCAAGCAGCGCTTTCCGGCGTTTGCCTTTTACTGTGCCTGTTAACAAAGCGATCGAAATACCAAATGGCTCAAGCATGTCATGAAGCGATTTCGCATGCTGCTCAGCCAAAATCTCAGTTGGCACCATTAAAGCACCTTGAAATCCAGCTGTTACCGATGCATAGAGTGCTAGTATGGCTACCGCTGTTTTGCCGCTGCCGACATCTCCTTGCAGCAGCCGGTTCATCCGGTACGGCGCCTTCATATCCGCACAAATTTCATTAACGGCTTTTTTCTGTGCATTGGTTAATTCAAAAGGAAGCGAGTCAATTAATTTCTTCAGCCTGGCAAGGTCATATTTTTGTATGATTCCGCCGGACTGCTCCCGAATCGTTTTTCGGAGCGCCTGCATTTTCAGCTGAAAATAAAAGAATTCTTCATACACAAATCGGCGGCGCGCCTGCTTCATTTCATCGTGTGATTCCGGAAAGTGAAGCGCCCGAATCGCCTCTTTTCTTTCCATCAACCGATACTGCTCAGTCAAGCGGACCGGCAATGTTTCTTCAATGTAATCACCGTACAAGTCGATCGCCTGGTTGACGAGTTTTCGAAATTGCTTAAGTGGGAGCGCGTTACGCAGCAAATAAACCGCTTCAAAATCAGTTCCACGCGAATAGGCGCCGGTCTCCATCATCTGTCCGGAAATCGCCAGCCGGTGGCGGTCCCACTTTCCAGTCACGGTTACTGTATCGCCAACAGCCGCTTTTTTCTTCAAATAAGGCTGATTAAAAAACGTTACGTTAATCAAATGGGACCCAGACAGCATTTTAAACGTCAGGCGTGATTTTTTCTTTCCGTAATACATGACTGACGGCTCTGTTTGAATCACGCCTTCGATTGTTACTTTTTCATCATGGGCCGCTTCTTCGGGGTTTTTCAGCCGCATATCATCATAGCGGGCTGGAACAAATTCCATTAAATCGCCAACAGTCAGCACGCCAATAGAGGACAGTGACAATTGAGCTTCTTTCCCCGCTCCTTTCAATACACTGATTGGCTGATTAAGCGGATGGCTGGTTTCAAGCATCGTTTTTCCTCCTTTCATATACAAGGATCAAATGCTAGAATCGCGACGTCCCTGTCGCAACGCATTTGTGACCTGCTTCCTGCAGGCCTAATGAGAAAAAGAGAGAGAATGATCTCTCTCTCTTGTTTATTCAATCGAAAAAATAAACGGATACAGCGGCTGCTTTCCGTCGTGCACTTCCACTTCAACATCTGGATAATTTTGCTCGATAAAATTCGTTATTTGTTCCACCACTTCTTCTGAGGCTTCTTCCCCATAAATAACAGTCACAATTTCCGACCCATCATCGAGCAGTGATTGAAGAAGCTCTTTCGCCGCTTCTGCTTTTTCTGAATGCGTCACAACGATTTTGCCTTCTGCCAGACCCATGAAATCATCTTTTTTAATATCAATGCCATCAATCGTCGTATCACGGACAGCATGTGTTACTTGCCCGGTCTTCACTTGGGCAAACGCTGCATTCATGGCGTCCCGGTTTGATGATTCAACACCATCTGGATTAAACGCGATCAACGCAGCAAGACCTTGGGGTACGGTTTTCGTTGAAATAACAGACACAACAGATTCTGACACTTCCGCTGCCTGTTCTGCGGCCATAATAATGTTTTTATTATTCGGCAGCACAAAAACATGCTCGGCATGGCAATCCTCGATTGCTTTGACAATGTCTTTCGTAGACGGGTTCATTGTCTGGCCGCCTTCAATAACAGCTGTTGCGCCGATGCTTGTAAATAATTCCGCTATTCCTGAACCCATTGCAACCGCAACAACACCGTATTTTGTTTTTTCGGACGGCTTAGCCGCAGGTGCCGAAGATGAACCTGTAATCGCGCTATGCTGCTCACGCATATTTTCAATCTTCATACTGATTAAACTGCCGTATTGCTGTCCAATTGTTAATACATCACCTGGATGCTCGGCATGAATGTGTACTTTAGCAATTTCATCATCGGAAATCACAAGCAGCGAATCACCGAATTCACTCAGTTCATGACGGAACCGGTCTTCGGAAAAAGGATTTTTTGATAGCTTTTTCTCTTCGAACTTCACCATAAATTCCGTGCAGTAGCCGAATTCGATGTCTTCTGTATTCATAAAGCTCTGTACACTTTTATGGTGCTCGGCACTGACCAGATTTGTCATGTCCTGCCGCGTGGAGAGCGCTGCCGGAAGTGCTTCTCCTTTAAGCTCAGCTAAAAAGCCTTCATATACAAGCAAAAGTCCTTGTCCGCCGCTGTCGACCACACCTACTTCTTTTAAGACCGGCAGAAGCTCGGGCGTCCGATCCAACGAAGCCTGGCCTTCTTTTACAAGTGCTTCCATAACCGCAATAATATTCGTTTCTTTTTGTGAAACGACTACTGCTTTTTTGGCCGCATCTTTTGCGACAGTCAAGATGGTCCCTTCGACTGGCTTCATAACCGCTTTGTAAGCTGTTTGAACCCCCGCTTCAAACGCAGCCGCCAGTTCAAAAGCCGAGACTTCCTGCTTGTTAGCGATTGCTTTTGAAAAGCCGCGGAAAAGCTGGGACAAAATAACGCCAGAATTTCCCCGTGCGCCCATCAAAAGCCCTTTCGACAGCGCTTCCGCCGTTTTGCCGAAATGCGTTTGTTTCGACGATTCGGTTTCTTTTGCTCCTGATGTCATCGATAAATTCATATTCGTTCCCGTGTCGCCATCCGGAACCGGAAACACATTCAATGCATCCACCATATCCGCGTTCACCGATAAATGCTGCGCGCCCGCCTGAACCATCCTGGCAAAGCGCAACCCGTCCAATGAAGTCATACCCACAAAAATTTCCTCCTCACACTACGGGTTCGTTACCCGTACACCCTGTACAAAAATATTAACAGAATCGACTGATAGTCCTACTGTTTGATTAAGCGTGTATTTTACTTTTGACTGAACGTTGCTCGCCACCTCGGAAATTTTTGTTCCATAGCTGACGATAATGTACATGTCAATAAAAATGCGATCTTCTTCCTGGCGTACGAGCACACCGCGCGTAAAATTTTCACGGCGCAAAATTTCCGCAATGCCATCTTTTAATTGTTTTTTTGACGCCATTCCGACAATGCCGTAGCAGTCTACTGCCGCGCCACCTGCAATCATCGCGATCACTTCATTTGAAATGTCAATTTGACCGAGTTCTGTCGTTAATTCAATCGTCACAAAAAATCCTCCTCGCGAATCAAACTATAGTCATTTTACTATATTTATATACAACTTCACAACTGAACAAACGGATTGACTTCCTTTTTAACTGTCAAGTGATTTTTCTTGAAAGACTTTTTCAAAGCTGTTGCATTCATTGGTTGATTATGATAAATTATTTAAGTGTCTTGCACATAAAAACGTAGACAATGATGATCCTGAATAGTAAGGAGTGAATACAATGCCAAAAAAATGTGTTATTTCTGGCCGTAAAGCACGTACTGGAAACAACCGCTCACACGCGATGAATTCAAGTAAACGTACATGGGGCGCTAACCTTCAAAAAGTTCGTATCCTCGTTGACGGTAAACCAAAACGTGTTTGGGTTTCTGCCCGCGCACTTAAATCTGGAAAAGTTGAACGTGTTTAATTTTTCCATAAATAAAAAAGCACCGGCGCCAAATGGCACTGGTGCTTTTTTATTTTCTTTTTTTCCCGGCTGACAGCACCATACGGATCATGCCCCCGACAAATTTCGGCAGTTTTAATGTGTAAAATTTCAATGGCTTCTCCTCCCGTCACGGCTTCTAATAACCATTAATATGCCTGAACGAAATGAAAAGACCCCTTTTTTTTCAAGGATTTCATTGCTGACACATCTGGAGGAACCTTTTTGGACGGTGAAGTTGTGAAGCGGAAATTTAAACCCAGAAAGTGTCAGCCCTTCAACTTTTTCACTCATTGCAAAAAAAGAAATATAGGGCCATTGTTCTTTTTGGTCAATGACCGTTTCTCCCGGCGAATAAACAGAAATTTCATTTTGGTGGTCAACAATCACAACAGGACAATCCAGCTCTTTTTTCATAAGCAATGTAACCGCGCCGAAAAAGTGATCAAGCCGGCCGCCTGTCACTCCGTACAAAAAAATCGCTTCTGGTTGTTGCTTTATTGCAGCATTCAGCGCAATTTCAAGATCGGTTTCGTCTTTTTCAGCTGGGAATTGAACATAATCCGGGACCACAGCCGCAATCCGGTTCCATTCTTCAGCCGTTATCGAATCAAAGTCTCCAAACGCTTTGGCAGGTGTAATACCTCGTTCAAGCAAATAAAGGGCGCCCCGATCGACGCCAATCCATTGGTCATCCGTTTCAGGATTCATGTTTAAAATTGGCAGTTCCTTCTCTGGTCCACCGGCTACAATTCGAATGATCACGCGTTTTCCGCAGCGGCACGAATTGCCTGAATGGCCGTGCCTCGGTCCTTTTCATTGTAAATAGCGGAACCGGCTACAAGAACGTTGGCACCGGCTTCTGCACACTTTTTAGCAGTTTCTGTATTCACACCGCCGTCCACTTCAATGTCTACTGTCACGCCCGCCTCTACAATCATTTCACGGACATGGCGAATTTTTGGTACAACCGCTTCAATAAAAGATTGGCCGCCAAACCCAGGATTGACTGTCATCAATAGAACCATATCAATATCTCGAATGACATATTGGAGCGTATCTGCCGGCGTAGATGGATTTAGGACGACACCCGCTTTTACACCAAATGAGCGGATGAGCTGAATGGTCCGGTGCAAATGTGGGCAGGCTTCAGCATGAACCGTAATAATATCCGCTCCCGCTTTCGCAAACGCTTCAATGTATTGGTCTGGATTGCTGATCATTAAATGCACATCAAGCGGCAGGCTTGTTACCGGACGGATCGCTTCTACAATAAGCGGGCCGATTGTTATATTTGGCACAAAATGACCATCCATTACATCAACATGGATGTAATCCGCGCCACCGTTTTCCACGTCTTTTATTTCTTCACCAAGCCGCGCAAAGTCAGCGGACAAAATAGAAGGGGCAATCTTTATCATAACATCAGTACCTCGGCTTTCTCTCTTTAATTTCCTCTATAAACTGTAAATAATGATTATAACGATAAGAAGGGATTTCTGACTTCTCCACCGCTTGTTTTACGGCACATTTTGGTTCATTAATATGAATACAGCCACGAAATTTGCAGGAAGAGCTCAACTCTGCCATCTCGGGAAAGCAAGCCGAAACATCTTCCACATCAATTCCATCAAAATCCAATGAACTGAATCCAGGCGTATCTGCGACCAGCCCGCCTGCTGCCGGAATTAATTCCACGTGCCGGGTTGTATGCTTGCCGCGGCCAAGCGAGCTGGAAATTTCATCCGTTTTTAATTCAAGATCCGGTCGAATTGCATTTAATAATGATGATTTTCCAACCCCAGATTGTCCTGCAAACACTGACGTCTTGCCGGTTAAATAATCTTCAAGCGAGTTAAGGCCAGCCATCGTTTCAGAAGATGTCTCCACAACGGTATAGCCAATCTTTCGATAATCTGCAATAAATGCATTAAGCTTTTTCTGATCGTCAGCCAGATCCATCTTTGTCAGACAAATGACCGGTTCGATATTTTTTGACTCGATCAGCAATAAAAAGCGGTCAAGCAGCATGGTACTGAACGCCGGTTCCATCGCGGAAAAAACAAGCACAGCCTGGTCAATGTTAGCGACTGGCGGCCGAACAAGATCATTTTTCCGTTCTCCAATGGATAAAACATAGCCTTCTTTATCATTTTCTGCCTCATATTCAACATAATCTCCGACGAGCGGGGTAATATTTCGTTTTCGAAATATTCCCCTCCCGCGGCATTGAATAATGTTTTCCCCATCAAGTACGTAATAAAAACCGCTTAACGCTTTAATGATTTTGCCTTCTGGCATGTAGCACCACCTTATTCAGATTCTGTTTCTTCGGGATACGGAATGGTTTCATCAATAATGACTACTTGGTCCCGCATTACTTTGTATCCTGCTTTTTCGCCTTTTTCAACGACAAATTCAAGCGTACGCTTCGTTTCTTCCGTAATTAAAAACTTTTCATACGGCTCAGTCATGCTATGGGTTGCATCTTCCATGTAAATCTGAACTTCCTGCGGATCTCCTTCTGTTTCCGGCTCATATGGAATGACAATTTCCGTTGATACTTCTGCCAGTGGAATCTCTTCCGGTCCTTTTGACAGCGTCACTTCTACCGTGCTTCCCGGTTCCACTTCATTTCCGGCTTGCGGAGACTGGCTGATCACCTGTCCTGCAGATACCGAATTGGAAAATTCTTCACCCGAAATGTCAATAATAATCCCATTGGAGTCTCCATAGTCTTCCAGGCTTTTTTCGGTATAGCCGGCAAGATCCGTTAACACCACATTGGCAAGACCGGCACTGACAGTCAATTCAACATCCGATTCTTCCGGAATGACGCGTTCATCTACGTTTGGATTTTGTTCCAAAACCGTTCCGGCTTCACTTTCGTCATAAATCATTTCCGTTTCCACGTTGCGAAACCCGGCTTCTTCAAGAAGTTCACGTGTTTCTTCCAGCGTTTTTCCCGTGTAATCCGCCATTGCTTTTCGTTCTTTTCCAGCGGAGACAAATAAATCAATTTCACTGCCTTCTTTCACCGTTTCCCCAGCTTCCGGAACGGTCCGTATCACTTTTCCCTGCTCAATATCCGCACTGAACTCTTCATCGGAGTCGCCGACAATAAAGCCAGCATTAATTAACATAGAGGCAGCCGCTTCAGGGCTGTTCCCATTTGTCTCCGGCACTTCTGCATCTCTCGGTGTCGTTGCTACTGTCCAAGCAATAACGCCCAGAATGCTAAGAGTAATCAAAAAAAGCAAGATCCATGGCCATTTCTTTTTCTTTTTCAATGGAACCATCTCTTGTTTTTTTTCAGAAGAGGATACAGTTGGCTGAATACGTTCTGGCGGCTTCGGGCTAAAGACTGGAATAGCTTTCGTCACTTCGTCATTGTCGTCTGGAATCATAAACTTTTCTTCATGCAGGCGGTATTCTTCAAGAGCGGTTGATAAGTCATGTTCCATTTCTTCTGCACTCATGTAACGATGAAACGGATCTTTCGCTGTTGCATGTAAAACAATGTTTTCAATGCTTTGTGGAATCCCGGGATAGAGCTGCTTAATAGAAGGTGTTTCTGTCTGCAGGTGTTTCAATGCAATCGATACAGCTGATTCACCGGAAAATGGGAGCTTCCCTGTTAACAGCTCGTACATGACGATGCCAAGCGCATAAATATCTGACTTTTTCGTTGCCATACCGCCTCTTGCCTGCTCAGGTGAAATGTAGTGAACCGATCCGAGAACAGCATTCGTTTGTGTAATGGATGTGGCGCTCATTGCCATCGCGATGCCGAAATCGGTCATTTTCACCGTTCCATCCCGGTCCATCAACATATTGTGAGGCTTTACATCACGGTGAATAATCGAATGCTGGTGAGCAAACGAAACAGCAGCTGTCATTTGTTTCATAATATCAATCACTTTTTCGTATGGAACCGGCGAAAATTGCTGAATGTATTCTTTCAGTGTCATTCCGTCCACATACTCCATAACGATAAAGTGAACATTATCTTCTTCGCCAACGTCATAAATATTGACAATATTCGGATGAGCAAGGCTTGATGCAGCTTGAGCTTCACGCTGAAAACGGCGTAAAAATTCATCTTCCCCTGCAAAATCAAACCGGAGTACTTTAATGGCCACATCACGGTCTAAAATCATATCACGCGCCAAATAAACGTGCGCCATACCGCCTCCGCCAATCGTCCGGACAATTTTATAACGTCCGCTTAAGCTTTTGCCAATTAACATGTGTTCACCCGCTTTCGCGTTCGGCACAATGTTCAAGAATCACGACGGTAATATTGTCTTCGCCGCCATTTTCATTGGCCATCTGAATAAGAGTATCCGCTTTTGCAGGAAGCGAATCTGTTAATTGTAAAACACAGCTCATTTGGGCATCCGCTACTTTATTAGATAAACCGTCTGAACAAAGAAGCAGCAAATCTCCTTCTTCAAACATAATCGTTCTATAATCAACAGCCAGCTTTTCATCCGTTCCGAGCGCGCGTGTTAAGACATTTTTTTTCGGATGACTTTCCGCTGCTTCTTTTGTAATTTCGCCAGACTTGACGAGTTCATTCACAAGCGAATGGTCTTCTGTTACTTGTGAAAAACCATCTTCACTTTGCAAATAGCATCGGCTGTCACCGATGCTTGCAATCGCGCAAAATTTTTCTGTACAAAGAGCTGCAACAAGAGTTGTCCCCATTCCACTGCATTCCGGGTGCGTACTGGCATGAATTAAAATGTCTGCATTAATCGCTGGAATAATCGATTTCAGCCAGTTCATCGCATCGTCGGGCGACTGAATGCCTGCTGCTGTTTCATTCCAATGTTTTTCGAATGATTCAATCGTCATCCGGCTCGCGGTATCTCCCGCGTTATGCCCGCCCATTCCATCCGCTACAATGGCAAGACAGAGGCTGCTATTATGATGAAACACGCCGCCATTGTCTTCATTGTGTGAGCGGATTCGTCCACGGTCTGTTTGAAAGACTGCATTCATACGGTCACCTCGTTTCGCCGGCACGCTCTTTCGCGCGAAGCTGGCCGCATGCCGCGTCAATGTCTGTTCCTTGTTCACGTCGAATCGTTACATTCACACCATTTTCCTTCAATGTTTTCTCAAATTCAAAGATTTTATTGCGCGGTGTACGAACGTAGTCCCGTTCCAGCACATAGTTAACCGGAATTAAATTTACGTGGCATTTAATTCCTTTAATCAACGCAGCCAGTTCTTCCGCATGCGCCACAGAATCATTTTCACCGCCAAACAGTCCATATTCAAACGTAATACGGCGGCCGGTTTTTTCCGTATAATAACGGATTGATTCCATTAAGTCTTTTAATTTGTACGCACGGTTGATGGGCATCAGCTTCGTCCGCAATTCATCGTTCGACGCGTGAAGTGAAACAGCAAAATTAATTTGTGTTTTTTCATCGGCAAATTTATAAATTTTCGGTACAATGCCGCTCGTTGACACCGTAATATGGCGCGCTCCGATATTCAAGCCTTTTTCGTGATTGATCACGTGCAGAAAGGACATCATTTCATCATAGTTATCAAATGGTTCTCCAATCCCCATAATGACAACAGAGCTTACCCGCTCTCCTACTTCATCAAGTGCTTGCTGTACCTTCACTACCTGTGCGACAATCTCGCCTGATTCAAGATTTCGCTTCAAGCCGCCAAGCGTGGATGCACAAAACGTGCAGCCTATCCGGCAGCCAACTTGTGTTGTGACACAAACAGAGTTCCCATATTCGTGGCGCATTAGGACCGTTTCAATGGAGTAGCCGTCATGCAGTTCAAATAAAAATTTAATGGTTCCGTCCTCAGACTCTTGCCGAATCGCTGTTTTTAATACGGTAAACAAAAACGATTCATTCAGTTTTGCGCGCAGTTCTTTCGATAAATTGGTCATGTCTTCAAGCGTTTTCGCGCGCTTTACGTACAGCCAGTCAAAAATTTGGTCGGCCCGGAACGGCTTTTCACCGTTGTCTGAAAGCCACTGTTTTAATTCGTGAAGTTCCAATGAATAGATCGATGGCTTCTGCGCTTCCGTTTGTTTATTTATTGCTTTTGTCATTTATGAGTTTTCCTTCTTTCTGAATTTACTAATGAAAAATCCGTCGCCGCCGAAGTCGTCCGGAAATACTTGGATCATTGTGTGTTCCGGTTTGATCGGGATTTGTTCAAGCGGGACTAGCTCAAATTTCGGATGAGCGCTTAAAAAGGCTTCGACGGTTCCTTCATTTTCTTCCTTATCTACGGTGCATGTACTATACACAAGCACGCCATTTTCTTTTAACAGCGGAACAGCTGCGTCCAAAATGGCAAGCTGAATGCGCTGCAAGTTTTCTAAGTCCTGTTCGGTTTTCGCATATTTTAAATCTGGTTTTCGGCGAATAACACCGAGCCCTGAGCATGGGGCATCAACAAGAATCGCATCAAATGTTTCTTCTGCAAACAACTCTCCGGCTTTACGCGCATCTTGTTTTTGAACATGAATATTAGAAAGCGCCAGCCGGTCTGCATTCTGCGTGACGAGCTTTAGTTTATGCGCATGAATGTCAAGCGCATCAATGTGGCCTTCTCCGTTCATTTGTTCAGCAAGATGAGCAGTTTTTCCGCCCGGAGCCGAACACATATCGAGAATGCGCTGACCTGGTTTCGCACCGACAACCGGGGCCACGAGCATTGAGCTCTCATCTTGAATAGAAATAGCACCATTTTTGTAAAGAGTCGACCTTGCAGCATTTCCCTTCATAATTCGAATCGCATATGGCGAAACATCAGATGGCAATGCGTCAAATCCTTCTTCCTTCAAGACAGAAATAGCTTCATCACGTGTCATTTTCATCGTATTTACCCGCACTGTCTGCTCGGGAGCGGTCAAATTATGCTGGCACATCGCTTCAGTTTTTTCTTTGCCGTACGCCTTCATCCATCTTCTCACAAGCCAGAGTGGATGGCTTGTTTCAATGGAAATCCGTTCGGCATCGTCTTTAATCGATTTCGTGTCCGGCACGCCTTCACGCTGGATGGACCGAAGCACACCATTCACCATTCCTGAAATCCCAGTATGTCCGCGTTTTTTTGCAATATTAACCGCTTCATGAATAACAGCCCGCTCCGGTACTTTATCAAGATAGACCATTTGATAAAGAGATAAACGAAGCAAATTATGAACCCATCGTTCCGGCTTTTTTTTCAAGAAAGGAGCCAGGTAAAAATCAAGTGTCAGCTTTCGCTGAATCGTACCATATGTGATTTCAGTTAATAATGCAGTATCCCGTCCGGAAATATTATTTTTTTCAATCGCGTTGTTCAGCATTAAATTGCTGTAGGAGCCGCTTTTTTCCACTGTGTCAATTAAGTCCAGCGCAATTTCGCGTACATTTAATGTTTTCATTTTATTCTCCAAATACTGTACCAGCTTGAAGCGAAGATCCTGAGCCGCGCAAATAATCGCGTGCGCTCATCCGCTTTTTACCCGCCGGCTGCAGTTCCGTTATTTTTATCGCTGTGCTTGAACCGGTTGCAGTCACAATGCCGTCTTCTTCAATCGAAAGAATGGTTCCCGGTGTGCCGCTCGTATTAGACACCTTTTCACTTTTCCACACTTTTACTGCTGATCCGGCCAGTGTTGTATAAGCGACCGGCCATGGGCAAAGGCCCCGTACTTGATTATGCAGTTCTTCACCAGAACGGTTCCAGTCGATTTTTTCATCAGACCGGCGGATGTTTGATGCAAATGTCGCTTTTGATTCATCCTGAGACGTTCTTGAAGATGTGCCAGTTATAATTGCGGGAATCGTCTCAGACAGTAAGTCAGCCCCTACTACACTTAATTTGTCGTGAAGGATTCCCGTATTGTCATTTTCGTCTATTGTTACGGCCGCTTGTGCAATGATATCGCCCGCATCCAGCTTTTCGGCCATATACATAATCGTTATGCCCGTTTCTTGTTTGCCCTGTAAAATCGAATAATGGATCGGCGCACCGCCTCGAAGTTCCGGCAAAAGAGATGCATGCACGTTAATGCAGCCATATTTAGGTGCTTCGAGCAGCTCATTAGGCAATAGCTGTCCATATGCTGCCGTCACAACTAAATCCGGCTTTAAGCCGATAATTTCGGCCAGTTCGTCTGATTTTGATAATTTCTCAGGCTGCAAAACAGGGAGACCATGTTTGATTGCTGCTGCTTTTACCGGCGGCGGCGTCATGACTTTTTTCCGGCCGACCGGGCGATCCGGCTGCGTCACAACGGCAAGAACGTTATTGCCGTCTTTAAGTATTCTTTCAAGCACTGGCACGGAAAAGTCCGGGGTGCCCATAAAAACAATATTCGTCACTCTGCGTCCACCTTTTCCAATTCCTCGGCCGGAATGTATTTTTTTACTTTGGATGTAAATAACACGCCATCCAAATGATCCATTTCATGCAAAATCGCCCGTGCTAAAAACCCTTCTGCTTCAAACGTGTAAAATTGGCCTTTTACGTTTTGCGCTTTAATTTTAATTTGATTTGGACGTGTGACTTCCCCATATAAATCCGGAAAACTTAAGCAGCCTTCCACGTCTGTCTGTTTGCCTTCTGCCAACAGCAATTCCGGATTAATGAGTACAATCAAGCCGTGATCATCTTCAATATCAACAACGGCGAGACGCATATCTTTTCCGACTTGCGGTGCAGCAAGTCCCACGCCGTCCGCTTCAATCATCGTTTCCTGCATATCACGCACGAGGCGCTTTAATTTACTGTCAAACTGCTTTACCGGCTGGCATTTCGTCTCCAAAATAGCCGCTGGATGTTTAACAATGGATAAGATCGTCATCGTGTTCCTCTTTTCTACATCAGTACATATGGATGGATATCAACGGATACCATCAGTCCATTTGATTTCCCTTGTTTCGCATAATGCTCAAGCACTTGTTTCAACACAGCGCCAAGCTTTGGTTCACGTTTGTATTTTATCAGACATTGCCACCGATATCTATTGTTGATCCGTGAGATCGGTGAGGCTACCGGTCCTAACACAACAGCCGCCGGTGACAATTCCGGCTTAATGTTCATGACAATTTTGTTCGCTTCACCCGATGCCGTGATCGCTTCTTCATGGCTGACGGTAATAAGCGCCAAATAATAAAATGGCGGATAGCCACCCATTTTTCTCATTTGCATTTCCTGTTCATAAAATGATTGGTAATGCTGATCAGCGGCGAGCTGAATGCTGTAATGCTCTGGTGTATATGTTTGAATGACGACTTCGCCGGGCAATATATGCCGTCCGGCCCGGCCGCTTACTTGTGTTAACAGCTGAAAGGTTTTTTCTGATGCGCGAAAATCCGGCAAATGCAGCATCGTATCCGCACTAAGCACGCCAACAAGTGTAATATTGGGAAAATCAAGCCCTTTTGCGATCATTTGGGTACCAAGCAAAATATCTGCTTCTTTATGAGCGAATTTTTTTAACAGCCGCTCGTGCGCTCCCTTTGTTCCAGTTGTATCAACATCCATCCGGATAACCCTCGCTTCAGGCAGCAATTTCAGCAATTCTTCTTCCACTTTTTGCGTGCCGGTGCCGAAATGCCGGATATGTTCACTGCCGCATTCCGGGCATACGTTTGGAGACGGCTCTTCATGACCGCAGTAATGACATTTTAACTGATGACGATGACGATGATACGTCATTGAAACGTCACAGTTCGGACATTCTGCTACATATCCGCAGTCACGGCACATAATAAAAGAGGAATATCCCCGCTTGTTTAAAAACAGAACAATTTGTTCTCCTTTTTCGAGACGGTCCTTTATTTTATCAAATAAGTTACGGGAAAACATTGATCTATTTCCTTCTCGAAGCTCTTCACGCATATCGACAATATCAACAGTCGGCAGCGGCCGGTCATTGACACGTTCGGCTAATGTTAATAATGTGTAAACACCTTTTTGCGCTCGCGCGAAAGACTCAAGAGAAGGTGTGGCACTTCCTAAAATAACCGGGCACCCGTAAAAGCCCGCCCGCCAAATCGCGACATCACGGGCATGGTAACGCGGATTTTCTTCTTGTTTATAGCTTGTTTCGTGTTCTTCATCAATAATGATTAACCCAATGTTTTCAAATGGAGCGAAAACAGCCGAGCGAGCTCCGACCACGACTTTTACTTCTTTACGGCTGATTTTTCGCCATTCATCGTATTTTTCGCCAGTTGACAAGCCGCTGTGAAGCACCGCCACATCGTTTCCGAACCGCTGCTTAAAACGATCGGTCATTTGCGGCGTCAATGAAATTTCCGGCACTAGCACAATGGCTTCTTGTCCTTTTTTCAATACTTCACTGATCGATTGCAAGTAAATTTCCGTTTTTCCGCTTCCTGTTACACCATGCAGCAAAAACGTTTCCGCTTTTTCTTCCTTTACTTTTTCAAGAATCGGCTCAATCGCGGCCTGCTGGATGTCCGTCAGTACCAGCGGTGTATCCGGTGTAAACGTACGGCCGGCAAGCGGATCCCGGTACATTTCTTCTTGCTTTTCTTCAAGCAGTTCTTTGTCAATCAGCGCTTTTGCTACAGCAGAAGACATACCTGTTTCTTTTAACGGAATCCACTCGCCGGTTCTCCCTAAAAAAAACTGTATTGCTTCCACTTGTTTTAATGCATTTTTCGGCATTGATTGAATCGTTTCTTTGAGCAGCCCCTCAGACAACCTGCACTTGACCATTCGAACCGTTTTTTTTCGGCCTTTGCTTTTGACTGAATATAGAACATCGAGTGAGCCTTGCTTTACTTCTTTGCGGATTTCAGAGAGAGCACCTGCTTCTGCTGCTTCTTCCCACGCTATTTCATCTCGCCCGTTAAACAGAGACTGAACGGGCAAACTGAGCGTTGCAAACCCTGTCATCCGAATTCGCTTTGAATATTTCGCCTTCATCGCAGCAGGCAGCATCACTTGAAGTGCTGAAATTTTAAAGCAGAGGGATTCAGCGGTGAGCCAGTCTGCGAGCGACAGCAACTCTTCATTTAATACCGGCACGATATCCATCGGTTCAACAATTGGCTTTAACTTTCGGCTTTCATTTTCTTCTTTGATTTCCAGTACAAACCCTTGTACGTGACGCGGCCCGAAAGGCACAATGACACGCATGCCGGGCTGGATCACATCCTGCCACGCTGGAGGAATTTCATAGTCAAATGGACGGTCGGTCTGCATGACTGCAACGTCCACAATGACAGAAGCAATTCTCATTCCGCTTCACCTATTCGTACGGCCGCATCCTTCAAAATCTGAACAGCGGCTTCTTTTTTGGTCATTTTTTCAAAATCACGGTGTGTTCCATCCCGATGAAAAATGGAAATAATATTTGTATCGCCGCCAAAACCGGCGCCTTCCTGGTTCACATTGTTAGCGACAATCATATCAGCATTTTTTGATTCGAGCTTTCGTTTCGCATACATTTTCACATCGTTTGTTTCCGCTGCAAAGCCGACTAAAAATTGATTTGTTTTCCGTTCCCCAAGCGTTTTTAAAATATCTCTCGTCCGATCAAGCTCCATCGTCATCGAACCTTCCTGCTTTTTCATTTTGTTTTCGTGAACAACTCTTGGCCGGTAATCGGCAACAGCAGCTGTTTTTACAACGAGATCTGCCCCATCGTATACATCCATAACCGCCCGAAACATTTCTTCTGCACTTTCTACCTGGCGTATTGTAACGCCGGACGGCGGAGCAATGCTGACGGGCCCTGAAATAAGCGTAACGTCTGCACCAAGTTCATACGCTGCCTCAGCAATCGCATACCCCATTTTACCGGATGACTTATTTGTGAAAAAACGGACCGGATCGACTGCTTCCCGTGTTGGCCCTGCTGTCACGACGACCTGTTTTCCGGAAAGCAATTTTTTTTCTTTTCCGTCAAAAAACTCTTCCACCAGCCGGGCAATCACTTCAGGCTCTTCCATCCGCCCTTTCCCTGTATAACCGCAGGCAAGATAGCCTTCTCCCGGCTCAATAAATCGATAACTAAATGATTTTAACGTTTCCATGTTTCTTTGCACGGCGGGATGGACATACATGTTTACGTTCATTGCTGGAACGACCCACTTTGGTGCTGTACCGGCAAGAAGAACAGTTGACATCATGTCATCTGCAATGCCATTCGCCATTTTTGCGATCATATTGGCCGTTGCCGGTGCCACAATGACAAGGTCGGCCCAGTCGGCGATGTCAATATGCGCAATTTTGGATGGATCTTTTTCATCGAACGTATCGGTATAAACGGGCTCGCCCGATAACGCTTGAAACGTTATAGGCGCGACAAATTTTTGGGCAGAATCGGTCATAACGACTTTTACATGGGCGCCTGCCTGTTTTAGTTTGCTTGTCAGTGCGGCCGCTTTATAGACAGCAATACCGCCGCTGACACAAAGTAAAATGTTTTTTCCGTTCATTCATTTTCCCTCCGGTTCAGTCGAATCTTTATGTAAATATGATAGCATACAAAAAGAAAAGGCCGGTATTCGCCGCCCTTTTCCTTTTTTGCTTATTTACACTTCATCTGAATACGTTTTATTCGCGTCTTTCTTTTTCATAACAAGTTCATCGGCATAAATTTCTTCTAATGCTTTTCCAACAAATTTATGAGACTCGTACGCGCCAAGAGCGCCTTTTCCTTTGTTCTCCTGCATAAAACGAGCGCGTTTTGCCGCTACGCTGACCAATGAATATTTAGAATCGATTTTTGTCAGTAAGTTATCAATAGATGGATATAACATTATTGTTCCCCTTCCAGTTCCAGCATAATTTGGTATCGGTGCTGCACGCGTTCACGGCGACAATGCTCTGCTTCAACGATTGATTGAATTCGAGAGCATGCCCGCTCCACTTCATCATTTTCAACGACGTAATCATACAAGTCCATCATGTCGATTTCTTTGCGTGCTTGTTCCATCCGTCCTTGAATGACTTCGTCTGTTTCGGTGCCGCGACCGATAATTCGGCTGTGCAGCTCGGATAAACTTGGCGGTGCCAGGAAAATAAAGAGCCCTTCCGGAAACTTTTCCCGTACCTGACGTGCGCCTTCCACTTCAATTTCAAGAAAAATATCTGTGCCTGCATCAAGCGTTTCCCGGACATAATCAACCGGCGTACCGTAATAGTTGCCAACAAACTCCGCATATTCAAGCAGCTTGCCTTCTTGGATCAGCTGCTCAAACTCCTCACGGGATTTGAAAAAATAATCAACGCCATCTACTTCCCCTTCACGCGGCTTGCGTGTCGTCATAGAAATAGAATAGTCAAACGTTATATCTTCTTTTGAAAAAATCGCTTTTCGCACAGTCCCTTTGCCAACGCCGGACGGTCCGGACAATACGATCAGCAAACCTTTTTCTTTCACTTACTTCACAATCCTTCCTCAGCATCCTCATCTTTCAACGCCGCGCGGTTCGCGACCGTTTCCGGCTGCACAGCCGATAAAATAATATGATGGCTGTCTGTTAAAATGACCGCACGTGTCCGGCGGCCAAATGTTGCATCGACGAGATTTCCTTTTTCACGCGACTCCTGAACGAGCCGCTTAATCGGTGCCGACTCCGGGCTGACAATCGCCACAATCCGTTCTGCCGAGACGACACTGCCAAATCCGATATTGATTAACTGCATCGTCTTTGCTCCCCTTTGTCACGTTTCGTCCGTTTTTGCACACTCGATCTATTATATCATATTTGCCGCTTTTCCTGCTCAATAAAAGATAGAACCTCTTCTTTTTCTTCAACCGGTTTCGTAAATCCGAGCTCCATCTTCATTTTCTCCGTTTCAAGCAAAAAGTTTTCCTGCTTCAGTTTTTCCAATTCGATCTGGTCTTTTACCATTTTGTACTGAATTTTCGACTGACTCCTCATATGAGCTGTCACAATTGCCACGAGCGGGATTGAAAATATCATAATAACCGAAATTAAATCAGTCATACTGCCTCCCTCTTTTCTCCATTAGTTTGTAAAAATAAGTATACAGCAGTTTTCATTCTTAAAAAAGCGATGTTCTCGAATTTACGAAAGCAGCGTACACATGTTAAGATGAATAAATATGTTCGTACAAAAAGGGAGTATGATTCATGGCATTTGATGGATTATTTACAAAAGTAATGGTTGAAGAATTAAATGAAGCCCTCACAGGCGGGCGCGTGAATAAAATTCATCAGCCGTATAAAAATGAAACAATTATGGTGATCCGGGCACGCGGTAAAAATAATAAATTGCTCATATCTGCCCACCCGTCTTATGCGCGGGTACAGCTGACTGAAACCGTGCAGGATAACCCGTCCGAGCCGCCGCTTTTTTGTATTATGATGCGAAAGCACTTAGACGGGGCCATTTTAGAGAATATCCGCCAGTTTGGTCTTGACCGGACGATTGTATTCGAGTTTAAAGGAAAAAATGAAATTGGAGACATTTCCTATAAAGATCTTTACGTTGAAATTATGGGCCGTCATAGCAACATTCTGTTAGTCGATAAAGAAAAAGGGACCATCATTGACAGTATTAAGCATGTTCCTTCTTCTATGAATAGTTATCGGACAATTTTGCCCGGTGCAGAATATGTGGAGCCACCCGCACAACATAAACAAAACCCATTAATCGCGGATTCGGAACAAGTTACACGTGCAGTTGATTTTAATGCCGGTAAAATTGCTAAGCAGCTTGTGTCTGCTTTTGAAGGATTGTCACCGCTTATCAGCAATGAAATTGTCAGCCATGCAGGTCTTGCTAACCGTGAAACAGTTCCTTCTGCCTTTCTACAGGTAATGGCTCCATTATCAAAAGGTGCTTATTCACCAGTCATGATCGACAGCGGGGATAAAACATATTTTTATATGATCGACTTGCCTCACATTCAAGGCGAGCGGACGTATTTGAAAACAGTATCGTCGCTTCTTGACCGTTACTACTTCGGCAAAGCTGAGCGCGATCGTGTCCGTCAGCAGGCAAACGACCTTGAACGGTTAATTGGAAACGAACTTCAAAAAAATCGTTCTAAAATTCACAAGCTTGAACGGACGCTTGCGGAAGCGGAAAACGCTGGAGAATATCAGCGCCTCGGTGAACTGCTGACCGCGAATTTGTATGCCGTTAAAAAAGGTATGAAAGAAATCGATGTCATTAATTACTATGATGAAAATGGTGCAACGGTAACAATTACGCTTGATCCTCAAAAAAATCCGGCGGATAATGCACAAAAATATTTCTCCCGTTACCAAAAAGCAAAACATGCTGTTATTGTTGTTCAGGAACAGATTGAAAAAACAAAAGACGAGATTCGGTATTTTGAGGCCCTTTTGCAGCAACTTGAATCGGCTTCACCACGGGATATTGAAGAAATTCGTGAAGAGCTGGCTGAGGAAGGCTATATAAAAGCGCGGCATATAAAAAAGAAAAAGAAAGCAGCCGTCCCTGCGATCGAAGAATATGTGTCAACAGATGGAACAGTTATTCATGCCGGCAAAAACAACCGGCAAAATGATTATTTGACGAACAAGGTGGCCCGCCGGGATGATATTTGGCTTCATACGAAAGACATTCCAGGTTCACACGTTGTTATTCGTTCCGATGATCCATCAGAAGAAACAATGTTAGAAGCTGCTATGATCGCGGCGTACTATAGTAAAGCGAAAGATTCTTCTTCCGTGCCGGTTGACTATACGAAGGTTCGATACGTAAAAAAACCGTCCGGCGCTAAACCCGGCTTTGTTATTTACGACAATCAGCATACCGTCTATGTAACGCCGGATGAAGGCCAAGTGATGGCCATGAAGAAATAAAAACAGCGGTGAGCTCAAGCTCACCGCTGTTTTTATTTATTTTGTTCCCCACGCATCAGGGTTTTGCTTCCATTGTTTTAATGTTTCAATGTCACTTGATTCCACATAGTTCTTTTCAGCCGCCACTTCAATGAGTGCGTCATAATCGCTCAGTGCAGCCGCATGTAAGTCCGCTTCTGATAGACGCGCATCCCCTTTTGGCAGCCCATATGTAAAAATGGCTGCTACTCCAAGCACATCACAGCCTGCCGCACGCAAAGCTTCTGCTGCGGTAATAGCACTGCCGCCTGTAGAGATCAAATCTTCAATGACAACCACTTTTGAACCCGGCTCGACTTTCCCTTCGATTTGATTGCCTTTTCCATGTTCTTTCGCTTTTGAACGGACGTAACACATCGGCAGGTTCAATACATCAGATACCCAGGCGGCATGCGGAATGCCTGCTGTCGCTGTACCGGCGATGATTTCTGCTTCCGGATATTGTTCTTTAATAAGCTCCGCTAATCCCGCGGCAATTTTTTGACGTGTTTCGGGATATGACAGCGTTAAACGATTGTCGCAATAGATCGGTGATTTCATACCGGATGACCATGTAAAAGGATCATTAGGCTGCAAATACACGGCACGGATCTTTAATAGTTCTTCTGCAATTTGTTTTTTCATTTTACGCTTGTCCTCCCCAGAGTGCTTTTACATGATGATAGGCTGCAACCGGGTCGGCTGCTTTTGTAATTGGACGGCCGACAACAATCATTGTCGAGCCGATCGCACGTGCTTCGGCGGGACCCGCAATGCGCTGCTGATCATCCGCATTGCCATCCTTTAAACGAATGCCCGGCGTTACTTTATAAAAATCTTCCCCGCATGCTTCGCGAATGGAGGCCGCTTCTAAAACGGAGCATACAACGCCGTCACAGCCGGCTTCTTTTGCTTTTTTCGCATAATGAAGAACTGATTCCGGAAGCGGGACAGAAATAAGCTGATCCGCGTGCATCGCCGCTTCAGACGTAGACGTTAGCTGGGTCACTGCCAGTAAAATGGGCCGTTTGCCGCCTTTAGCACCTGCATCCAATCCGGCGCGTGCTTTTTTCATCATCTCGACGCCGCCTGCCGCATGCACATTAATGATGTCTACACCAAGCCCTGCAAGACCTTTCATTGCCTGTCCAACCGTATTTGGAATGTCATGCAATTTCAAGTCAAGAAAGATGCGGTGATTCATTTTTTTCAGCTGTTCAATAATGAATGGGCCGTTTTGCAAATACAGTTCCATGCCCACTTTCACATATAGCTGCTCGTTTTGGAAAGGCGCAAGAAATTGCTCGGCTTCCTTCCATGTGGAGAAATCGAGTGCAATAATCGGTTCTTTTTCCATTACTTCCAGCTCCGTCCCTTTAATTCACTAATGTGATCTACGTTGTGCTGCTCTAAATAGTGGTCAAGCTCCGCAATTAATTCCGGGCATATAAACGGATTAACAAAATTCGCGGTTCCGATTGCCACTGCGTCCGCACCCGCCAATGAAAATTCAATAATATCTTCAACTGTAGAGATGCCGCCCATACCGATAATTGGCAAATTGGTTTGCTGGCTTACTTCATACACCATCCGCACTGCTACAGGCTTCACGGCAGGACCCGATAAGCCGCCAGTCCGGTTTGACAGCACCGGCCGGCCTGTTTTCAGGTCAATACGCATGCCGATCAATGTATTGATCATCGTAATGCCGTCTGCACCACCGTCTTCTACCGCTTTGGCCATCTCGACAATGTTCGTGACGTTTGGCGAAAGCTTTACATAGACAGGTACTTCAGACACTTCTTTTACACGTTTTGTCAGCTCTTTCGCTGTTTCGGGTATTGTTCCAAATGCGATACCACCTGTTTTTACGTTCGGGCAGGAAATATTCAGCTCAAGGGCATGGACATTGTCGACTTTGGAAATTTCTTTTGCGACTTGAACATAATCTTCGGTTTGTGAACCGGCCACGTTCGCTATAATCGGCACATCAAACTGCTTCAGCCATTCCAGTTCATTCGCAATCACTTTTTCAAGACCGGGATTTTGAAGACCAATCGCATTCAGCATACCGCCTGGTGTTTCAGCTACACGAGGTGTCGCATTTCCGTAACGAGGCTCTTCTGTTGTTGCTTTAATCATAATCGCGCCAAGCTCACTTAAATTAAACAGCTGACTGAATTCACGGCCAAATCCAAAACAGCCAGACGCTGGCATTATAGGATTTTTAAGTGACAACCCTGGAAGTTCGAGCGCTAATCTAGTCATAGTGCCACCTCCCCAGCTTTAAAAACAGGCCCGTCGCTGCATATTTTCAAGTAGGCGGTACCTGTTTCATCCGCAGTTGGATGGCATACACATGCAAAGCAGGCACCGATGCCGCAGCCCATCCGCTCTTCCAGTGAAATATAGCCGTTTGGCGCCGCGTGAAGCTGTTCAACTGCTTTTAACATAACCGTTGGACCACACGAATAAAAAATATCCGCCTGCAGCCCGTGTTTGTTCACAATATCAGTTACAAACCCTTGCTCACCGAGTGAACCGTCAACTGTTGCCACATATGTTTCGCCTAGTGCCGCAAACTGCTCTGTGTAAAATGCCGCCTCTTTATTTTGAAAACCGAGAACGTGGATCGTTTTCACACCTTTTGCGTTCAGGCGGCGTGACAATTCATAAAGCGGCGGAACACCGATACCTCCTCCGATTAAAAGAGCGGTCTGTCCAGGAGCAGCTTCTTGAACCGGAAAACCGTGGCCAAGCGGACCGAGAACGTCCACTTGGTCACCGGCTCGTTTACGAGAGAGTGCACTCGTTCCTGCGCCTTCCGCCCGGTAAATCATCGTAAGTTCCTGCTTTTCCGGCTCAATACGGGCGATGCTGATTGGCCGGCGAAGAAGGGGCATCATTTCTTCACCTGCTTTTAAGTGAACAAATTTGCCTGGCTCATCGATTTGGTCAACGAGCGCCCCTTTTAATGTCATTTCAAAGATGTTTTTAGCGATTTCCGATTGAGAGACAACCGTCATCAGCTCTTTTTGAATCATGAATGGATCGCCTCCAATGCCGGTTTTGGCATTGCTTCTGCATTAAAAATCATTGATTCAAGTACTTCTAGAATAGCTGTTGCTGTATCCAGTGACGTTAAGCATGGAATGCCATTTTCAACAGATTCACGGCGGATACGGAATCCATCACGTGCCGGCTGTTTGCCTTTTGTCAGCGTATTGATGATGAATTGCGCCTCACCACCGCGGATGACATCAAGCATATCCGGACCTTTCGCGCCAATTTTCGCCACCGTTTGAACCGGCACGCCTGTTTCACGGATCAAGTTCGCTGTACCATATGTCGCCAAGAGCTGGAAGCCAAT
This sequence comes from Domibacillus sp. A3M-37, assembly GCF_024213455.1. Taxonomy (NCBI): domain Bacteria; kingdom Bacillati; phylum Bacillota; class Bacilli; order Caryophanales; family Bacillaceae; genus Domibacillus; species Domibacillus sp. A3M-37. Next base: position 364,761 of record NZ_JANAVL010000002.1, on the reverse strand, counting down.
GTTATGGAAACGTTTTGCAATGACAAGCGCTTCGTCTTTGTCTTTATCTGCGACCGTTAATAGAACGGCCCCTTTTGTCGGGATTTTCATACCGGAGGCGACAAGCCCTTTGTAAAGTGCTTTTTCAACCGTTGAGTCTTTTCCCATGACTTCCCCAGTTGATTTCATCTCTGGGCCGAGCGTTGTATCCACCCGGCGGAGTTTCGCAAATGAGAAGACTGGCACTTTTACATAGACGCCTTTTTTTTCTGGAATCAGGCCGGATTCATAGCCCATTTCTTTTAATGATTGACCCATAATCGCTTTTGTTGCAATATTCGCCATCGGCACGTTTGTAATTTTACTTAAAAATGGCACGGTACGGCTTGAGCGCGGATTTACTTCGATAACGAATACTTCTCCTTTTGAGATAACGTATTGTATGTTCAGCAATCCAATAATATTTAATCCTTTTGCAAGCTTTGTCGTATATTCAATAATTTTTGCTTTTTGATCATCCGTCAATTTTTGCGGCGGATACACAGCAATTGAGTCGCCGGAGTGGACACCTGCACGTTCGATATGTTCCATAATGCCAGGAATGACCACATCTGTTCCGTCTGAGATCGCATCGACTTCAATTTCTTTCCCTGTTAAATAGCGGTCAACCAAAACCGGGTGCTCCGGATTCACTTTTACTGCGTTTTTCATGTATTGAAGCAATTCTGCTTCTTTATAAACGATTTCCATCGCCCGGCCGCCAAGTACGTATGATGGACGGACAAGAACCGGATAACCGATGCTGTTTGCAATATCAACCGCTGCTTCAACCGAAAAAGCTGTTCTTCCAAGCGGCTGCGGCACGTTCAGCTGCTGCAGCGCCTGCTCAAATTTGTCACGGTTTTCTGCACGGTCTACATCTTCAAGACTCGTGCCTAAAATTTTCACGCCATGTTCCACAAGCTTGGCAGCTAAATTAATCGCTGTCTGCCCGCCAAACTGTACAACAACACCCTCTGGCTTTTCAAGGTCGATAATGTGCATAACATCTTCAATCGTTAACGGCTCGAAGTAAAGCTTGTCGGAAATACTGAAATCTGTTGAGACCGTTTCCGGGTTATTGTTGACGATAATCGCTTCGTATCCGGCTTCTTTTAACGCCCAGACCGAATGAACCGTCGCATAGTCAAACTCAACACCCTGTCCGATCCGAATCGGTCCTGATCCTAGAACAACAACTGATTTACGGTCCGTGACAATCGATTCGTTTTCATCTTCATATGTTCCATAATAATATGGTGTTTCAGACTCAAATTCGGCCGCGCACGTGTCAACCGTTTTAAATACCGGTACAATGCCGTTTTCTTTACGCCAGTCATAGACCTCTTTTTCTACTACACCCCATGATTTTGCCAATGTTTTATCCGCAAAGCCGAGCTGTTTTGCTTTTTTTGCTGTTTCTTTATCGAATGGATTATTTTCCACTTCTTTTTCATATTTCACGATATTTTCAAACTTCTTCAAGAAAAACAAGTCAATTTGACTCCATTCATGAATCGTTTCAATCGTAATACCCCGGCGCAATGCCTCGCCAAGATAAAATAACCGCTCATCGCCTGCTTTACGAATTCTTTTTTCAAGAAACGCGTCATCTTTATCTGCCAGTTCATCAAGTGAAAGGTGGTAGACGCCGCTTTCAAGTGAACGCACAGCTTTTAGGATCGATTCCTCAAACGTGCGTCCAATCGCCATGACTTCTCCTGTCGCTTTCATTTGTGTACCTAGCGTACGGTTTGCATGCTCAAATTTATCAAACGGCCAGCGCGGAATTTTCGACACGATGTAGTCAAGGGCCGGCTCAAAACAGGCATATGTTTTACCTGTGACCGGGTTCAACATTTCATCCAGCGTCAATCCGACAGCAATTTTCGCCGCCAGCTTCGCAATTGGGTAACCAGTCGCTTTCGATGCAAGAGCTGATGAGCGGCTGACACGCGGATTTACTTCGATAATGTAGTACTGGAAGCTGTATGGATCAAGTGCAAGCTGAACGTTACAACCGCCTTCAATACCAAGTGCACGAATAATTTTCAGCGATGTGTTCCGCAGCATTTGATATTCACGGTCTGTTAACGTCTGGCTTGGAGCCACCACGATCGAGTCTCCCGTATGAACACCAACCGGATCGATATTTTCCATATTACAAACAACGATTGCATTGTCATTGGAGTCACGCATGACTTCATATTCAATTTCTTTGAAACCGGCAATGCTTTTCTCGAGAAGACATTGAGTAACCGGACTCTGTTTTAAGCCGTTTGTGACAGTTTCAATCAGTTCTTCTTCGTTCTCGCAAATCCCGCCGCCTGTTCCGCCAAGTGTGTAGGCAGGACGCACAATGACCGGATAGCCAATTCGCTCAACAAATCCATACGCTTCTTCCAGCGTATGAATAATATCACTGTCTGGAACGGGCTCATTTAAATCGTTCATTAGTGTACGAAACAGGTCACGGTCTTCCGCCTGCTCAATCGCTGAAAGTTTTGTGCCAAGTACTTGTACGCTGTACTCGTCTAATACACCCGCATTTGCAAGCTCAACCGCCATGTTTAAGCCTGTTTGTCCGCCGAGTGTTGGCAAAATGGCATCCGGACGTTCTTTTTGAATAATCCGGCGCACAAATTCAAGTGTAATTGGTTCAATATAAACAGCATCGGCAATTTCTGTGTCCGTCATAATCGTTGCCGGGTTCGAGTTTACAAGGATGACCCGGTACCCTTCCTCTTTCAAAGCCAGACACGCTTGTGTGCCTGCGTAGTCAAATTCTGCCGCCTGTCCGATGACGATCGGGCCGGAGCCGATTACAAGTATACTTTTAATGTCTGTACGTTTAGGCATGTTGTGTCTCCTTTGCAGCGTGTGATTTCATTAAGTCAATAAAGCGGTCAAATAAAATATTGTCGTCTTCCGGTCCCGGTGAAGCCTCCGGATGGTATTGAACGGTGAAAGCCGGGTATGTTTTATGTGCAAGCCCTTCAACGGTACCGTCGTTTAATGCCACATGCGTTATTTTTAAATCGGTGTTGGCAATCGATTCTTCACTGACTGAGAAGCCATGGTTTTGTGAAGTGATCGCAGTCCGGCCTGTTTCCAAATCTTTTACTGGATGATTTGAGCCGCGGTGCCCGAATTTCAGCTTAAATGTATCAGCTCCTGAAGCAAGCGCAAACAGCTGGTGGCCAAGGCAGATGCCAAAAAGCGGTACTTGGCCGATCAATTCTTTAATCGTTTCAATCGCATACGGCACATCTTTCGGGTTGCCTGGTCCGTTTGTCAGCATAATACCGTCCGGCTTAAACTGCATAATTTCTTCAGCAGTTGTATCATGCGGCACAACCACGACGTCGCAATTACGATTGTTTAATTCACGCAAAATCCCGTGCTTCATGCCGAAATCGATTAGAACAACCCGGAAGCCGCGCCCAGGGCTTGGATAAGCAGATTTTGTTGATACTTGAGCCACCTGGTCATTCGGCAAAACCGTCGCCTGAAGGCGGTGAATAACGTCTTCTGTATTGGTATCCGCTGATACAATTGCGCCTTTTAACGCACCGTGCTGGCGGATAATGCGTGTCAGTTTCCGCGTATCCACACCCGAAATCGCAGGAATGTCTTTCATTTTTAAATATTCATCGATTGAAAATTCACTTCTAAAGTTTGACGGAAAGTCAGCTGCTTCTTTTACAACAAGTGCTTTCACAGCAGGCTGAATAGTTTCAAAGTCATCGCGGTTAATGCCATAGTTTCCGATAAGCGGGTATGTAAATGTGACAATTTGTCCGCAGTATGATGGGTCCGACAACGTTTCTTGATAACCTGTCATTCCTGTAGTAAATACGACTTCTCCTGTTACATCCTTTGTGCTGCCAAATCCTTCACCGATAAATACTGTACCGTCTTCTAAAATGAGCTGTTTTTTCATTCGTTGATCGTTCCTTCCTTCCATACTAGATTTCCTTCAAAAAATGTTGCAGCCGGCCAGCCGGAAAGCGTGCGGCCTGTAAATGGTGTATTTTTTCCTTTTGACAAAAACGTCTCCGGGTCTACTTCTTTTTCAATCTCAAGGTCAATAATTGTAATATCGGCATTAACACCTTCTTCAAGGCGACCGTATGGCAAGTTAAACGTGGAAGCCGGTTTAATCGTCATCCAGTCAACAAGCTGTTTTAACGTTATCACGCCTTTTTTGACAAGCTCTGTATATAAAAGTGGAAAAGCTGTTTCAAATCCCGTAATGCCGAATGGTGCTTTTTGAATGCCTGCTGCTTTTTCCTCTGCTGTATGCGGGGCATGATCAGTTGCGATAAAGTCCAGTGTCCCATCAAGCAGTCCTTCAATAAGCGCGGCTTTATCTTCTGCTCCGCGAAGCGGCGGATTCATTTTAAAATTCGGATCCTGTCCAGGGATGTCCATATCCGTCAAAACGAGATGATGTGGCGATACTTCACCTGTTACATGGATGCCTGCTTTTTTCGCATCGCGGATGACACGGACCGATTCTTTCGTGCTGACGTGGCAAACGTGATAATGGCACCCTGCGTTTTCTGCCAGCAGCACATCTCTTGCAATTTGAACGGATTCACAAATGGACGGAATACCTGGAATGTCTTCACGTTTTGAATATTCCCCGTCATGTACCACACCGCCATAAATTAAGCTGTTGTCTTCACAGTGGGCAACAATCGCCATATCAATTGCTGCGGCTTTTTTCATCGCAGCGTGCATCATGCCAGCTTCTTGAATGCCAACACCGTCGTCCGTGAACGCAAATGCGTTGTTTTCTTTTAACGAACTAAAATCAACAAGCTCTTTTCCCGCTTGACGAATGGTGATTGACGTATATGGAAGCACGCGGATATGTGCTTTTTCTTCAATAAGCTTGTTCACTTTTTGAAGATTTTCTTCTGTATCCGGCACGGGGCGTGTATTTGGCATTGCAGCAATCGTTGTAAAGCCGCCTTTTGCCGCTGCTTTCGTTCCCGTAGCAATCGTTTCTTTATGCTCACCGCCAGGCTCGCGCAAATGAACATGCAGGTCAACGAGTCCTGGTGTAACGAGTTTGCCGCCTGCATCAACTTTTTTTTCGTCAATTTCTGCAAGATCTGCACCCATCTCAGCGATTTTCCCGTCTTTAATGCGGATATCCGTTTTTGTTAACTCACCGTTTTCGTTTAAAATCTGTCCATTTTTAATTAACCAATTCATTTGCCAATCTCCCCTCGAGCACTTCTTTTAAGACCGCCATGCGGACATAAACGCCATTTTCCATTTGTTTAAATATACGTGATCGTTCGCATTCGACCAGACTGTCGGCAATTTCCGCATCGCGGTTTACCGGTGCCGGGTGCATAATAATGCTCCCTGGCTTCATCCGGCTTTCCCGCTCTTCTGTTAAACCATAGCGGACATGATATTCTTCTTTCGACATAGACGAAGCTACTTGATGGCGTTCATGCTGGATCCGGAGAAGCATAAGCGCATCCACCTGTTCGACAAGTTCGTCTATTTTAACGAACCCGTCTGACTTTAAAAAGTCATCTTCAAACCATTCAGGAGGTCCGGAAAATTTCACATCAGCACCGAGCCTTCTCAGTGCTTCTGCATTGGAGCGGGCAACACGGCTATGGCGGATGTCACCGACAATGCCAATTTTTAATCCATCAAACGTGCCAAACTCCTGCTGAATTGTCAGAAGGTCCAGTAAACACTGTGTCGGATGCTGTCCACAGCCGTCACCTGCATTAATAACCGGTATATCAATATGCCCGACTAACTCATCATAATAGGCATCTTCTTCGTGGCGTACAACGACCGTATTTACACCAATCGCTTCGAGCGTCCGAACCGTATCGTATAATGTTTCCCCTTTTAAGACGCTTGAGCTGCCAACATCAAACGGTATGACCTCCAAGCCAAGCTTCCGTTCCGCCATTTCAAAGCTTATTTTTGTCCGTGTGCTTGCTTCAAAAAATAAATTGGCGACATAGTGCTTTTCATCTGGTGTCCAAACTTCACCTTCTGCAAATTTTTGTGCCTGCATTAATATTAACAAAATTTCATCTTTATGCAAATCCCTAATTGAAACTAAATTTTTCATCATCGATTTCCGCCTCCGTTTCCATGAAAAAAACACCCTGAAATTCAGGGTGTTTTCTCGATTTTACAGCATAACGAAGCTGTACTGCACATAAGTGCAGACCGATTTCACCCTTAAATGCCTCTCGTGCATTTTTAAAAGGTTGTCAATGTCCATAAAGTCTCACAGGACTTTCAGTAAACATTTATCTTTATTCATAAATACTTACACGATCCACTTCATCCACTTCTTCAAGTGTGACGACAATCCGTTCGGTTTTCGCCGACGGAATATTTTTCCCGATATAGTCTGCCCGGACCGGCAATTCACGATGACCCCTGTCGACAAGTGCCGCCATTTGAATGTGGGACGGACGTCCAATATCCATGATAGCATCCATCGCTGCCCGGACGGTGCGGCCTGTGTATAAAACATCATCCACTAAGATGACTGTTTTGCCATTTAAATCAACGGGAATTTCTGATCCTTTTACTTCCGGATCATGGCTTTTCGTTTTGACCGTCAAGTCATCACGATATAATGTAATATCCAGTTCTCCAACCGGCACACGCTGTCCTTCAATTTGAAAGATTCGTTCAGCAAGCCGTTGCGCAACATAAATACCACGGGTTTTAATCCCAATCAGCACGCAATTTTCTACGCCTTTGTTTCGTTCAATAATTTCGTGCGCGATTCTTGTCAGCGCCCGGCGTATCGCCTGCTGATCAAGTACGACCGCTTTTTCCATGAAAAAAGCCTCCCCACCCGATACTGGTGAGAAGGCCTACTGATCCCTTAAAACGGCACAAATGTACCGCATCATATCCGATCCCTTCCCAGCCTCACGGGACTGTTCTTAAAGGTTCTTATTCAACTGCATTTAGTTTATCGATAACATGGATGAATGTCAAATCTTTTTCCGCAACTCATCGAGTATATCATTAAATTCTTTTGGTGCAGGCGCTTCAAATTCCATGTATTCATTTGTACGTGGATGAATAAATCCAAGGACACCAGCGTGCAGCGCCTGTCCGTCAATATTAAGCGTCTTCCGAGGTCCATACTTTGGATCACCGGCAAGCGGATACCCAATGTATTTCATATGCACCCGAATCTGGTGTGTTCGCCCTGTCTCTAATTCACATTCAACAAAAGTAAAGTCTTCAAAACGCTCCAACACGTGGAAATGTGTCACGGCCGCTTTCCCATGATCGACAATCCCCATTTTTTGACGGTCTTTTATGTCACGCCCGATCGGTGCGTCAATCGTGCCGAAATCATGCGAAATTACACCGTGAACGATGGCTTTATATTTGCGCGTAACCGATTTTTCAACAAGCTGGTTCACAAGTTTTTCATGTGCCATATCATTTTTAGCAACCATTAACAGTCCAGATGTATCTTTATCAATTCGGTGGACAATACCCGGGCGCATAATGCCATTAATGCCGGATAAATCTTTGCAATGGTACATTAGGCCGTTTACGAGCGTTCCCGTTGTATGACCAGGTGCCGGATGGACAACCATGCCGCTTGGCTTATTGACGACAATGACATCTTCATCCTCATAATAAACGTCCAATTGTAAATCTTCCGCTTCAATGTTCAATGCTTCCGGCTCCGGAATGTCGATTGTTACTTCATCACCGGCTGTGGCTTTGTAATTCGCCTTAACTGATTTACCATTAACAAGAACAAGCCCTTCTTTCAGCCACTCTTGCACTTGTGATCGGGAGTATTGCTCATCCTGCGTAGCAGCAATTTTATCAATTCGGCCCCCGGTTTCTTCTGCGCTCACTGTAAAGTGTAATTGTTTCATTTTATGCCTTCTTTCCTTTTCGATCTTCTATAAACATAGCGATAAATAATAAAATAACGCCAATAGTCAATGCAGCATCTGCGATATTAAAAATAGGGAAACGGTAGCCCCCAATAAACGTCTGCACGAAATCAACGACCTCACCGCGAAACAGCCGGTCAATAAAGTTTCCGATAGCTCCGCCAAGCAAGACAGCTAAAGATGCTTTCATTAAAGGCTTCCCTTTTGCTTCCTTTTGCATGAAATAAATGATGCCGACAACCACAACGGCTGTAATAATATAAAAGAGCCAAAATTGCCCTTCAAGCATTCCCCACGCTGCCCCTCTATTACGATGAGAAGTAATATGAAGAAGATTTTCAATAACCGGTACACTTTCGCCAATTTCCATGGACCTGACAATGAGCCATTTTGTCCATTGATCCAGCAAGATGACAAGCAGTGTCAATACGTAGTAATACATATCTTCCCTCCAACGATGAAAAGAGGTTAGCGGTCTTAGAGCTAACCTCTTTTTCGTCTCTTTTAGTTCATTTCCGAGTAGTGTTCTTTTACGACAGCTGCACAGCGTGGACAAAGCGTTGGGTGATCTGCATCCTGGCCAACTTCATCTGTCACCGTCCAGCAGCGTTCACATGTGTCGCCTGAAGCTTTTTCGACTACAACAGACACTTTCTCACGTTTCACTGCTTGTTCTGGTGCTTCCGACACCGTTCCCGCTACTTCAAAGCCAGATACGATAAACAGCTGCTTTAAATCTTCATCGATCGACGCAAGAAGGGCTGTTGTTTCGTTGTCCGCATACAACCGGACATGTGCTGTTAATGACTTGCCAATAATTTTTTCATTCCGTGCTTCTTCCAGCGCTTTTAAGATATCATCACGAACCGCCATAAATGCCGTCCATTTTTTCGTTAGACTTTCCGCCTTCGGCAGTTCTGTATAGTCCGGCATATCGGTCAGCTGCACATATTTTTCTTCAGCTCCCGGCACTTCTATCCACACTTCATCCGCTGTATGCGGCAAGATTGGCGAGACAAGTTTCGCAAGAGTCGTTAATGTTTCATACATAACCGTTTGAATGGCACGGCGGTCTGCATGATTTTCCGCTTCAATGTACAAAACATCTTTTGTGAAATCTAGATAAAATGAGCTTAAATCGACGGTGCAGAAATTATTGACCGCATGATAAATCGCTGCAAATTCATACTTTTCATAATGGCCGCGGACCGTTTTGATCAATTCGTTTAATTTTACAAGCATGAATTGGTCGACTTCACGCAAGTTTTCGTATGAAACAGCATGCTCAGCCGGCTTAAAGCCATCTAGATTTCCGAGCAAGAATCGGAACGTGTTGCGGATTTTACGATATACTTCTGCCACTTGTTTTAAAATAGCATCTGATACACGCACATCTGCCTGGAAATCCACGGATGATACCCAGAGACGTAAAATATCTGCACCAAGCTGCTCCATCACTTTTGCAGGAATGACTGTATTGCCAAGCGATTTACTCATTTTGCGGCCTTCTCCATCTAATGCAAACCCATGGCTTAATACGCCTTTATATGGTGCTTTGCCAGTGACGGCAACCCCTGTAATTAAGGAAGAGTTAAACCAGCCGCGGTATTGGTCAGATCCTTCTAAATAAAGATCAGCCGGCCGCTGGGCATCTGAACGCTGCTCAAGTACGCCTTCATGAGAAGAACCGGAATCGAACCAGACATCCATAATGTCATTTTCTTTCGTAAATTCGCCGTTCGGGCTGCCCGGATGGGTAAATCCTTCCGGCAAGAGTTCATTCGCCGTACGCTTAAACCAAATATTCGATCCATTTTCACGGAACAATTCCGATACATGTGCAATCGTTTCATCGGTAATGATCGCTTCACCATTTTCCGCATAAAAAACTGGAATTGGCACACCCCATGCACGCTGACGAGAAATACACCAGTCACCGCGGTCACGAATCATGTTAAACAAACGCGTTTCGCCCCATGCCGGCACCCATTTCGTTTCTTTTACTGCTTCAAGCAGTTCAGGACGGAACTTATCAATTGACGCAAACCATTGCGCTGTAGCCCGATAAATAACCGGCTTTTTTGTCCGCCAGTCATGTGGATACGAGTGTGTAATAAATTCCATTTTTAATAGTGCGCCCGCTTCAGACAGCTTTTCGGTGATTGCTTTATTGGCTTTATCATAAAAAAGTCCTTCAAAGCCTGGCGCTTCTTCTGTCATGACACCACGGTCGTTCACCGGACAAAGAACGTCGAGCCCATATTTCTTTCCGACAAGAAAATCATCTTCCCCGTGACCAGGCGCTGTATGAACGGCTCCTGTACCAGAATCTGTTGTTACGTGTTCGCCAAGCATGACAAGTGAATCACGGCCATAAAGCGGATGTGCTGCGACAACATGTTCAAGCTTTTCTCCTTTTACCAGTTTTTCAATAGTATGCGACTCCCATCCGATTTTCGCCGCAACTTCTTCAAGAAGTGCTTCTGCCACTACGAACCGGTCACCCGCTGCGCTTACGACCGCATAATTGAGCTCTGGATGAACAGAAATGCCAAGGTTCGCTGGAATGGTCCATGGCGTTGTCGTCCAAATAATGATTTTTGTGCCTTCTTCAAGTACATCATTTCCTTTTTTCACATCAAAAGAAACATAAATAGAGGCTGATTTTTTATCTTGGTACTCGATTTCTGCTTCTGCAAGTGCAGATTCAGATGAAGGAGACCAGTAAACGGGCTTTAGACCTTTGTAAATAAATCCCTTTTTCGCCATTTCACCGAATACTTTAATTTGTGCAGCTTCATATTCCGGCTTTAATGTAATGTATGGATTTTCCCAATCGCCACGTACGCCAAGGCGTTTAAATTGCTCACGTTGATTATGAACTTGTTTATAGGCATACTCTTCACAAAGCTGGCGGAATTCCGCTATAGTCATTTCTTTCCGATTTACACCAGAGTTTGTCAATGCCTGCTCAATTGGCAATCCATGTGTATCCCAGCCTGGAATGTAAGGCGCGTAATAACCGCTCATCGATTTAAAACGAACGATAAAATCTTTTAAAATTTTATTAAGGGCGTGTCCGATATGGATATCACCATTTGCATACGGAGGACCATCATGCAAAACGAACATCGGACGGTTCTTCGTACGGTCCAGCACTTGTTTATAAATATCTTCTTCGTTCCAAACACTCTGCATGTCCGGTTCGCGTTTCGGCAAGTTGCCACGCATCGGAAATTCTGTTTTCGGCATTAATAATGTATCTTTATAATTCATTGCCTTATCTCCTTTTAAATAAAATAAAAAAACCTTTCACATCCCTAAAAAGGGACGGAAAGGTTTCCGCGGTACCACCCTGGTTGACAGCCCATGACTGTCCGCTCAAAATCCATAACGTGGATAAACCGTTTTTCGCTACTTATTCGTTCACGAAAAATGCTCAAGGGTGATCTTTAAGCTGCAGATAGCCGCCGGGCTTCCACCATCCCCGGTTCGCTTTTGGGCGATCAGTTGCCGCTTTACTGTCCCTCTCATTGCGTTTGATGATTTTTATTTGAATGGTTACATTATAAAAATGAACCATTCATTCGTCAAGCTTATCTCTCATCGTCGCTTAACTGTTCAATTTCATCCGTATCTACTTCAAAATCAAGAAGCTTATCCCAGTCATCATTGTTCAACAAGTCTAATTGAGCTTCCATTAACATTTTAAAGCGCGTGCGGAACACTTTAGACTGCTTTTTTAATTCTTCGATTTCCACTGCGATTCGCCGTGCTTTTGACAGCGACTCCTCAACAATTCGATCCGCATTTTTCTCCGCTTCACGAATAAGCAGCTTTGATTCCTTTAAAGCGTTTCGTTTAACATCTTCTGATGTTTCTTGTGCAATCACAATCGATTTACTTAATGTTTCTTCAATATTCGAAAAATAACTAAGCCGTTCCGTTTGACCGGCAAGCTTTGTTTCTAATTCTTTTTTTTCCCGAATAATGAGTTCGTAATCTTTAATAATTTGATTTAAAAAGTCATTCACTTCGTCTTCATCGTAACCGCGAAATGAACGGCCAAATTCTTTTTTATGTATGTCCAACGGCGTTAAGGGCATACAGCCACCTCCAAAGCGTTACATGATCATTGATTTTTATTATAAAGGTTTTTCGACCACTTGTGGGGAAATCCCTTCATTTTCGCAAATTTATTTTAAAATACCCAGCGTTATTCGCCACTTTTCTTTTTTCGTCTGGCCGTCAATGGATAAAATTTTCATCCGTCCGATTCCACGGACTGATAGCATATCACCTTGTGCGCATTCAAAAGACGTTTGGTCTACTGCTTTCCAATTTACTTTCACAGCGCCACTTTTAATAAGCTGCTGCGCTTTTTGTCTGGACATAGAGGACAATGATCCAATGATGACATCAAGGCGCATTGACGAGACGGTGACGGTCTGTTCATGCCACTCTTCAATCGAATAAACCGCTTCTGAGAGCGTTTTTTCTATCAATTTGACCGGTACTTTCCCAACATGATCAAAATGTGCATGCAAATAACTCGTTAATTCTTTTGCCACAATCACTTGAAAACGGTCTTGCTCACTTAAAATATCACCAAATTTTTCACGGTTCAGGCCAAGTCCCATCAAACTTCCTAAAATATGTGGATGGCTAATCATGGAAAACTTTTGTGGATAGTCAACTTCAAGCAATTCGACCCCAAAGTCAGTTTCTTCCGGCTCGAAGTAAGAAGGATGAAAAAGCCCCCGTTTTCGTTCAGCAGATGAATGACCACCAAAAAAAGAAACGCGTACATCTTCCATAGACCCGACAACCGAGCGGATCATCTGCCTCTCGCGTGGATTAAGAAATCCTGTCAATTTCGGCGCATACATATCCGCGACTTGCTGTTTCCATTTCATTGCTTTGTCAATAAACTCTTTTTCTTCCGGCCGAAAATGTTGGTAAATATCATTCATTAAATGCCCTCGTTAAAGCCAAACAGCCAGCTGATGCAGTCCGTTTGTCGCAAGGTTCAGTGTAATAAAAGCGACGATTGGTGAAATATCAAACATGCCAAGCGGCGGAATAATCCGACGAAACGGATCTAAATATGGTTCGCAAATTCTTGTTAAAAATCGGCCGATTGATGTATTGCGTGCTTCTGGAAACCATGACATTAAAATATAAATAATAAGTGCCCAAGAATATAATTGTATTGCCTGGACCAAAACATTAATAACTGTATCCATTTCTCTTATTGCCACCCCGTTTTTTCTTGATCTTGTTGCGTAAACTGTGTAATGCTTCCGGCAATTTCTACATTCTCCGGTGCACAGAAAAAGATTTTTTCACCAATTTGCTGGATTTCTCCGCCAATGGCATACACCGTTCCGCCGAGAAAATCAACAATCCTCCGTGCCTGATCCGTTTGAATGCGCTGTAGATTGACGATAACTGCCTTTTTTGCTTTTAAATGGTCGGCAATTTCTTGCGCTTCCGCATAAACACGCGGCTCTGCCATGACGACTTTCGACGGCTTTTGCGCACTTTTCAAGCTGACCACATTTTTTTTGCGAGGCGCTGTTGAAGATGGCTCTCCTTCATACACTTCTTCCTCCACCATATCGTAATCTTCTTCGTCGAGCAGGAAAAATGACTTAAACTTCGATTTCACGCCCATCGTTCCACCTCCGCTTTCATTTTATTCCCCTACAAGCGCAGTTCCAATACGAATCATTGTCGCGCCTTCTTCCACAGCTATCTCAAAATCATTGCTCATGCCCATGGATAACTCATTACACGGAGCGTATGAGAGATTTAATGCTCTTACTTCATTTCTCAACAAAGCAAGCTTACGGAAACAAGCACGAAGTATGTCTTGATCTTCGGTGAGCGGTGCCATTGTCATTAAGCCACATACTCGAATATTTTCGTATTTGTGAAGCGATTCAATAAATGGAATGACTTCTTCAGGCACCATTCCATGCTTAGATTCTTCACCCGATACGTTCACCTGAACAAAACATTGAACAGCCCTTTGGGCCCGGCTGCTAATTTCTTTGGCAAGTGATTCGCGGTCAAGTGAATGAATATAGCCAGCTTGATGAATGATCGACTTTACTTTTCTTGTTTGCATTGACCCGATAAAGTGCCATGTCGCCTTTTCCCCAATGGTTTCATATTTTTCATTCAGTCCTTCAGCGCGGTTTTCACCGAGGTGGAGAATTCCCGCTTCTACTGCTTCTTGGGCTCGGGCTGTTGTTACATATTTTGTAACTGCAATAATTTTCACATCTTCCGCCTGCCGGCCTGAACGGTGTGCAGATTCCTCAATCCGTTGTTTAATGATTGATAAATTTTCGCTAACTTTCATGGTTTCCTTCCTTCCAGCCGATGTACCCCATCATCCTGCCTGTGTATCCCCTGTCACGCCGATGAGAAAAGAAATCCGGCGAGCAGCTTGAACATAGTGCCGTCATATAAATATTTTCGGGCGAAATGCCTTTCTTGATGAGAAGATCTTTATTAAAGGTTTGCAGAGAAAAATAATACATATCCGGCTCATTTGGCACCGGGGAGAAGGGAACTTCTTCACCCGGCTTATACCATTTTTCTGCTGCTGTTATGACCGAGGCTCCTACTTTATAGCATGAGCCACAAATGGAAGGACCAATCGCCACTTCAATATCTTGCAGACAACTTCCTTCTTGTTCCCACTTCTTAATCATGATTGGACCAATTCCGCTAACCGCACCTTTCCAGCCGGCATGAGCCGTTCCGATCCGTTTCGTTACGCGGTCAATAAAATAAAGCGGCACACAATCAGCATAGCAAAGTGTCAGTAAAACACCGGCATCATCGGTGTAAAGACCATCAGTAGATGAGAATGCCGTTTCATAATCAAGGGCACCACGGCCGATGTCGCGATTTGAAACATGTGCAATGTGGACATCGTGTGTTTGCTCACAGCCGATCCATTTATCGACAGGAAATCCAATTACCTGTCCCGTATTTTTTCGGTTTTGCTGTACAGAAGCTGGTTCGTCATGAACATGAAACGCCATATTCAAGCCATTGTACTTGCCGGATCCGCCTTCTTTAGACGTGAAGCCGGCAGAGAGACCCGGTTCTTCTTTTTCCCATTTTTCCATATGAAACAAGCCGCTGCCTGTTTTTTTAAAAGGTTCTGTCATGGCATGCTCCCGCTTATTTTCTTTTAGTGTACCACATGACACCCTTTTTCGTCACCGTTCATCCTCCTTCGGTTCTTTTTCACCGTAGCGGACTAAAATAACATCGCCGCCAATTTTCACGATATGCATCCATGGGATCACTATTTCTTCCTCTTTGCCGAATAAACCGAATTTTTTACCGTTTTGTTCTATGATGAGCGCTGAAATAGCTCCTGTCGCGTTGTTTAATTCAATATCAGCCAGACGGCCTAATTTTTTTCCATTTGTCACATTGACAATATCTTTCAGCTGAAATTCTGAAATTCGCATACTAGCCCCTCCTTTGTACCAATGTATGCTCCAAGACAAAGAAAAAAACAGAAGATTGTCTCTTCTGTTTTTCGCTTATCCATTTATTTTCTTTTTCATTTGTTTAATGGCCCCTTTTTCAAGCCGGGATACTTGTGCTTGAGAAATACCAATTTCGTCAGCTACTTCCATTTGTGTCCGACCGGTGAAAAATCGTTTCTCAATAATCATCCGCTCCCGCTCAGACAATTTATTTAGTTCATCGGTTACAGTCATGGTATCCACCCATTCTTTTTCTCTGTCTTTTCCATCACTTATTTGGTCCATCATATAAATAGGATCGCCGCCATCTTGAAAAACGGGTTCAAATAACGAAACAGGATCTTGAATGGCATCGAGCGCAAAAACCATTTCTTCTTTCGGTACATCAATCGCCCGGGCAATTTCTTCTGCTGCTGGTTCAACCGATCTCTCCGCTGTCAGTCTTTCTCTTGCCTGTAAAGCCTTATAAGCAATATCACGAAGAGAGCGCGATACCCGAATCGGATTGTTGTCTCGGAGATAACGGCGGATCTCGCCGATAATCATTGGCACTGCGTATGTTGAAAAGCGGACATTGTGGCTTAAATCGAAATTATCAATTGACTTCATCAAACCGATGCAGCCAACTTGAAATAAGTCATCGGCTTGCTCATTACGATGATTAAATCGTTGAATGACGCTTAAAACGAGGCGCAAATTTCCGTTGACCAGCTTTTCACGCGCCTGTTTGTCCCCACTTTGGTATTGCACAAACAACACTTTCATTTCAGGGTTTGTTAATACAGGCAGCGTCGACGTATCGACACCACATAAGACAACTTTATTTCGGGCCATCACTGTTCCTCCTCATGATGTCTGTTTCTCAGAACAGTATTGCCGACCCGAAAAAAATTATTCAGCGCAGTTTATTCAGTTCTTTTTTCAGTCGTCCAATGATTTTTTTCTCAAGCCGTGAAATATAAGACTGTGAGATTCCTAGTAAATCCGCTACATCTTTTTGTGTTCTTTCTTCTTGTCCATTTAGCCCGAATCGCATTTCAATAATTTGTTTTTCACGTCCTTCTAAATCGTCAAGCGCTTCTGAAACTAAATGTTTGTCCACTTCTTCTTCAATTCCTTTTGTGATGATGTCGCTTTCTGTTCCAAGTACATCGGATAACAACAGCTCATTTCCATCCCAATCAATATTCAGCGGTTCATCAAATGAAATTTCCGAACGGATTTTATTATTGCGGCGCAAGTACATTAAAATTTCATTTTCAATACAGCGGGATGCATACGTCGCAAGCTTAATTTTCTTTTCGGGATCAAATGTGTTAACAGCTTTAATGAGCCCGATCGCGCCGATGCTAATAAGATCTTCAATGTGGATGCCAGTATTCTCAAATTTTCGGGCAATGTAAACGACAAGGCGTAAATTCCGCTCAATGAGCATCGCCCGAACCGCCTTATCTCCTGATGGAAGCTTCGTTAATAGATGCGCCTCCTCATCACGCGTAAGTGGTGGAGGAAGCGCTTCACTGCCACCGATGTAATAAATCGTTTTAGATTTAATACCAGCTTTTTGGATCATGTTATACATGATGTACATCCACTTTGTTTTTACTTGCCGCAAATTATTCACTCACCTTTCGATTCATTCCTGAACCATATTCGGATGCAGAATGCAGATAAACGACTGATCATCCGATAATACCTTGTCTGTAAATGTGACAAGCGCTCTATCGGTTTTCCGTTCTTTTCCATTGATCCATACTGTAAAGCTGTCCGTTCGAAATGAAGCCAGCAATTTGCTTTCAGCATGAATCGACTTAGATGGAATCCAGACGATTTTTTCAGTCCAATTGTCTGGAAGATTCAGCAGATCGCTAATATCCTCTTTAAAAAGCGCTTCCGGCCATTGTTCATACGGATTAATTTGACAAACTGCTACTTCTTTCTTGGAAATGGGGTCGCATAATGCATTACCGGTGTCAATCAAGCCCCGTCCCGACCAATTCATTCCGCAAAGCGTAAATGAAACGGGGACTGTTTGGCTGATTGTCCGCCTTGACGTATTCAAACTGAACAGCCGGCGCTGAATAAAATAAAATGAAATTCCCACCGATACAATAAAAAAGAATACGAGAGACCATTTTCCTCCTATAGCGTACTGCGTATACATGGACTGAAATCCGAATAAAATGCCGCCCGTCAGGAAAACGATAAAATAAAACGTAAGGACCATGGAAATGAGACTTGTGACGCCGGTTATTTTAAAAGCGATGCGGATCATGAATATAGGCATGATCACCGTTAATGTTTTATGCAAAAGCCCAACTGGACCTGCTGCTAAATAAAGCCATACCGGTATAGTTCCGACTAATGAGGCAGCAAGCAGCCGGGGCATCTGGAGCGGACGAGCGCTCAGCTTCCCCGTTACAAAAAGCAGCAGCGCATCTGCAGCAAAATTAAAGAAAATGATCCCTTCTGCGTAACCGGCCAATTCATCCCTCCCTTTTTCCGGCTGCCTGTCCTATGAGCATTAGTGTAACGGAATGAATAACCAATGTGTGTCGGAATGTAAGTGAATTTTTACAGTAGTTTTTCCGAATCATGTCTAAGAAAAGCGCAAGACGGTCGTTTAGGTCCGCAGGCGTAAGACGGACCAGCAGTGGCGCTCTTTGCCACACGGCTGTGACAGCTTTTTGGAACAAAAGCTAAGAATGCAGCTTCCTGCAGCAACGCTTTTGTGACCCACATCGTGTGGGCCTTGAGGGAATTGGCCGTCTGAAGCTGAACAAATCAAAAAAATCCCGCCACCTAAGTGACGGGATTTGCTTTTTATCTTCTTCTGTTACGATTGCGTAAAAATGTTGGAATATCGAGTGTGTCATCAGCTGACGGCTGCTGCGGCTGGCGAATCGGTTGTTCAGGCGCCGGTGCATCTTCGCGTTTCATGTCACGCGGTTTCGACTGCTGGTGCTGTGATGGCGATTGTGGCTTCACCTGTCCAAGCCCTGGACGAGCCTGCCCTGGCTGAGCTGGCTGAGATGCCACTTCTTTAAAGCCTGTTGCAATCACTGTCACAATGATCTCGTCTTTCAAGTTCTCATTAATAACAGAACCAAAGATCATATTCACTTCTTGGTCAGAAGCGGAAGAAACGATATCCGCTGCTTCTTGCACTTCATAAAGGCTTAAGTTGGTTCCACCGGTAATGTTCATTAAAACCCCTTGGGCACCGTCAATCGCCGTTTCAAGAAGCGGACTGGAAATGGCTTTTTTCGCTGCTTCAACAGCACGGTTCTCTCCTGATGCAACACCGATTCCCATAAGTGCTGATCCTTTATTCGACATGATTGTTTTCACGTCAGCAAAATCAAGGTTGATCAACCCGGGAACGGCGATCAAGTCAGAGATACCCTGCACACCTTGACGAAGGACATTATCCGCTTCACGGAACGCCTCAAGCATCGGTGTGCTTTTATCGACGATTTCAAGTAAACGGTCATTTGGAATAACAATAAGTGTATCAACAGCAGCTTTCATCGCTTCAATTCCGCCGGCTGCCTGTGTGGCCCGTTTGCGCCCTTCAAAAGTAAATGGACGAGTCACAACGCCTACCGTTAATGCACCGAGGTCTTTCGCGATTTGTGCGATAACCGGAGCCGCACCAGTTCCGGTGCCACCGCCCATACCCGCTGTAACAAAAACCATATCGGCGCCTTTAAGCGCTTCTTCAATTTGCTCTTTGCTTTCTTCAGCCGCTTTTTTTCCGACTTCCGGATTGGCACCTGCACCTAATCCGCGTGTTAACTTATTGCCAATTTGCATTTTCACTTCTGCTTTTGACAAATTAAGGGCTTGTGCGTCTGTATTTACCGCGATAAAGTCTACCCCTTGCACTCCATGTTCAATCATTCGGTTAACGGCGTTGTTTCCGCCGCCGCCAACGCCGATGACTTTAATCGTTGCCAATGAATCTACACTTGTATCAAACTCCAGCATGGCAAATCCTCCTATTTCATGAGTCTTTTTTGTGTCTTATTCTTCAAAAAAGTACCCGAAAAGTTTTTTCATTTTTCCTTTAACGCCTTTTTCTTCTCCGTCATGCGGCTGCTCTTTTTTAACAGGCTTTGCTTCCTGCTTCACTTCCATCCGCTCTTTTCTTACTTCTTTTCCTGGTAACGGTGCTTGATTCGATTCGCTTAATTTCCGGCCTGTTAACCGGGCATTTTTATAAGCGTACTTGATAAGGCCCACGGCTGTCGTATATTGCGGCTCACGTACACCAATATAATCCGGAATCGCGACACGGACACGATTTTGAAATACATCCTGTGCCAAATCAAGAATACCGTTCATTGCGGACGCTCCGCCGGTTAAAACAAAACCACCCGGAATATCATGAATACCCGACTGACGAAGATCTTCAACAACCATTATAAACAATTCTTCCAGCCGCGCTTCAATAATTTCCGAAATTTCAAGCTGAGTAAATTGATCATGCTGATCACTGCCAATGACAGGAACACTGAACACTTCTTCTTCCGAAGCTAAATCATAAAAAGCATGTCCATGCTTTGTTTTAATTTGTTCTGCTTCTTCTGTTGAAGTGCGAAGACCGATCGATAAATCTTTTGTAATATGATCACCGCCGACAGGCAGTACAGACGTTCGTTGGATATATCCGTCTTTAAAATACGAAATCGTCGTTGAACCACCGCCAATATCAACGAGCACAGTTCCAAGATTTTTTTCATCCATCGACAAAGCAATTTCTCCGCTTGCAAGCGGCTGAAGCACAATTTCATTAATATCCAGGCCTGCACGTTCAACACAGCGCAGTGTGTTATGTAAAAACGTTCTAGAACCGGTCACGATGATGCCTTCCATTTCAAGACGTACACCAAGCATGCCACGAGGATCATTAATTTCATCAAAACCGTCTACGATAAATTGTTTAGCAATAACATTTACAATTTCTCTATCCGGCGGGATAGATAGTACTTGTGCCGCATCTTTTACGCGGATGACGTCTTCACTCGTAATTTCACGATTTTCACTTGAAACGGCCACAACACCATTACAAGGATGAAGAATGGCGTGATTGGCAGCAATGCCAACGATAACCGAACGAATGTCAAGACCAACCATGCGCTCTGCCTGTTCAATTGCTTTTTTGATCGAATGAACAGTATCATCGATATCGACGACTGCTCCTTTTCGAATACCTTTTGATTTTACACTACCGACACCAATTATATTTAAAGAATCATTAACCATTTCGCCAATAATTACTTTAATTGCGGATGTACCGATGTCGAGACTTACCAGAATTTCATTATTATTCATGCTGCGGCACCTCCTTTACCATAAAAGCGTGAATAATCGAACAACAATTCGCACATTTACTCCTTGAATATATGTTAAGAACGTAATTCGTCATATTCAACATAATTTCCTTTTAAAGTTTTATATTTTTCTTAAACACTCTCATACAAGTCTACACTAAGATAAGAAGCTGGAAAAGGCTAAGTTATTCGGTTTCAAGAAAACTTTATGGCATCTCGGCTTCTTCTACAGCTTCTTCTCCTGTTTCTTGCTGCTGCGCTGGATCATATGCTTTAAAATAAGAACCAACTTCGATGTCAATGACACCTTTCACATCAGGGTTAAGCTGCGTGGAAATGGAAGGATAGTAAACCATTTTCTCTGCAAAGGTTGAGAGGGTGGCAGATACTTCAAATCCATCTGTCATAAACGCTTTTATATGGAGAGAGTCATTTTTTTTCGGATCGTAATACACTTCAGAAATCGTATTGAACACCTCATTGGGAAGTGTTTGGGCAGCTTCCGCAAACAAATCTAATGCTTCCCCTTCTTTAAAATCATATAGAATGGGGAGCTGTAATGGCGCACCGCTGACAGGCTCGCTTAATATTTTTCCGTTTTGAAGGACCGGATACAATCCACCTTTACGAGCTGCATACGCAATTTCATTTTGTTCAACGACCGCAATCATTAGATCATTGGGAAATCCAGCTGTCACACTGGCTTCCTTGATTCGATCATCCTTTAAAAGTGCTTCTTCCGCTCTGCCTTTGCCGGCTGTCCATATACTGGCACCTGTTTCAAGACCGCTTTGTTCAATAATTTCCTGTTTTGTCATAAGGCTGCTTCCCTGTACATGAATCTCTGCTACTTTACTTAAAGGAGACTGCAAGTAAACGACAAGAAGGATGAGAGAGAAAAACACAGACAGCAAAAGCAGCAGCCGGCGATTTGCTTTCTTTTTTCTTATTTGTTTCAGCTTCGGAATGCGGTCTTCAATCGAAATCACTTTTTGTTTTGTCATGTTCACACCTCTGCCCATGTTACAAACCATCCGCCCATTTTATTACCGTAGCAGCGGCTGATTGCCATGTTTTCAAGACAAACGGCCGCTTTTTTTTGTTAATTCGGCCATTACAGTATATAAACGATCGGCAGCATCACGGATTCCAAGACGTTTTGATTCTTCTTTCATTTTCAGCAGCTGCAGCTCATTCATAAGGATAGCGTCTAGTTCCTTGACGAGCAGCTGGCTCGTTAAATCTTTCTCCAGAAGCAATACAGCAGCATCTCGATCCGTCAAAGACCGCGCATTTTTTTCTTGGTGATTGTTCGTTACGTAAGGACTTGGAATTAAGATCGATGGAATGCCAAGCGCCGTTAATTCTGCAAGTGTTGTTGCGCCTGCTCTTGCAACGACCAAGTCACAAGCCGCCAGTACGTCCGGCATATTGTGAATAAACGGTTCAACTGCGACATTATTAGGCTTTCCTGCCGTTTTTAACATATTGGCTACATGCTCATAATGAACATCACCTGTTACATACAGCACCTGGTACTGACGGTTTGCTAAATCCTTCAGCGCACCCGTTACCGCATCATTAATTGGACGGGCACCGCGGCTCCCACCGAAAATTAACACGGTTTTTCGATTGGATTGAAATCCATACTTCTCCAGTATTCCGGTTCCGTTCGCTTTCATCACTTCAGATGCACGTGGATTGCCGGTAAGTATGGTTTTTTCAGCAGGAAAATAAGCTTTTGCCTCCTCGAAACAAACCGCGATTTTGTCAACGTACCTGCTTAAAAATTTGTTTGTCAGCCCTGGTACACTGTTTTGTTCGTGAACAATCGCCGGGATACCCATTTTTGCAGCGGCGTATACGACTGGTCCGCACACATAGCCTCCTGTTCCAATCACGACATCCGGCTGAAATTCTTTCAGCATTTTTTTGCATTCATTAACGCCTTTTAAAAAGCGCATGATCGTTTTCACATTTTCAAATGAAACCGCCCGTCGAAACCCAGTAATATCAATTGACTTAAAAGGGATGCCTTCACGTACAACAAGCTTTGATTCAAGCCCCTTCTCTGTTCCGATATATAAGAAAGATGTGTCCGGATGTTTCATTTTAATCATTCGAATAAGTGCGAGTGCCGGATAAATATGTCCGCCCGTTCCCCCGCCGCTGACCACTATTTTCAATTCTGTCACCTCAATACGTCTATTGGCAGCTTTATATTGCTTAAATCAGCAGTCCAATGCATTTTCATCTTAAATCAATGCGTCGCGAGAATCAAATATTATCTTGAAAAAGCAGCAAAATTCCTTCTAAATTACCGCATATGCCGGCTTGCACTTAACACGATACCCGCAAGAGCAAGCGTCATCGTCAACGAAGATCCGCCATAGCTTAAAAATGGCAGTGTAACACCGGTTACCGGAAGAAGGCCTGTTACCACACCTAAATTAATGAAAGATTGTAAACAGATCATGCCTGTCAGGCCGAACACGAGCAGCATGCCAAACGGATCGTCCAGCCGCATGGCGATGTACACCCCCCGCCAAATAAGCAAAAAAAACAAAAGAATAATCCACACTGCACCGATAAAACCTGTTTCTTCTGACCAAATGGCGAAAATAAAATCCGTTTGCGGCTCTGGCAGATAATAATACTTTTGACGGCTTTCCCCGTACCCATGACCGAAAAGACCGCCGGGGCCGACTGCATAAAGGGATTGAATAATTTGGAATCCGCTTCCGAGTGGATCTGACCAAGGATCCAAATAAGCGGTAATTCGTTTCATTCGATATGGAGCCGATAAAATCAGCAAAACCAACCCGGTTATAGCCGAAGCACCGATTGTGACAAAAAAATGAATAGGTGCCCCTGCACTAAATAATAATATGAGCGCCGTTCCACCCATAACAGCTGCTGTACCAAGATCTGGCTGCAGCATGATCAATCCAAAAGCAGCGCCAATAACGACAATCGGAAGAAATAGTCCTTTCCAAAACAAATGAATCGTTTTTTTTCGTTCAGAAAGTGCAGCAGCTAAATAAAAAACGAGTGCCATTTTCATCCATTCAGACGGTTGAAACGATAAAGAACCGACACCAATCCAGCTCTGTGAACCATTTCGAATCATTCCAACTCCTGGAATAAGTACGGCAATTAGCAAGACAAAAGCAAGAATGAGCGCCTGTCTTGAATACTGTTTCCATACCCTGTAATCAAAGCGCGAGCAGATGATCATCACCACCACCCCTGCTCCGGCGAATATGGCTTGTCTTTCTACAAAATAAAATGAATTCCCATAATTAAATTGGCCCCATACTTCCCCGGCACTTGCGACCATAAAGAGACCGCTTCCCGTCAACAACAAGACAAGCAGCAAAAAGAGTTTGTCTGTCCCGTGAGTAATAACGGCAATGCCACTCCTTTCAAGCGCAATTAAAAAACCGGAGCCAAAATGGCCCCGGCTCTTTCTTATAACGTATTCACGCAGTCAATAAATATGTCTCCACGCTCTTCAAACGTTTTATATTGATCCCAGCTTGCACAAGCCGGCGATAAAAGAACGACGTCCCCTTGTTCAGACAGTGCCACTGCTTTTTTAACCGCATCGGTCATGTAATCCGCTTTTTCAACCAATTGAATTCCGGCTTTTCCCGCGGTTTCTTTCCATTTTCCCGCCGTCTCACCAAAGGTGACGACCGCTTTTACTGCCTCTAAATATGGAAGCAAATCATCAAAGCCATTGCCTCGGTCCAGTCCTCCCGCAAGTAAAATCACCGGAGAATCAAATGCCGTCAGCGCACTTTTTGTCGCGAGTGTGTTTGTCGCTTTTGAATCATTGTAAAATTTCCGGCCGTTCCATTCACGAACAAACTGCGTGCGATGTTTAACACCCGAAAACGTTTTAAGAACATGCACAATCGCTTCATTGGAAATGCCGGATAATTTCACCGCTGCAATCGCCGCCAAAATATTTTCAAGGTTATGACTGCCCGGCAAAGCAATATCCGCTACAGGCAAAATGGCTTCTCCTTGGAAATAGGCCATTCCCTCTTCAACATAAGCACCATTTTCCACTTTTTGATGAACAGAAAAAGGAATGACATTTGCCTGGCTTGCACCAGCCATGGACAGCAAAGCCTCTTGATCGGCATTAATAATTAAAAAGTCTTCATCTGTCTGGTTTTTCGTAATGTTCATTTTTGCACCGGCATACTCTTCACGCGAGCCATGGTAGTCTAGATGCGCATCATAAATATTCGTAATGATGGCAATATGCGGACGAAATTCCTGAATGCCCATCAGTTGAAAAGAAGAAAGCTCAATGACAACATGATCTTTCGGCGTGGCATGTTGAACGACCTCAGAAGCTACTTCGCCGATGTTGCCAGCAAGCACGGTCCCTTTGCCGCCTTTTTTCATCATTTCATCAATTAATGTCGTCGTTGTCGTTTTGCCGTTTGTACCGGTAATACCGATAAATGGCGCTTCAGAAATAAGACCGGCCAATTCCACTTCTGTAATCACCGGCAGTCCATCTAACACCGCTTTTGATATAATCGGGTTTGAATAAGGAATGCCTGGGTTTTTCACCACAAGCTCAAAGCCTTCATCAAGCAATGTCACTGGATGGCTTCCGCAGATGACTTTCATTCCTTCCGATAAAAGCGAACGAGCTGCTTTGTTTTCTTCAAGAGGCTTACCGTCATTGACGGTCACATCCGCGCCAAGCTTTTTCAATAATAATGCTGCTGCCAAACCGCTTTTTGCAAGGCCTAGCACAAGCACTTTTTTTCCATTAAATTGATCAATCTGTTTCATGTATTCCATACTCCAATCCATACACCAATCGCTGCAGCAACAACACCGACTGACCAAAATGTCACAACGACGCGCCATTCAGACCAGCCGCCCAGTTCAAAATGGTGATGCAGCGGGCTCATTCTAAAAATTCGTTTTCCTCTCGTTTTAAACGACCAAACTTGTAAAATAACCGACATCGTTTCTGCCACAAACACAATGCCGATCAGCAGCAGCAAAAATTCAAATTTCGTTAAAATGGATAAAACAGCAATTGCCCCTCCAAGCGCCAGCGAACCTGTATCTCCCATAAACACGTGGGCTGGATACGCGTTAAACACGAGGAAGCCAATAATCGCCCCAACAACAGAAAATGCAAAGATAGCTGTTTCATCGAGCCCCTGGCTCCAGGCAATCACCGCGTAAGCACCAAACGCAACGGAGGCTGTCCCGGATACAAGTCCATCGAGACCGTCCGTTAAATTGACGGCATTAGAAAAGCCGACGAGCCAGAACAGGACAAATAAGGCATATAGGATGCCTAAATCAAGCGAAAAAAATCCAAACGACAGCTCTGTTGATAAGCCGTGCTGTGCATAAATAACATAAAAAATAATCGAAATAATAATTTGCCCAATTAATTTTTGCAAAGATGTCAGACCGAGGTTTCGTTTCATCACAACTTTAATAAAATCATCTAAAAAACCAAGGAGCCCAAACCCGATCGTTACTAACAAAAGCAGTGTCGTTTCTGTACCAATCGAACCGAGTAACTGTACAAAAAACAGTGTTGTAACCACAATGGACAGCAAAAAGACGAGCCCCCCCATCGTCGGCGTACCTGATTTTTGCTGATGGGACTGTGGACCTTCCTCTCGAATACTTTGCCCAAATTTCAACCGCCGTAAAAATGGAATAAATAACGGGGCGATGATGAGGGTGATGAAAAAAGAAACAGCAATAACTAATGCGATTTGCCATTCATTCATATCTGTCCACCTTCCTTTTGAAGAAGTGCTTCTTTTGCCATTTCCCGGTCATCAAAATGAAAAACATCTTTACCAATGATTTGATATGTTTCGTGACCTTTTCCTGCAATAACCACAGCATCACCAGGTTCAGCAGCTTCAATCGCCTTAAAAATTGCCTCTTTCCGATCTTCAATCACCGTATACTGCTCGTCTGGCACTCCTGCTCCCATATCAGCTAAAATCACTTTTGGATCTTCGCTGCGCGGATTATCCGACGTGAAAATTGCTTCATCCGCATAACGACATGCAGCTTGCGCCATGAGCGGACGTTTCGTTTTATCCCGATCACCGCCACAGCCGGCAATTGCAATGACACGTCCTTTCGTCAACGGACGAACTGTTTGGAGTACGTTTATGAGACTGTCAGGTGTGTGTGCATAGTCAACAATAACAGAAATATCCTGGTTATTTGGAACAATCTCAAACCGGCCGGCGACGCCTGTCACGCTTTCAAGCGCTTTTTGAATTGTTTCCGGCCGGACCTTTGATACAAACCCGGCCGCAAAAGCAGCCAGCATATTGTAAACATTAAAACGGCCTGCTAATTTTGATTGTACCTCAACTGTACCGCCTGGATAGTCAATTGTAAAAGCAGTCCCTTCAGATGTAAGTCGAATATTCTTCGCTTTAATATCCGCTTTATTATCAATACCGTACGTAACAATATGTGCCGCTGTCATCGACTTGTACACAGTCGATGCCCTATCGTCTGCATTTAAAACAGCAAACGCCAGGCTGTCGGAATGAACGACGTTGCCGAGACGCGCAAATAAAAGTCCTTTTGCTGTTCGATACTCTTCCATCGTTTTATGAAAATCAAGATGATCTTGTGTTAAATTGGTGAAAACCGCCACTTTAAAAGCTGTGCCGTTTGTTCTTCCCTCCTGCAATGCATGAGATGACACTTCCATTACCGCCGACGTGACATTGGCCCGCTTCATTTTTGAAAATGTTTTTTGAAGCGTTAAGCTTTCCGGTGTTGTATTTTTCGTCTCAATTGTTTCATCACCAATTTTCATGTACATCGTTCCGATCAAACCGGTGGTTTCCCCGTTAGCACGCAATATCTGTTCAATTAAGTGGCTCGTTGTTGTTTTTCCGTTCGTTCCTGTAATCCCGATCAAATGAAACGATTCGGTCGGGTAATCATAGAAATGCGCCGCCAAATGTGCCATTGCCCGCTTTGTCTCGGACACATAAATGACCGGCACAGACACGGTAATAGGGCGTTCCGCTACAATAGCTACGGCTCCTTTTCGAACAGCTTCTTCCGCCGCCTCATGACCATCAAACGTAAAGCCTTTTATACAGATAAATATTGATCCCTCTTGAATAAGACGGTGATCGTTTTCAATCGAAGTAATCGCCGGGTTTCCAGCTTTATCTTGCTGATAAAATGGAAGCGCTGCGAGCACAGTTGATAAATCCACGTTTTTCAATCCTTTCTCTTCTTAAAACACTATGTACAATTCCTGCGATTTCTATTGTAACGAAAAAAAGCCGCCGATGCGAATGCTTTTCAGCCTGTTTCGACCATTTTTGGCGGCATTGAGTTATTTTATTTTAAGAAAACACGCACTTTGCTCCCTCTTTCCACTTTAACGCCTTGTTTTGGGGACTGGGAAGCGACGGTATTACCCGTCCCTTCAATGACAATATCGATATTGATCAGCTGCTCCTTTAATTTTTCTTTCGATAATCCGATCAAATTCGGCACACTGACGAGATCCGGATCGTTCCATGTTTTTTCTTTTTCGAGCTGATTCATTTGTTTTGGCACATGAAGCAGCGGCAAAATGTCCTCCATCATCTTCCCAACAATCGGTGCCGCCACGGTGCCGCCAAACTGAACAGTGCCTTTCGGATTATCAATCGCCGTATAAATAACGACTTTGGGATCATTAGCAGGCGCAGTACCAATAAATGAAACGATATGGTTGTTTTCCAAATAGCGCCCATCCTTTGCTTTTTGTGCGGTTCCCGTTTTTCCGCCAACGCGGTATCCGTCCACAAACGCATTTCGTCCTGTTCCTTTTGCCACAACACTTTCAAGCGCACGCCGCACTTCCTTTGATGTTTCTTCAGATATGACTTGGCGCACTTTTTTCGGTTTATGAACGGCTTCTGTTTTCCCTGTTACAGGGTTTGTCCAGCTTTTCGCCACAAATGGCTCATATAAAATGCCGCCATTTACCGCTGCTGAGACAGCTGCTACTTGCTGAATGGGTGTGACGGCAACTCCTTGTCCAAAAGCTGCAGTCGCTGCTTCTACCGGTCCTGCTGATTGTTCAGTAAATAAAATACCACTCCCTTCACCATATAAATCAATGCCTGTTTTCTCTCCAAATCCGAACTTGCGAATGTAAGTAAAGAGTTTTTTTTCACCTAAGCGGGAACCGAGTTCAACAAAGCCCGGGTTGCACGAATTCTCGACTACTTCAAGAAACGTTTGATGGCCATGTCCTTCCCGTTTCCAGCAGCGCAGCCGCGTCCCATTTACTTCCACATGACCCGGATCAAAAAAATGATCCTGATCAAGATCAACCTCTTTTTCTTCCAGCGCAGCTGCCAGTGTAATGATCTTAAAGGTAGATCCTGGTTCAAATGTGCTCCATACCGGCAAATTCCGATTGTATATGTCCGGATCATATTCATTGAATCGGGCCGGGTCATATGACGGGCGGGATGACATCGCGAGAATAGCACCTGTATTTGGATCCATCGCAATGCTCATCGCTGCATCAGGCTTGTACGTTTTTTCCGCTTGATCAAGCTCTCTTTCCATCACCGCTTGAATGTCTGCATCAATGGTCAACTTCAAATCCATTCCATTAACTGGTGCTTTGTAATCATTTGCAAGTCCAGGCATCTGGTTTCCTTTTGCATCGGTATACATTTGAATAGAACCCAGTGTTCCAGATAGTTTCTTATCATAATATGCTTCAATGCCGGCGAGCCCTTGATTATCCGCGCCCGTAAATCCGATAATGTGGGCGAGCCGGTCTTTTAGTACGTAATTTCGGATCGAGTCCTCCCCAACCCAAACTCCTTTCAACTGAAGATCTGTTACAGCTCGTGCTGTTTCAGCCGATAAATGCCTCCCTTTTGAGGAAAGACGTTCGATGGATGAACGTTTTGTCATCCGTTCATATAAAACGGACTCTTTCTCACCAAGAACAGCTGCAAGCTTCTCAGCAGCCTGTTTTGGGTCATCAATTTGAGCAGGAATGACATAAACCGTTGGTGCATTTTTATTGCCAACAAGAATATCTCCCTTGCGATCCAGGATGAGGCCACGCTCCGGTTCTGCAGGAATGCTTCTTCCCCAAAGTTCTTCTGCTTTGTCCGTCAATTCACCTCCATTTACCAATTGGATATAACCCGTGCGGACAATTAAAGCCGAAAAGGCCACAAAAGACAAAACGAGTATCCAAAACATTCGAACCCGCATCATACACACTCCTTTTCTTCATGATCATATGCAGCATGAAAAAAAAGTTGACAAAAAAAAGGCTGTCTCAAATTCAAAGTGCCTGGCACTCTTGAGACAACCCTTTTTATTCTTTACCCGGATTGATCTGACTCTTCATTCGCTTTTTTGTTTGCTTCTTCAGCACTTCCTGGCTTTTCAAGCTTAATGATCAGCTTTTGACCTTCTTTTATTGCGTCGTCTGCTTGAATGTTTTGCGAAATAACATAACCAGAACCTGAATAGCTTACTTTGAGCCCGACACTTTGAGCTACTTTCATTACATCGCGGATCGCCCAGCCGGTCATATTCGGCATCGTCCATTTATCAGATGTCAGCAACACTGCTTTTTCACCTTGAAGCAGCTTTTCACCGGCCGCCGGCACTTGCTTGACAATTTCATTGCCAGTGCCAATAATAACCGGATCCACACCGGATGCCGCATACGCTTCACGCGCTTCAAATGTTTTCTGGCCAGTAAAATCTTTCAGTTTAACCGTTTGAGACGTGATCGTTTCATCCGGCTGTATATTTAAATACTGCAGGCTGTTACGCATCACTGGATTAAAAATTTTTGAGACAGGCGCCGAGCCGGATTCATTGTCTAATTTCGGCTGCGCAACAGCTGCATACACGATCAGTTCTGGATCATCTTTCGGCGCCATGCCAATAAACGAGAATAAATAATTGTTTGTTCCTGTTAAATACCGCCCGTCTTCCCCTACTAACTGTGCAGTTCCTGTTTTCCCGGCTATATCGTACCCTTCAATATGATACGGTTTCCCGGTGCCATGTTCAGCTGTGATGACCGTTTCAAGGATGTCTAGTGTTTCAGCAGCTGTTTCTTTAGAAATCGGCTCACCGACAACCTCTGGTTCTGTGTTCACCATTGTTTTACCGGTCGTATTATCAATAATTTTGTCAATAATATACGGCTTCATCATTTTCCCGCCGTTTGCGATGGCTGTTGCCGCTTGGAGCATTTGCATCGCATTGACGGTCGATCCTTGACCAAATGCAGTCGTTACTTGTTCAAGCGGATAATTGAACAAAATGCTTCCCGACGCTTCACTTGGCAGTTCAATGTCTGTTTTTTGGCCGAAATGGAAATCCTCAAGATATTGCCTGAATACACTAGGGGTCATTTCTTCGAGCATATTGGCGATGGCGACGTTTGAAGACCGCTGAATCCCTTCTTCATACGTAATTTCACCCCAGCCGGCACCTCCATTATGATCTCGAATACGATTTGGTCCAACGCTGTATGTTCCAGATTTATAAGTGGCCTCCGGATTAAACACGCCTTCTTCAATTGCCGCCGCCAACGTAAAAATTTTCATCGTTGAACCCGGCTCATACGAATACTCGACAAGATCATTCATCCAGTTTATGTCAAGCCCTTCACGTGTGCCTGGATGAAACGTCGGCCGCTGGCTCATCGCCAAAATTTTGCCCGTTTTTGCTTCTGCTACAACGGCAAAAGCTTTTGCAGGATTGTATTGGGCTTCTACTTCATTCAAAGCATCCTCCATAAACGTCTGAATTTTAGAATCAATGGTCAAATACATATGATCGCCATCTTCCGGCTCAGCGACCATTTCCTGCTTTTCTGGAAGTAAATAGCCCCACAAATCACTTGTATAGCGAATTTTCCCATCTGTTCCCTGCAAATACTTCTCATATGATTTTTCGATGCCCATTTGACCTTCCGTTTCAAATGTGATATTCGCATTTTTGTCTTCTTTTTCAATTTGCTGTGTAAAGCCAATTAAGTGCGACGCAAATGTCCCATTCGGATAAAACCGTTTCGCCTGACGAATAAATGTAATGCCAGGCAGGTTCTCTTCTTCAATTTGCAGCTTAACACTATTCGACAAACCACGTCCGGCCTTTCCAAATTCCACCTGAAACGGATCTCCATCTTTTTTTAGCCGCGCCAATATATCCGCTTCATCCATATCAATGTATTTCGCTAATACTTTGGCCGTTTTTTCCGGATCTGTTACGTGATTTGGAGACTCCGGATTTGTCGTAACGGAATCATCCAAAATTGCGGCAATTGTAAAGGAAGTTGCATCCTCTGCAATGATTTCACCATTTGTGTCATAAATCGTCCCTCTCCTCGCTTCAAGGACATCGGTGCGCATATATTTTTCGAGCGCTTCGTTTTTTAGTTCATGTCCATCTGCTTTTCCCGTTGCCTGAATATAGAGGACTCGTGAAAATAAGATAAAAAAGAGGAGGGCGAACCCAATGTACAGGATCGCAGCTCCTATTTTTCGATTGTTTCTATTTTCCATCATTTCGGTTCAACAACCTTAATATTTTGATCACTTAAATCCAGTCCCATTGCTTTCGCACGTTCCCAAATTTTTTCGTATGTGCTTTCTTCACTAATTTGAACTTCAAGGTCATGGTTAACTTTTTCCTGTTCCTGGATCTTTACATCCATGTCTTGAATTTGTTTGTTCGTTTCATAAATGGCCGCCTGTGTCGAAATGAGCTTGGCACACATAAAGCAAACGGTTAACACAACAACAAGAAACAAGACTTTTTCTCCCGGTGTAAAAAACTGCCTGCTTACCTTCCGCTGCTTGACGGGAGCCGTTTTTGGCTGGTTAACAACTGGCTGTTTCGCTGTATTGTTCATTTAGATTCCCCCCCCTAAACGGTTCCTTTTCTTTTTTCTGCAATACGCAGCTTGGCAGACCGTGCACGGTTATTTTCTTCTAGTTCTTCTTCTGTCGGCACAATTGGTTTTCTGGTGACTAATTTTAAAACGGGTTCATATTCTTCAGGAATAATCGGCAACCCGGGCGGCAGTTCCGGACCTGTAGATGCTTCTCTAAAAACCGTTTTGCAAATGCGGTCCTCAAGCGAGTGAAATGTAATAACACTGATCCGGCCGTTAATACTTAATAAGTCAATCGCATCATGAAGCGAGCGTTCAAATACGCCAAGCTCGTCGTTTACGGCAATCCGAATGGCTTGAAACACTCGCTTAGACGGATGTCCGCCTTTTCTTCTTGCCGGCGCCGGAATGGCATCTTTTATTAGTTCCGTCAGCTGACCCGTCGTTTCAATTGGCCTAATCTCTCGTGCGGCTTCAATTTTGCGGACAATCTGCTTAGAAAATTTTTCTTCCCCGTACTTAAAAAAAATGCGGACAAGCTGTTCAAATGACCATTCATTCACAACGTGGTACGCCGACAATGGAGCACTTTTATCCATTCGCATATCAAGCGGCGCGTCATGGTGATAGCTGAATCCTCGTTCTGGTGTATCGAGCTGCGGCGATGAAACACCCAAGTCATACAAAATGCCATCAACTTCCGTAACGCCTCGTTCATGAAGCTCTTCTTTCACATGCTCAAAGTTGCTTTTTATAAATTCAACACGATCAGCAAACGGCTCAAGCCGTTTTTTTGCATGTTTGATCGCGGTTTCATCCTGATCAAATGCGAACAATTTCCCGTCAGGTCCGAGTTGCGAAAGCAAATACTCACTATGGCCTGCTCCGCCAAGCGTACAATCTACATAAATTCCATCAGGGCGAATATTCAGCCCGTCGACCGTTTCACGAAGCAATACGGTCGTATGATTAAATTCCATTTTCTTATCAGTCCAATCAACGTTATAAATCAAAATCAGTTAAATTTTCAGCAATGTCTGCGAATGAGTCCGCTGACGCTTCCAAGTACTCGTCCCACTTTGATGCGTTCCAAATTTCCATCCGATTTGAAACACCAACAATGACACATTCTTTCTGAAGCAATGCGTAGTGCAAAAGCGGATCAGGAATATTTATTCTCCCCTGCCGGTCAAGTTTACAGTCATTTGCGCCCGAGAAAAAAAAGCGGGTAAACGCACGCGCATCTTTTTTTGTCAGGGGCAAAGTGGAAAGCTTTTCCTCCAGCACTTCCCATTCATCAAGCGGGTAAACAAATAAACACTCGTCCAGGCCACGCGTCACAATAAATGTTTTGCCGGCATCACCACGAAATTTCGCTGGAATAATCAACCTGCCTTTTTCATCGATTGAATGACGGTATTCTCCCATGAACATGACGCGTCCCCACTTTCTACACTAACTTTACCACATCCCCCCACTTTGCACCACCCATTTCATAATGAGCTCTCTTCCTTTTTTGCGCGTAAAAAAAGCCTGCCCAAAAGGCAGACTTTTCATTTACATGTATAAGATGTAATGACTTCCATCATGCTGATATGACTGATCCATTAATTCGTCGATAAATGAAGGACCGTATTCATTTAAGAAAGGATATAAATTCCACACTCTTTCCTGCAGCCCGTCTGGCCGCAGGAAAGTTTCCACACGATTGAAACGGCGGAGCGCCGCTTCATGTGTCTGCTCTAGAACAGCGTCACTCTTCTGAAGAAGAATGTTAATTTGCCGCTCGTGGTACGATTTGTTTTTTTGAACGATCGGCATAAGCCCATTGTGAAGCGCCGCTGCACGCGCTTCAATTTTTTCATAGTTCGCCAGCAGCTCCTGCTTCATCTGTGCGACAAGTTCATGTAAGTGATGATCACGAACCGATTCGATATACGCAGCTTTCTCTTGTTGAACACCCCGCTGTACAGCCCTTTCAATTGGCATCTCCATCTCTGAAAGGATACCCGCAACGTTTCGATCGACAATGGTTATATTTAAACGAGGGACAACCAACGGCATGTTCATTTTAAAATGCTCGAACGCGCCTTTTAATTCCGCCCAATACGCAATTTCTCCCGGTCCGGCGATAAATGCGAGCGTCGGAAACAGCCACTCCTGCATAAGCGGCCGCGTGACAACATTATTGCTAAATGACTCAGGCGAAACTTCAAGAAGCTGCAATAAGTCTGCTTCGGTATACGTGCACCCGCTTTTACTGACGAACAGCCCGTTTTCTTTTTGGAGTAAATGGCGTTCGCCTTTTTCAATTAAAAATAAATTGGCTGGCTGTTCGCCTGTCTCAATGGCAGGAGCAAAACCCACATCCTTTATTTGCTGCTGCGTTTTTTTTACCGCTTCCGCCAGCTGGTCATTTTCTAAAATCAGCTGCTTGAAAAATGGCGTTTCGAGCTTTCGCAGCACAGGATCTGCCGCATCAATCAACAGCAAGCCGTACTTTGCAAAAAAAGATCCAGTTAAAAACGTAAAAAATTCTGTAAACGTGCCGCTTTCCTCCACCGCTCTTTTTACGTCCCTGAGTAATTGATTTGTATAATGTGTTTCTTTTAGACAGGCAAAAACGGATGTCACCCATTCAGACATCATTTTTTTATCAAAAACAGTATTTGACGCTGCCTGTTTTTTCACAAACCGTTCCGGATAGCCTATTTTCTGCATGCGTTCATTTTTTTCAATAAATACATGATTAACTTCCATTAAATCATGGTCTTCCCCAGCAATCCAAAAAATTGGCACGACTGGAATGCCGAGTTTTCCTTCCTGCTCCTTCGCTAAATGCAAAATAGAAATGATTTTATGTATAGAATATAAAGGCCCTGTTAAAAGTCCCGCCTGCTGGCCGCCGACGACCGCAACAGATGAAGGGTTCATTAACTTTTGCAGTGATTGCTCCACTTCGTTGGTGAGATGATGCGGTGTCATGTAGTTCCGGATAATGCCAGCTACTTCATCTCGTTTAAAACCCCTTGTCCGCACTTCTTCCGCACGTTGCTGAAAAGACTGCTGTGAAAATGGCTTATAATCAAAAAAGCCGCTGGCATGGGATGATCCGCTTATGTACTCTTTTACGAACGGGTTTAAAGCGGGAACAGAAATGCGTTCTTGTTCCATACATTTACTTCCTTTCTTTCGGACAAATTTTCTTGTTAGAGTATACCACCTGAAGGATTGAAAGGGAAAATAATGTGCCTGTACGCAAACTATTATGTTAAAAAAATGTTGATCTGAGAATGATTATCATTATAATTTAGGTGACAGCATTGCTGATCTTACATAAACAAAAGGGGCGTTATCAATGGCAACAATGAAAACGAAATTTTTATCAGGACTGCTCGGCATGTCTCTCCTGATGACTGCATGCGGAAACGAAAGTGAACCTGCAACAACAGCACCGGCAGAAAATGAAGAAGCGCAAGAAGCTGGCGAAGTAAACCTTTATACAAGCCGTCATTATGAAACGGACGATGCACTTTTCGATCAATTCACTGAAGAAACAGGGATTGAAGTCAATGTCGTTAAAGGTGAAGCAGATGAGCTTGGAGAACGTCTTTCACGTGAAGGAGAAGCAACAGAAGCTGACCTTTATTACACAGCGGATGCCGGCCGTCTGCATTGGGCAAAAGAAAAAGGACTCCTGCAACCTGTTGAAAATGACTCTTTAAATGAAAATATACCGGAAAATTACCGTGACGTAGACAATGAATGGTTCGGTTTAACAAAACGGGCACGTGTTATTGTTTATGCAAAAGATCGCGTAACGCCGGAAGATTTATCCACATATGAAGCATTAACAGAAGATAAATGGAATAAAAAAGTGCTGATTCGTTCATCAGACAACGTGTATAACCAGTCACTTGTTGCTTCGTTTATTTCATTAAATGGTGCGGATGCTGCAAAAGAGTGGTCGCAAGGAATTGCGAATAACCTTGCCCGTGACCCTGAAGGCGGCGACCGCGACCAGGCAAAAGCAGTTGTGGCCGGCATCGGTGATGTTGCGGTGATGAACACGTACTACTTCGGCCAGCTTTTAAATTCTGAAGATCCAGAAGAAGTAAAAGTAGCGGAACAATTAGGTGTATTCTTCCCTAATCAGGAAACAAACGGAACACATGTTAATGTAAGTGGCGCTGGCGTGACAAAACATGCGAAAAATAAAGAAAATGCCATTGCACTTTTAGAATTCCTGTCAAGTGAAGATGCACAAGGCCAATTTTCTGAAGCAAACTTTGAATATCCAGTGAATGCAAACGTGGAGCCTGCAGAACTTCTTGCTTCTTGGGGCGAATTCAAAGAGCAGGACTTAAACTTGTCCGAGCTTGGAAAGTATAATGCAGACGCAGTTAAACTAATGAATGAAGTTGGCTGGAAATAAGAAACGAAAAAGCGGCAGGCTTGATTAAAGTCTGCCGTTTTTTTGCAATATGCGACATACTCTTGTTTTTTGCAAGCAGTTTTCATACTATTAAAGGAGCGAGCATTTTACGAGCAAATAACATAACCAAATGAACATTTTGTTCGCTGCGCTCATTCTGTTCAAGCTCGGAGGTCACTATGAACGTTATTCGCTTTATCCGTCTTCATACAAACAGCTGGTCGATAATGAGTATTATTTTCACATTACTCATCCTATCCCCTGCTCTATCTATTTTTCTTCAAATTTTTGAAAAGCCAAATGAAAATTGGGCGCATATACAGGAATTCCTGCTAAAAAATTATATTCAAAATACGCTGATCATCGTTTTTTTCACAGGTCTTTTTTCCATTTTAATCGGGGTGAGTCTTGCATGGTTTGTCACAGCTTACCGGTTTCCGCTCCGCCGCTTTTTTAAATGGGGACTTATTTTGCCGCTGGCCATTCCGCCTTATATCGGCGCTTATACATATCATGGCATCGTGAACTATACGGGAGTGCTGCAGTCCACGCTCCGAAATGAATTTAACATAACCGCGAATCCGGCTTATTTCGATATAATGAACATTCCTGGTGCGATTTTTATTTTCACGATTTTTTTGTATCCGTATGTGTACATTACTACGCGCGCTTACTTGGAACAGCAGTCCGCTTCTCTAATCGAAAATGCACGGCTTCTCGGCAGCGGCCCGCTGGAATTATTTTTTCGCGTCATTATGCCCATTTCAAGGCCAGCTATCATTGGCGGGGCAAGTCTTGTTATTTTAGAAGTTTTAAACGATTACGGTGTTGTATCTTATTTTGGTATTCAAGTATTTACGACCGCTATCTTTCAGGCATGGTTTGGCATGAGTGACGTAGCGTCCGCTATTAAGCTCGCAGCTATGTTAATGGCAATTGTTTTTCTTATTTTATTTTTGGAAAAAGTACTTCGGGGCCGAAAACAATATAGTTATTCGAATGCAAAAGTCCGGCCGCTTGAACCGATTTCATTGTCTCGCGAGAACACAATATTGCTGTTCGTTTATGTCCTGTTTATTTTTACCATCGGATTCCTTATTCCGTTTGTTCAGCTTTTTCAATGGATGATGCTGACATACGAAAAAGTCATTAGTCCGGACTTTTTGCAGCTTATTTTTAATTCCGTGTACGTCTCGCTTATCTCCTCTTTTGTCATTATGATCATCGCCCTTGTAATCGGTAATTTCACCCGGCTGGCGGACAGCCCTTGGAGCAAAGCTGTCTCCCGTGTAACTGTACTTGGCTACTCGATTCCCGGTGCCGTTATTGCTATTGGTGTTTTAACTTTTTTCCTCTGGCTTGACCGGCACTTAAACATGGCATACGCAGCACTCGGCATTGACGCACCTATTATTTTAAGCTTGAGTCTTGTAATGCTTATTTTTGCTTACGTAAGCCGGTTTCTTACGATCGGATTTAATCCAGTTGATGCCGGATTTGATAAAATAGGCCGCAGCTTTACAGAAGCTTCCCGTCTGCTTGGCGCTTCCCTTATGCGAACTTTTTTTAAAGTAGACTTGCCGATGATTCGCGGCGCTGTATTTGGCGGATTTACGTTGGTTTTTATTGAGGTGATGAAAGAGCTGCCGCTTACTCTTTTGCTACAGCCGTTCAATTTTTATACATTATCAACAAAGGCTTTTCAATACGCAAATGATGAAGCTGTTCATGAAGCAGCACTCGCTTCCATGCTTATTATTTTGATCAGTGGCTTGTCCATCTTTGTGTTTCATGCTGTTTTGGAAAAGGAGAAAAAATAAATGGTTATGCAGCTTCAGAACGTAACGTTTTCCTATCGGAATGCAAAAGAAAAAACCATTCAACATGTGTCAATGGAAATGGAAAAAGGCGAAATTTTGACTATCCTCGGTCAAAGTGGCAGCGGAAAAAGCACCGTTCTTCGTCTGATTGCCGGTCTTGAAGTACCTGAAGAGGGGATGATGACAATCAATGGCAGCACCATGTTTGACCAGGAAACATTTGTCCAGCCGGAAAAACGCGGCGTCGGCATGGTGTTTCAAGATTATGCGCTGTTTCCACATATGACCGTAGCCGGCAACATTAAATTTGGTTTAAAAAAAATGAAACGGACGGAGCGTGATGAACGTCTCGCGTCAGTCATCGAACTCGTCGGGCTTAAAGGCTTTGAGAAGCGCTATCCACAC
Organism: Domibacillus sp. A3M-37; assembly: GCF_024213455.1. Taxonomy (NCBI): domain Bacteria; kingdom Bacillati; phylum Bacillota; class Bacilli; order Caryophanales; family Bacillaceae; genus Domibacillus; species Domibacillus sp. A3M-37. The sequence goes on along the minus strand of NZ_JANAVL010000002.1, from coordinate 325,358 downwards.
GAGCTCAGCGGCGGACAGCAGCAGCGTGTCGCATTGGCTCGGGCAATGGCACCCAATCCATCGATTATTTTATTTGACGAACCCTTCAGCAATTTAGATGCTGATCTGCAAATTAAAATTCGTGATGAGCTGCGCACGATTTTAAAAAAAGCAGGCATCACAGCCATTTTTGTCACACACGATCAAGCCGATGCACGCGCCATCGCCGATCGGGTTATTTTAATGGAAAAAGGACATATTGTGAAAATAGGAACGCCGGACCTTATTTTGTGTTAAAGTCCGGCGTTTTTCCTTTAACAAGATTGTATAAAATCGAAAAAGCCGGGACTTGTATATTGTTCCGTGCAGCTTCATTTAACAGGACACCTACAATGGCGTTCAGTTCAGTCATTCGTCCCGCTTTCATATCGCTTAACATCGAAGATTCATTGAGTGCTGTCTTGCGGCAAACAGCAAAAACCGACTGTGTAACAGCTTCTTTTGTTTTATAAGGAAAAACAGCCGCAAACTCTGCGCAAAGTGTTTCTACTGCCGCACAATACTCACTGTTTTCCACCAGCTCTCCATTTTTCACATTCAGAAGTGCAGTCAGCGGGTTGATAACAGTGTTGGCTGCCATTTTTTCGACTAGCATTTCATAGACATCCGGTTCCCATTGAAAGGAAAAACCAGGTGTCCCCAACACGCAGCTAATCTCTTTATGTCCCCCTTTTACACTGGCCATTTTTGTTGTATCACGCCCATTTACTCTAATTGTCCGCTCGTCTATTTTGGCAATTCCGTGTGTTACTGATGCGGCGTAAATATTCCGATTGGATAGAGGCTGAATCTGCTTAAGGTGACTCAAGCCATTTTGAATAAATAACAGTGACCGGACGTCGGGCAGTTCTTTCAGCATGTCGTTTAAATGATATTGTTTCACAGCTACAACGACTAAGTTCGTTTCGACCGGAGCAGATTTAGCCGTCTTGACGATATGAACCGACTCCTGATTGTTTTCAATGACACGGATGCCATCCGTTTCAAGCCGTTTTGCCTGTTCCTTTGTCCTTGCTTGAACGGTCACTTGATGATAGCTGCTCCATTGCGATGCAAAAAACAAGCCAATTGCCCCGCCTCCTATAATATGAATATTCATTTCTCCCCCTGTTTTGTGAGCAATAACAATGATCGCTGCTTTTTATTTGTTTTATTATATAATAAAAGAGAAGGAAGATTCCCAGAAAATAAGCTGATCTCCGCTTAGGGACCAGCTTATTTTCTTATGTATTTTTCGATAAAAAAGCAGCGACCGCTTGATGGTGCGCTTCTTTCCCCCATAGCACCGAACACGCACGAATTTCTTTTTCTATCCGGCTTTTCAGATCGCCCGCCTGCCATTTCCCAATTATCATTTGTTTATACGCACGAAGAACTTCACTGTCTATCGATTGCTCATTAGCGAAAAACGCCCGTGCTTCTTCAATGTCGACTTTGTCGTGAAGCCGGTCGATAAAGCCAAAATCATCTAGCTGCTCCGCCCGGAAAACGGCCGCTTCTGACAGCATTTTAAAAGCGAGCCTGCTCTCGATTCGTTCAAACAGCATCGTTCCCCCGCCCCAGCCGGTTGTAATGGCAAGACCGCCTTGAATAAATCCTATTTTCGCACCGGTCCTGGCAACCCGATAATCACAAGCCGTCGCCAGTTCACAGCCGCCGCCAACTGCCGTTCCATTGATAAGCGCAGCAGTCGGTTTTGGAAACACTGCCAGCTCATATAAAAGCTCACCCATTTTTGACAACATCGCATACGCTTCCTGCTCCGTTTGCAAAGACTGAAAAGCGGATAAATCACCACCTGAACAAAATGCTTTATCTCCTTTTCCTGTAATAGCCAAGACCCGTACGTCCTCTTTTAAAGCCCGATCCAGTGCTTCACGCAGCCCATCCATCACGTTATAATTAATCGCATTTCTTTGCTTTTCTCGTGTGATTGTAAACAGCAAAATGCCACTTTCTTTGTCCAATTCAATCGTATAATCCATTTTATCCCCTCCCACCCCATTGTAGCGCTTTCAATTTCCAAAAAACAAGCACAAAAAAAGCGGAGAGCCATGGTCTCTCCGCTTTTTTGAAAGATTTAAAAAGTCTTATTTGCTAACGCTAACGACTTCTTTGCCTTTATATGTTCCGCACTCTTTGCACACGCGGTGCGCAAGTTTCATTTCACCACAGTTCGGGCAAGAAACCATACCGGGCACTTGTAATTTGAAATGCGTACGGCGTTTGTTTTTGCGTGTAGTGGATGTTCTTCTAGCAGGTACTGCCATGTGATATACACCTCCTTAAAGAAATAAAAACTATATGAAGCCAGAATAGCTGTACTTCTCAATTACTCATCATCAGACGAAAAGAAGTTTTGAAGTTCTGCCAATCGTGGATCGACAGCCGGCTTCTCTTTTTTGGGAAGCTCTTCTTCATCTTCATAAAACGCCCAATTGTTTCCTGACTGAACAACATACTTGTCAGCTTCTTCACTAAAAATTTGCATCGGCACCTCTAAGATGATGGCTTCTTCTAAAATCGGACGGAGATCAATAACATTTCCTTCCGGCAGATGAACATCTTCTGTTTCGTAAAATTCGCCTTCTTCCGGTTTTAATAAAAACCGTTCAGTAAGCGGAATCTCAAACGGGTAAGGCACATCAACAAGCGTTCGTGAACAAGGGACAATCATTTCGCCCATTGCTTTCACTTGAAAAACAATTTGATCATGACGGATATCGGCACGTCCTGTTACGTGTACAGGAGAAATACGGCGAATATCATTGTCGAGCGTTGTTAGTTCGGTTAAATCAACTTTTTCGTCGATTTCAAGACCGCGGTCGCGGTGTTTTTGCAGTTGAATTATTGACCATTTCATTTAATCACCTCAAGGCAACAAAAGTAATTATAGCCCTCTCCTGATATATTGTCAATATATTTTCTTTACAGTGAAATGCTTGTTTGACTTTTTATTCATCATCTTTGAAAATGAAGATACATTCTGATCAAGAAAGGAATATTCCAATGAACGCAGCGGGTATTATCGTTGAATATAATCCGTTTCATAACGGACATCTCTACCATATAAATGAAACAAAACGTTTGTCAAATGCAGACGCAATCGTCGCTGTCATGAGCGGCTCATTTTTACAGCGCGGCGAACCTGCTATAACCGATAAATGGACCCGGACGAAAATGGCACTGCAGCATGGCGCTGATGTCGTCGTCGAACTTCCATATGCATTTTCGACTCAAAAAGCAGAAATATTTGCTATAGGCGCAATTGAAATTCTGCATCACTTAAAGTGCCAATCATTTTGCTTTGGGAGCGAAAATGGACAAATTGAACCATTTTTCCAAAGCGTGGACCAGCTGAGTAAAAAAAAGGAACAGCTGGCCGCACTTGTCCGCCTATTTATGAAAGAAGGAATAAGCTACCCGTCTGCTCAAACGAAAGCAAGAAATTCCATTTTTCAAAAAGACCCGCTGCCGCTTGATTTGTCAAAGCCAAATAATATTTTGGGTTTTCATTACATGCAAGCAAATGATACACTTGGCTCCCCGTTAAATCCACTCACTGTGCTGAGAAAAGGAGCAGGCTTTCATGATGCAGAAGCGTCTGGATCGATTGCAAGTGCAACAGCGATTCGGCAGCGTTTGCTTGAAACAAGCATCTCAATTGATGATGTGATGCCGCCTTTAAGTGCTGCCGGGCTAAAAAAGCGGCCCTTGCATTCGTGGGAATCGTATTGGCCGCTGCTTCGCTATCGGCTTTTATCCCTTCAGCCTGAACAGCTTGCTTCTATTTATGAAGTGGAAGAAGGGATTGGGCCAAGGTTAATACAAGCAGCGCTGAAATGTGATTCGTTCGCTGCGTTCATGCAGCGTGTAAAAACGAAACGATATACTTGGACCCGCCTGCAGCGAATGATGACACATATTTTAACGGATACTGATAAAGAAAGCATGCGACAGGCTGAACGCGTTTCATTTATTCGCTTACTCGGTATGACAGAAAACGGGCGGGCTTATATTCGATCGATAAAAAAAGAAATGCTCGTGCCGCTGGTTTCACGAACGGCATCGGCCAGCGATCTTCTGGCACTTGATATAAAGGCAGCACGTGTTTTTGCTTCTGCTCCCAATTTGCCGAAAGACTATGCCGATTCCCTCCTTGAACAAGAATATTCAACACCCCCGCTCTTACTTTGATGCGGTAATGTTATTTAAATAATCGACCGCATCTGAAAATACTTTAACAGGCACAATGATCATGTCTGTTCCGATGTTTTCTGCCGCTTTTTTTGCTTCTTCATAATTGGTCTTTAGATTCGAACGGTCCGCTGGCAGCTCGTCGTCCGGCGCAAAAAAGAACTGTGCTCCTGCCCGATCGGCTGCAACAACTTTTTGCGCGATGCCGCCGATCCGGCCGACCGTTCCATCTGACGCGATGGTACCAGTCCCGGCAACCTTTAAACCCGCCGCAATATCTTCTTCTACCAGCTGATCATAAATTTCAAGACTGAACATAAGACCGGCGGAAGGTCCGCCGATTTCATCCGCTTCAAGTTTTACCTTTGGTTCGCTTTTTAGCGTCCTGTCATCAGCCAGACTGATGCCGAGACCGGACTTGCCATCAAGTTCCGCGAAGGCCCTGAGCTGAATCGTTTTTTCATATTTTTTTTTGTTGCGTGTAAACGCGATGGTCACTGCTTCGCCCGGATTTTTTGACTGCACATAGTCAGTCATTTCTTTTGATGATTTTATATCCCGGCCATCGATGGATGTAATCCGATCACCCGCCTCCAGCACTTTCTCAGCGGGCATACCAGGGAATACACCAAGTACGTAAATGCCGTTGTATGTCCAATCATACGGCTTCTCTGCTTCATCAAACGCAACAGTGACCGCATTTTGCTGCGACGTATCCATCAAATGAAACTGTCTTACGTTGTATTCGTCGTCTGATTCGTGCGGATAACGGACATCTTCTTTCGGCAATATTTCTTCGTAATCACGCACAGAAGCCCATGCGTATGAGTAGACATTGGCCGGCCCCATTCGAATAGTCGTCAGCATTAAGGTACTTGTGTCATTCACATCTCCCCCATCCACGTGGACAATCGGGTCAAGCTCGTGTGCCCCTCCCGGTTTTGTTACGTAATACGGAAGCGGAATGAACGCGGCTGCGATTATTGTGAGCAGCACAGCGTACAGGAACACAGTTTGTTTATTATTCACATTTGTTCTTCCTTCCATGCAGATGCCCATTCAGGCTTCCTCCGGTGTCATCTGTTTCGTTAGTCTATTTTTTCAAGCGGAACATATCCTTTTGTACAGGCTCTTTTATTGTACAAAATTTTGAGCAAGTACGCTTTATATTACACTTGGGAGGCTTTTTATGTGGAAAACCTATGCTGCTGCTTGCGCAGTTACGCTTTTTGCCGCTGCCCTTCTTCTTTCACCCCAAACTGGCTTGCGGGCAGCTATATACGGGATGGATATTTGGTGGAAAACAGTTTTCCCATCACTTCTTCCTTTTTTTATCTTAACAGAATTAATGGCTGGTCTTGGTGTCATTGCATTTTTTGGTTCTTTGTTAAGTGGATTTATGCAGTTTTTCTTTCGCATTCCCGGCCCTGCCGGTGTTACGTGGATGCTGTCACTTGCTTCCGGGTTTCCATCAGGGGCAAGGATGGCTGCACGTCTTCGCGCTGAACATTCGATTACACGAATTGAAGCAGAACGACTCGTTGCAATGGCACATTCCTCTAATCCTTTATTTATTTTAAGTGCTGTAGCCAGCGGCTTTTTGAAAAACCCGGAAGCAGGGTTTCTGCTCGCAGCGGCTCATTATAGCGGGGCATTTCTCATTGGGCTCACAATGCGCTTTTATGGAGGAAATAAAGAAGGACAAGCGAAAACGGTGGCTGAAGGACCGTTGACTGCTTTCAAGGAGGCGCGAAAAAAGGATGGACGAGTGTTTGGCACGATGTTTGCGGATGCAGTCTTGTCCTCTGTGCAAACACTTATGCTGATCGGTGGTTTTATTCTCTTTTTTTCGGTATTAACTGCTTTGTTAAATGAATATGGTGCAGTAGCCTTTTTCTTTTCTCTTTTTGCTTCACAAGAAACGAGCATGCCGATCGTCCGCGCTTTATTTGCCGGCTTTTTTGAACTGACGTCCGGTGTTCAGCTGTCGTCTTCCACTTCTATTTCTCCTAACGTAAGCCTCCTCTTAATAAGTGCTATTCTTGGGTTTAGCGGCTTAAGTGTCCATGCCCAGGTAGCGGCCATTATTAGCAGCACAGATATTCGTTATGGACCGTTTTTAGCCGCTCGCGTATTGCACAGCTTTTATGCAGTTATTATTATGCTATGGCTCATGTCCCACCCTTTTTCTTTTCCAGCTGTCGGTCTTTCTTTTATACCGGAGCGCGGAATGCTGATCACTGTTTTATTTCTTGGGACTGCTTCCATCCTGCTTGCTTTTCGCTATTCAAAAAGCCGGGAAAAACGAGTATAGTTTTTCCCGGCTTTTTATTTATGTAGACAAATCAGCAAGCCGCTTTTCTGTTAACGCGGCTTCGACTTCTTTTGGCACAAGTTCCGAAATATCCGCTCCGTATTTTGCTACTTCCTTTACGATGCTTGAGCTGAGAAAAGAGTACTGGCTGTTTGTCATCATAAAAAATGTTTCGAGCTCATCATTCAGCACACGGTTCATAGACGTAATTTGCATTTCATATTCAAAGTCAGAGACAGCACGAAGCCCCCGCAAAATCGCTTTTGCGCCTACCGCCTTCGCATAGTCAACAAGCAGGCCTTGATAATGGTCCACTTCTACATTTGGAATATGCGCAGTAACTTTCCGTATTAATTCCGCCCTCTCTTCCACAGAAAATAGCGGTTTTTTAGACGAATTGCTTAAAATAACGACATATACCTTGTCAAACACTTTAGCCCCACGCTGAATAATATCAAGATGCCCATTTGTAATCGGATCGAAACTGCCCGGACATACTGCAATACTTGCCATTACCTTTCCTCCCCATCGTCTGCCTCTTTGTAAATCGAAACGGAAATCATTCCGTATGTTTCAGCACGTATACAGCGAAACGGTCCAATCTGTTCCGGAAGACGAACATCAGACCCATGTTCACACATAATAAATCCTTCCGGCGCAAGCAGGTTGTGTTTAGCTATATATAAAAGCATGGATTCAAGCTTCTGCTTTTTGTATGGAGGATCAAGAAAAATACCAGCAAACGCCAGCTCTCTTTTGACAATCGCATTTAATGCCCGGTCCGCTTCATTTCGATACACTTCTGACTGCTCTGTAAATTGCGCACTGCGTATATTTTCTTTCACTGTTTGAATCGCTTTCATATCGCGGTCGACAAAAATCATTCGATCAAATCCCCGGCTAAGCGCTTCAATGCCCAGTCCACCAGACCCTGCGAATAAATCCAGTCCGATGCCGCCTTCAAAATAAGGACCGATCATATTAAAAATAGATTCTTTTACTTTATCAGTTGTCGGGCGCGTGTCTTTACCCGACACAGCTTTTAAGGGCAGCCCTTTTTTTTCACCTGAAATAATTCTCATGTTTTCAACCTGCCATTCGTTTTCTTCGTTTATGGTATCACAAACGTACAAATGAAATCTATAGCATAAAAAAAGAAACCTCGCTTCCAAAAAGAGGTTCCTACAATCCGTATGACTTTAAGTGAATGGCTTCATCCGTTTCCTGTACTTCAACGAGGAAGATTTTTTGAAACCAAATCTTATCAATATATATGATGCCATCCATTTTCTGAAGAGCAGTTTCGTATAAAGCATATTGATGTTCATTTAAAAGCACGCGGTTTTCATTTAAATAAAAATGGTACGTTTCAAATTCTTTTTTCATCAGCCACTCTTGAGAAGACACTTCCTGAACAGAAAATCCGAGCGCTGCCGCAGCTTCTTTCAGCGGGACATAAAGCAGGCTGTCTTTTTTCTTCATATGAAAAGGCACACGCGCCTCTTCGACCATAACGGACCGACCGTCAAAAAAGATGAGAGGCACAGTTGGCAACTTGCTGCTTTTATTTTTTTCAAAGAAATCCGTTTGCTCACTTTTTACAGCCGACAGTGCCCTGTCGAGTTTTTCAGCGTTCACTTCTTTTCCTTTAAATTGCATGAGCGCCGTTTCCCATTCTTTTTGTTCTGCTTCAGCTAACACCGCCGCAATTTGCTCATTCATATCTGCCGCTTTCATGTTCATAGGCTGTGTGCTGTAGAGAGATACAGCCAGAAACGATGTCATCCATTGCTCTTCTTCCGGAAAAATAAAGTGTTTTTTTACATAGTCATAAATCATCCTTGAACGAATCGTTCTCAAATCGCTTTCCTGCCTAATAAATGTCAATCCATCAAGCTGTTGTGGTTTTAAATCCTTCGAAATTACGACGGTTTGAGCAATGATTTCTTCTTTAGAAAATGGAGCAGACATCGATTCCTCAGACAGATTGACCGGTTCTTTTGCGAAAACGGTAATGTCCGCAAAATCGCTTTGCTTCAACCCATTTTTTTGCCAAAATAAAGGCGGGCGGTCTGCTTTTCCTTTAAAAGAGTAAAAGTCGATCATTGACAGTTGTTTAGCGGCCGTTTGTTGAATGGAAGAAATCCATTGTCCGCCTCTTTTCGTATGATCCGTCAAAAGAAGATCCGTATGAGAAACATCTATATTTTCAAATGAAGCCTGCCAGTTATTCAATAAAAATGATTGTGAAGAGAGCGTAGCTGGAATCTGATACTGTATAGTTATAATGCCGCCATTGGCGGTAACTGTACCGGATTGGCCACCTGTAACACATTTGTCTCCTTTAGAACAGGATACCTCTTTTGCATCTGCAGGCAGTTTCATATTCAGTTTCGAATTTTCTGGTAATGATTGAAGCGCCTGTTTAATTAAGAATCCGTCACTCTGCACCTCTATTTCGATCGTTTGATCCGCCATAATATTTTCAGAAGCACTAGATAATTTTTCGTAGCCGATCCATTGAATAGTTAATAAAATCCCGGAGATAATGAGTAATAATACAGAAAATAAAAGGACCTTTTTCACATATTCTCCGCCTTTCTTAGGAAATATTACTTATATATATCATATCAAAAAAAAATAAAATTGACGATAAATTTTGTCAAAATTACCTGAACAATTGCGTATAATAGGAATGAAAGAAATGGAGGGTATACATATGATTCAACGATTTATTGAACTGGGAGAAGGATATTCGGACTTATATGAACTCATTGATATTGCCGAACGTTCAAATGAGAGAATTGCGCACTTTATTGCGCTGCACTCAAATGAAGCCACCTCGTGTGCCATCATACTTCATCCGACGTCGACAGGCAGTTTTCAGCCGATTTATGTGTGCCGCGAAGGAATTCCTAATCCACATAAAAAAGAAAATGAGCGGTTCCGATTATTCGAACAGACTGCTGCATCCATTGGCAAACCTGTCATTGAAATGGATGTGAAACCTTCTGTCTTATTTGCAGAAAAGACGCTTTATTACCAATATTTAATCGGTATTTTGCGCATTAATCATTACCTCCCGCCGCTTTCGTAAAAAGCATTAAAAAAGGCCTTGTCATCAGACAGGCCTTTTTCTTATACCCCAATTTTATAATCGTATTCTTTTGCTTTATCCGGACGGGAATTTTCATAATCAACTTTTAAAAATGGCTTTTCGGAAAAATCGATTTTTTTGACGAAAGAAAAAGCCGCCAGTTTTTCTGCCAAGCCAGGTGCTTCCACGTGATTACAATAAAGCACGGCATATTTCATTTTTTTGGATACGTAATGAACGTTTCCATATTTACGCAATGACTTGGCAGGCTTCAATGAATGAAGCCACACAATTAATGCTTGTCGTTCCGTTAGCATAATCCATCCCCCGGTTCTTTCATTTTTATGCGGAACAACCGCATGAACCCCCGCTTCCACAGCTGCCGCAGCCACTTGTAAAAACAGAACCCGCTCCCGGCACTTTTACTTGCACTGATACCGAATGGGCAATAAGCAGGCTAATATCATCTAAAAGCTGCTGCAGTTCCGTTTCTGCCCGTCTAAATGCCGCGACGTGTTCATCCATATCCATTTCACGCTTCGCTGTGCGCGTCTCCATCATGATTCGTTTATAATCCGGATGATAGCGACCAAAACGCTGTACATCTTCATATTGTTCTTTCAGTCGGCTAAAAGCAAAAATTTTATATTTAACGGATTCAACCGTATAAAGCTTATCGTAACAGTCCCGGTATTGCTTTGCTTGTTCTGAGTGAAGAATCATATCTCCAAGTTCATCTACTGCATCCGTGACATTAATGAGTTCTATCGTTGTTGCAATCATTTGAGTCACCTCCATCCGCTTATTCTACCATATATCGTTACATTCCGGTAAAAATTTGTGTGAAATGAGTGCGATAAGCGCCTGTTCCAAATGATGTGAAGGATTCATCTAAAAGAATGGCCCGATCCTCCTGTGAATTCAGCCATGCTTCCATCGCTGCGGGTGCATCCATATAATTGGCGCTGATCATTTCATTCGAGGTGTTAAATGAAAGACCCGCTTCCGTTAAACGCTGCTTTACATTTCCAAATCTCGGTGATTCACGACCAAAATAACCGGCTTCAAACATGTCCTTGCTATGTGATTTGGCTGACGCTTTTATTTCTGGTGTCCATAGAAGCACCGGCATGCCAGCTTGCTGTCGAACAAAATTACTCATATCTGCGAGCTGCGCCTCACTTCCACGCTCAATATGCACCCATGCAGACATACCCGGATATGGGACTTCAGGCAATGTCCCTTCATAAACAAGCTCATATGGCTTTATTTTAAGCAGAACGCCAGCGGTCATAAACCGGATGCCGGACAACGTACCGGTCTGCTGGTCAATATAAAGCTGCGCATAAAAATCACCGATTGGAATAAGTGGTCTTATATTTAACTCTTCTTCCGACAGTTCAAAACGGTAATAGCTATCTTTCGCGTGCACAACAATTTCCATTTCCGGATACCGGGAACTAAAAATTTCATTAGCAGAGCGTCCAATTGAAAAAGGTACCGTATTTATATCGCCTTTTGCAAAAATCGTCACGACTCGGCTATTTTCAACACCTGCGAGCATGTACCGGCCGGCGGATTTATAGACCCACCATTCGTATCCGTATGCTGATGGTTCTTTTCGGACAGGTTCCCCATATTCCTTTACAAGCACATCTACTGACTTTCCTATTAACGCCCCAGCTCCTTCATCCGGAACCGGATCTACCTTCTTCGGCAGCGCAGGGTCAACCTCCCCGCTGTTGACAGGGGGCGGTGCAGGCGGTTCATTGCTTTTTTCATCTATCGCTTTATCGGTATAAATGCCGACCAGTATTAAAATTAAAAAAATGACTAAGATTTTAAAAACAGCTCGCAGACGATCATCTCCTTACATACCCCATCTTTCATCAGTATATCATTCCACATCACCGATTGAAAAAAACTTGTCGTTACACCGTTAAAAATTTGTCACGTTCAATCATTTCAAGCACATTGCATGAAAGCGCAATTTCGACTATTATGGAAGATGAAGCAAAAAAAGACAAACAGGCAGGAAGGAGTACGTTTATGAAATTTGAAAATACGGGTCTTGAAGGCACACAGATTGATTTAAACCAGCTTACACATATTATGGAAGAACACGGCATGGTACTTGCCGGCCAATGGGATTATGAACGTGTTACATACGATCGTAAATTTGAATTAAAAGAAGGTGTTTATTATTTGCGTGTCTTCGGTTTCGCTGTTAAAGGAGACGTGGGTGCTGAAGATGCCCTCATTGAATTAATGACACCGCTTCTTGGCAAACATTATTATCCGCATGGCATCGAATACGGGGTGGATGAATATTTTCCTGAATCACTCGTGAAAACGTGTGAAAAGCTGCTTGCAGATATTAAAGCAGAAACCGTTCATTACGTATAAGAAAAAAGCTTTCCTCCGTCAAAGAGGAAAGCTTTTTTTATTCTCCGCCAAGAATGGCCTTGAAAACCGATGTCGTCGGACCGCCTGAGTAAAATACATATAGGAGCAAATAAACAGCCACACCGGTAATCGCCGTAAAAAACCAGATGATGCTCGTATATGGCCCGATTTTACGGTGAAGTTTTAAATTATTTTTCAATCCGCTTATAATGGATACAATTCCAAACACAGCACCTGTTGTCGCTAAACAAATATGAAAAATCAAAAAGACAGTATAATAAATCTTTATATCATCCGGTCCGCCAAAAGCGGTATTGCCAATAAATAAAGTCCGGCTGACATATATAGTGAAAAAGGTTAAAGCAAAAACGCCTGCCAGCAACATTGTTTTTTTATGTTTTTCAACTTTACGCTGCTTAATCTGTGCCCAGCCGATCGCAACAAATATCGCACTTAAAGCGATGAAAAAGGTGCTGATCGTTGGTAAAATAGGTAACGACATGAAAATTCCTCACTTCCGTTATGTAAACCTAAGGAAACGGACAACCGTTTCCTTTTTTTGTGAATACATTGATTTATTTATTGTGACGTGCCAAAGCCGCTTCTGTTATTTTATCCGCGTCTTCTTCCTCTTTGCGGAACCAATCAAAGAAAACTTGTGCAAGAACAACGCCATATACAATTTCCTGAATGATCTTCATGACAATACCGCCTGTTTTCTGATCTTCAACAACGGCCATATTAGAAAATAATTCAGGTCCACTTAAATTCAAGCCCGACAGTGTAGATGATGGGACACACAGCTCCATCGCCTTCAACCACGCAGTTCCATCCGAGTACGTTGCATAAAGTGGACTTGATGCAAAAATAATTAAGGCACATGCAGGTGTTAATAAAATGCCATTCGCAAAAATATAGCCGATCTTCTTTAAGCCATCAAGTCCTTTGCTTTCCGGCTGCTCATTGACAAGCGGCCACCACATGCAGATCGCCAGGAAAAATAAAATGACCGTGTACAAGCTGTGCAGCGTCTCGCTCATTTTAATAAAATCAAAAATAAGCGGAATGTGATAAAACGAAAACATTCCATTAAATAAAATAAGCGCAATAAGCGGACGCGCTGCAAATGCAAAAACATGTTTTACAACAGGCAGCTGAGTTACCGGCTTCCATACCCACCATGGAATGGCTTTAATGAGAATTGGAGGTATAACAAGATAAAGCACAGCCATTTGAACCATATGGTACGTCATCATAATATGCCCCATTAAATCGAGCGGTGAGCCTTTTACAGCATACAAAATTAACATGGCGCTTAAAAAAAGCAGTGACTGACGTTTTGTGAGCGGTTCACTGTCTTTAAAGTCTCCCCGCCATTTGACCGTAACGAAAAAGTACAATACTGTCATAAACAGCAGCACAACAATAAAATACGGACTCCAAAGAGCTGGAAATCCGAAAATGCTGATCGGCATCCTATTCACCTCATTTTTTTAGCGCTCCCTTTATTATACCGTGGTAAAAACCGGGTGACAACGCCATGTATTGACAAGTTAATGACAGAAAAAAAGTGTTCCCCGTATGCGGGAAACACTTTTACTTCTTACCACCAGATAATTGTCACAAACGTAAGAATGGTCAAAAATCCAACAAGGACACCTGAATACATAAATAACTGCGCTTCCGCATGTCCTTTATGGCTCATATGCATAAAGTAATAAAGCTGGAAAATAACCTGTACAATGGCAAGGAGCAAAACAAATGGAACAATAAACCATTTAGAAAATCCAGCGCCCACCGCTGCAAACGCAATGACCGTAAAGAAAATCATCATCGTAAATGTCACGACTTGCATTCTCATCTCTTCTGCATGCTTCTTACGGCGATATTCGTACGTAACTTTAGGATCACCTGAATTTGGGTGTAAATTCGCCATTCTTTATCCCACCATTCCCATTAAGTATACGACCGTAAAGATGAATACCCATACGACGTCAATGAAATGCCAGTATAAGCTCGCTAAGTAAAATTTCGGTGCGTTGTAAAGATCAAGTCCGCGTTTTGCGTTGCGGACCATTAATGCAATGATCCAGGAAAGACCAAATACAACGTGACCGCCATGGAAGCCGACCAATGTGTAAAAAGCTGATCCAAATGCGCTGCTCGTAAACTTATGCTCATACTCATGGTAATAATGATTGAACTCATAAATTTCACAGCCAAGGAACGCCAAGCCAAGTGCCACGGTGATAAAAAGCCACTGCTGCATTTTCTTGAAATTGTAGTTTTTCATATGATACATCGCAAAAACAGACGTTAATGAACTTGTTAAAAGAAGCATCGTCATTAAGAAAACGAGCGGCAGTTCAAATAAATCCGCTGCTTTTGCATGTGTATCACTCGGCACACTGTCTTTCAGTGCTAGGTACGTTGCAAACAAAGAAGCGAATAAAACCGTCTCGCCTCCCAGGAAAAACCAGAAGCCTAAAAACTTGTTTTTACCTTCAAGCGTTGCCTGCTCAGGTGATTCGGGCCACGTTCGCGGCGTGAATTTTTGTTCAGCTGCCATTAATGTGTCCCTCCTTTTCCTGTATCATCCAAAAGATCTTCTTTATGGATGTGGTAGCCATGATCATCTTTAATAGAACGATAAAGCATCGCCCCAAACGTCACCAGCATCCCTATAATGAGAACCGGAATTGCCCAGCCTTTCCCTTCATCCGCATGATACATAGCACCAAATGCGGCAATGAAAAGACCTAATGAGATAACAAACGGCACGAAAGAATTGTTCGGCATGTGAATATCGCCAATCGGCTCAGCCGGTGTCATTTCTGTTTTGCCTTCCATTTTCTCGATCCAGAAAGGATCAAGTCCGCGAACGAGTGGAAGCTGCTTAAAGTTATAGAAAGGTGTTGGAGATGGAAGTGACCACTCAAGTGTACGACCATCTTTCCAAGGATCTCTTCCTACTTGAATATTCTTTTTCTGTGTAATCACAACGTTCACAAGCATGATAATGATACCTACAGCCATGAAGGCGGCTCCTATTGAACTAATCAGGTTACCGGCTTCAAGCCCTTGTCCAGGCAAGAATGTCCATACACGGCGCGGCATCCCCATTAAACCAAGGAAATGCTGAATAAAGAATGTTAAATGGAAACCAGTCAAGAACAAGACAAAGGTAATTTTACCCAGTTTTTCACTGAGCATTGTTCCAAACATAAGCGGCCAGTAAAAGTGAGCACCGCCGAGAAGTCCGAGCACAATCCCACCAACAATAACGTAATGGAAGTGAGCAACGATAAAGTATGTGTCATGGAACTGATAATCAGCCGGCGCAGCAGCCTGCATAACCCCCGTTACACCACCCATAACGAATGATGGGATGAAGGCAACAGCATACAGCATCGGAACAGTGAACTGAATACTTCCGCCCCAAATGGTCATAATCCAGTTAAAGATTTTAATCCCTGTTGGAACCGCAATGGCCATAGTCGCAACAGCGAAAATAGCATTCGCAATTGGGCCAAGACCTGTTGTAAACATGTGGTGAGCCCATACCATGAAACCAAGGAATCCAATTAAGACGGTTGCGAATACCATGGACGAATATCCAAATAAACGCTTTCTTGCAAACGTCGGGAAAATCTCTGAGAAAATACCGAACGCCGGCAACACAAGAATATACACTTCCGGGTGACCGAAGATCCAGAAGAAGTGCTCCCAGATGATCGTATTTCCGCCCATAGCTACATCGAAGAAACCTGAGCCAAACATACGGTCAAAAATAAGCATGAATAAACCGACCGTAAGTGGAGGAAATGCGAACAAGATAAGTGCTGACGCAACAAAAGTTGTCCATGTAAAAAGCGGCATTCTCATGTAAGTCATACCCGGTGCACGCATATTGATAATGGTAACGAGAAAGTTAATTCCCCCCATCAGTGTACCAAAACCGGATATCTGAAGCCCTAATGCATAAAAATCAATTCCGTGTCCCTCAGATGCGAGTGACAATGACGCGTACGATGTCCAGCCTGCATCTGGAGCACCGCCTAAAAACCATGAAAGGTTTAAGAACAGCCCACCGAAAAAGAACAACCAAAATCCAAGTGCATTAATGAATGGGAATGCAACGTCACGCGCGCCAATTTGAAGTGGCATGACTGCGTTCATAAATGCGAATAATAATGGCATTGCTGCCAGGAAAATCATTGTTGTACCGTGCATTGTAATAATCTCATTAAATAAACCGGCACTGACAAAGTCATTGTTCGGCACAGCCAGCTGAATCCGAATCATCATTGCTTCAATACCGCCGACAATAAAGAAAAAGCCGCCAGCGAGTAAATAAAGGATTGCGATTTTTTTATGGTCAACTGTTGTTAAGTAATCCCAAACTGTACCGGCAAATCCCCGTTTCTGCGTGTGTGCAATGCTACTCAACGGTTTTACCTCCTTTACTATGTTTCTGTAATTATTGTTCTACTTTAAGACTCATTAAGTAAGCAGCGAGCTGATCCAATTCTTGATCAGACAGTTCACCGTATGTACCAGTCATTTTATTACCTGGTTTGTACTGCTCTGGATTTGCAATCCATTTTTTCAACTCTTCTTCGTCATGTTCTAAAATACCAGCAACCATCTCTCGATCCCCAAAGTTCGCAAGGTTGGGTGCTGTACGTGCTGCTTCTGGACGCGCATCAGCTGTTGTAACCGCATGACAGCTCAAGCATTTTTGGTTAAATACTTCCTGTCCTGCTGCTGCAGTAGGATTAGTTGGTGCTGCTTCAGCTGCCTCTGCGTCCACTGCCTGCATAGCTGTTACCCATTGATCAAATTCACCTTGTGGAAGAGCCCGTACTTTAAAATCCATTAATGCGTGAGAAGGACCGCAAAGCTCTGCACATTTTCCGTAAAATAAATTATCAGCCTCTGCCGCTTTTTCATTGTCAAACTCAAGCCAGATTTGGTTGACATTTTCTACGTTTGTATCAATCTTTCCTCCGGCAGCCGGAATCCAGAATGAGTGTTTAACGTCAGTTGCTTTTACATTAAAATACACTTTTTGACCGGTCGGAACGACGAGATCCTGACTTGTGATAATCTTTTGGTTTGGATACTCAAATTCCCACCAGTAAAGGTTAGCACGTACGTTTACAACCATCACGTCTGTTGTTCCGTCTTCGTTTTTCTTATCCATGGCCTTTGTATCAGCCAAGTCGAATGTGGCAATAACTGTTGGAATCGTAAGGATGATAAGTAAAAGAATCGGAATAACGGTCCAAACGATCTCCAAAATGTGACTTCCTTCGACCTGTTTCGGAATGGTTGTATCGCCCTTTTTACGGCGGAACTTAATGACAGCAACAGCAAACAAAATCGATACAACGATGACTACACCGACCATGATCCATGTGCTCAGCATCATGAGATCATACGCAGTCTGACCTGCTTCACCGGCAGGAATCAACGTTGAAAGAAATGGTTCGCCACAGCCAGACAGAACAAGCGCCATCAGACCAAAAACCGTAAAAAGACGCCATTTTGTTAGCTTCTGTTTCATAGCGTATTACTACCCCTCTTTCGTATAAAATGTCTACTAAAACAGTGCATATATATGGATTTCCTCAAAAGAAAGAATTCCCTTTGTTTAAATAACGGTCACGATGACCATCGCAACGAAAATAATGGTTAAATACTGCAATGAATAGATAAACATATATTTAGCCCATTTCAAATCGTCTTTTGCTTTAAAGCCTGTTGCAGCAAGTGCTACCCAGCCTGCATTTAGCAATGTAGCTAAAATGATAAACGCCGTACCCAGTTCAGTCATGAAAAAAGGCAATGGCAAAAGAAAAAGTGTCCAAACAAACATATGTCGTTTTGTGACAGCAAACCCTTTCACGGTCGGCAGCATCGGAATGCCCGCTCTCCCGTATTCATCTGCCCGCTTCATTGCCAGCGCGTAAAAATGCGGCGGCTGCCAAATAAACATGATTAAAAATAACATCCAGGCTAATACATCAAGCGTCGGGTCGACCGCAGCCCAGCCAATAAGAGGCGGAACGGCGCCGGAAATACTGCCGACAATTGTATTGCTTACATGACGCCGCTTTGACCACATCGTATAAATGACGACGTAGCTGATAATACCAATTACGCCGATCACGCCTGCTGTGAACGTTGTCATAAATAAAAGCGCTGAGCCGGCAATGACGAGCGCAAGTCCTATTACTAATACTTTTGAATAGCTGATTTTCCCCGTAACAGTCGGCCTTGTTTTCGTCCGCTCCATTAATGGGTCAATGTCCCGGTCTATGTAATTATTTAAACTTGCAGAACCCGCAATAATAAGTGCGGAACCAATCAGTGTCAAAGCGATCGTATCAAGGTTGGCCAAAAAGCGAATATCATTCAAAATAAAGGCCAGCCACATACCTGTAAATACCGTTATTAAATTGGAATTAACGATGCCGATCTTAATCAGCGCCATAAAATCTTTCATCGCTGTTGTTTCCGGCACGTTTGTTTTATCCATTGTTGTTGCAGCACGCGACACCTTTTTCCCCCCTTTCTTTAAACACACTTTCTTTTCTTACTATAAAGGATACAGCCGCGCTTTTCTACACTATTTGAAAACATTTCAAAACAATGGGCGCTCTCTTCCATATTAAATCATATCCATTCTTTTTTATGTGAACGGATGATGAACTATTTTTGTCAAATTTGTGACTCGTGAAAGCGTTCTGTTTCCAGACGTTCTTTTTTATAAGATAATATAAAAGGTATACAATGGGGTGTTGCGAAATCAATACGACGACTGTATGATCATGTACGAATGATGCGTATATAGATAGAAAGAAAGAAGGTGAACATTTTGCATGGTTGGCTTAAATGGCTTGGTGTTGTAACAACACTTGTAATGCTTGTCGTCTTAATCGGCGGCGCGCTCGTTACAAAAACAGATTCCGGTCTTGGCTGTGGAAATGAATGGCCGCTTTGCCACGGGCAAATCATTCCGGAAGATATTAAAATAGAAACCATTATTGAACTCTCCCATCGAGCTGTTTCAGGTGTAGCTGGATTTCTCGTCCTTGCGCTTTCCATTGCCTCCTGGCGTTTTATCGGCCACAAGCGCGAAACGAAATTTCTGGCGATTCTGGCATTCTTCTTTTTGCTTGCTCAGGCATTAATTGGTGCGGCGGCTGTTCTTTGGGGACAAAATGACTTTGTCTTAGCTCTTCACTTCGGTATCTCTCTTATTTCTTTTGCAGCGGTATTATTACTGACACTGCTTATTTTCGAAGTGGATCAGCGCTTCGATGCATCTGCCATTGTGATTGACAGCCGGATGAAATGGCATACGATCGGGGTTACGCTATACAGTTACATCGTCGTCTATACTGGTGCACTTGTGCGCCATACAAAATCAAGCATGGTATGTAATTCATGGCCGATGTGCGGCAATAATGAATTTTTGCCGTCAAATTTGTATCAATGGATTCAAATGAGCCATCGTGCAGCTGCCGGTCTTATTTTCATTTGGATCGCTTATATTACATATATTACCATAAAGTACTATAAGCATCAACGCGTTTTATATTACGGATGGATTATTGCATTTACACTTGTTCTATTACAGGTCATTGCTGGTGCCTTCATTATTTGGACTAATTTAAATTTATATGTTGCACTAGCCCACGCTCTTTTTATTTCCTGCTTATTTGGCCTGTTATGTTATTTTATCTTACTGATCTCTCGCAGCAAAATAAATACGCTGAAATGATAAAAGCACTGCCTCAGTTAAGAGGCAGTGCTTTTATTTTGTTTATTTTTCAAGTTCTACAAGCAAATCGCCTGTTGCAATTGCTTCACCATTTTGAACGTGAACTGCTTTTACAGTACCATCAAACGGCGCTTGGACGGTCGTTTCCATCTTCATTGCTTCTGTAATCATTAAATGATCACCGCGTTTTACTTTGTCACCTTTTTCAAGAATTACTTTAATAACTGTTCCCGGCATTGTTGCTGCAATGTGGCCTTCGTTTTTCGGATCGGCTTTCACTTTTGCATTTACCGCAGATTTAACACTTTCATCCTTAATCACAACATCACGCGGCTGGCCATTTAGCTCAAAGCTTAAAATGCGTGTACCGTCCGCCTGTGGATGGCCAATCGAGATCAGTTTCACGATAAGTGTTTTACCTGTTTCAATTTCAATTTCTTTTTCTTCACCAAGACGCATACCATATAGGAATGTTGGTGTGTCAAGAACAGAAATGTCACCGAACTGTGCTTTTACTTTTGCATAGTCAGCAAACACTTTCGGATAAAGGGCATATGCAATTACATCCTGCTCGGTCGGTTCTTCACCAATCTCCTGCTCGAGTTCTTTGCGAAGCGCATCAAAATCAACGTCTTCGAGCAGCTCACCCGGACGAACTGTAATAGGTGATTTTCCTTTTAAAATAACCTTTTGCAATTCTTCTGGGAATCCGCCGACCGGCTGGCCCAAATATCCTTCGAACAATTCAATAACAGAATCTGGGAAGTCAATGTTATTGCCGCGAAGCAGTACTTCTTCTTCTGTTAAATCATTTTGCACCATAAACAGTGCCATGTCGCCGACTACTTTTGAAGATGGTGTTACTTTGACAATATCACCAAACATTAAATTCACACGGCGGTACATGTCTTTTACTTCATCCCAGCGATCGCCAAGGCCGACGCCTTTTGCCTGCTGCTGAAGGTTTGAATATTGTCCACCCGGCATTTCATGCTCATAGATTTCCGTATGAGGCGCAAGCATCCCGCTTTCAAACGGCGCATAGAATTTGCGGACATCTTCCCAGTAGTATGATACTTTTTCAAGCGCATCAATGCTGACCGATGGCGCACGATCTGTGCCTTCCAATGCATAACGAAGCGTGTTCGCACTTGGCTGCGACGTAAGACCCGCCATTGTGCTAAGTGCCGTATCCACGATATCTACACCTGCTTCGATTGCTTTCGTGTACATGAAGATACCATTGCCGCTCGTATCATGCGTGTGCAAATGCACAGGAATCTCGATCGCTTCTTTTAATTCAGAAATAAGACGGTATGCTGCCTGAGGCTTCAGAAGTCCAGCCATATCTTTAATGGCAAGAATATGAGCACCTTGAGCTTCTAATTCTTTGGCCATCTGCTTATAATACTCTACGTTGTATTTAGCACGAGATGGATCATCAATATCCCCTGTATAGCAAATCGCCGCTTCCGCAACTTTGCCTGACTGGCGTACTTCATCAATCGCCACTTCCATGCCTTTCACCCAGTTCAAGCTGTCAAAAATACGGAAAACGTCAACACCCGATTGGGCCGACTGCTGAACAAATTCTTTGATTACATTATCAGGGTAGTTTTTGTAGCCGACTGCGTTTGACGCCCGAAGCAGCATTTGGAACAAGACGTTTGGTACTTGCTTGCGGAGCGTCTCAAGCCGGTTCCACGGATCTTCTTTTAAGAAGCGGTATGCTACGTCAAACGTCGCGCCTCCCCACATTTCCATCGAGAACAAGTCAGGAAGAAGGCGTGCTGTTGCCGGTGCAATATGTGTCAAGTCTGTTGTCCGAATACGCGTTGCCAGGAGCGACTGGTGCGCATCACGCATCGTCGTATCGGTTAAGAGCACTTCTTTTTGGTCTTTCACCCAGCTGACGAGGCCATCTGCGCCCTGCTCATCAAGAATCTGTTTCGTGCCACGTGCCGGTTTTTCAGAAAGTTTTACTTTTGGAATGCGCGGTGTATCAAATACCGGTTTTTTCTTTTGTTCGACACCTGGAAATCCGTTTACTGTCACGGTTCCGATATAATTAAGCATTTTTGTGCCGCGGTCTTTCTTTTTCGGAAAAATAAATAATTCCGGCGTCGTATCGATAAATGAAGTATTGTAATTCCCAGCGATAAAGTCTTCATGACGCATCACGTTCTCCAGGAATGGAATATTCGTTTTAATCCCGCGAATCCGGAATTCCTGTAAGTTTCGCACCATTTTTGATGCCGCCTGCTCAAATGTCATCGCAAACGTAGACACTTTTACGAGCAGTGAATCATAATATGGTGTAATAACAGCACCCTGGAAACTGTTCCCAGCATCTAAACGAACGCCATAACCGCCGCCTGAACGATAAGCCATGATCCGCCCTGTATCCGGCATAAATCCATTTTCAGGATCTTCTGTAGTCACACGCGATTGAATGGCATAGCCCATCGTACGAATATCTTTTTGCTGCGGAATGGCTACTTTATCACTGTGCAAGCCGTGGCCTTCCGCTACTAAAATTTGTGTCTGCACGATATCGATGCCTGTAATGATTTCAGTAATCGTGTGCTCAACCTGAACGCGCGGATTTACCTCGATAAAGTAAAATTCATCGCCGGCTGTGAGAAATTCAACGGTACCCGCATTTAAGTAATCCACATTCTTCATTATTTTGACTGCCGCCTCACAAATACGGTCGCGCAAGTCTTCCGAAATCGAAACAGCCGGGGCAACTTCCACTACTTTTTGATGGCGACGCTGAACAGAACAGTCACGCTCATACAAATGAACAATATTTCCTTCATGATCACCGATAATCTGCACTTCAATGTGCTTCGGATTTTGAACGAACTTTTCAACATACACCTCGTCGTTTCCAAAAGCGGCTTTTGCTTCGGACTTAGCACGATCATATGACTCACGCACTTCACCTAAATTTTGGACGATTCGCATGCCGCGTCCGCCGCCGCCAAGAGAAGCTTTAATTATGATTGGAAACCCATTCTTCTTCCCGAAATCAATGACTTCATCCAAGCTGCTAACCGGACCGTCTGTTCCTGGAATCACGGGAATACCTGCGTTAATTGCTTGTGTACGTGCTTTTACTTTATCGCCAAACATATCAAGATGGGCAGATTTAGGCCCAATAAAAATAATACCTTCTTCTTCACAACGTTTCGCGAATTCAATGTTTTCAGATAAAAAACCATAGCCAGGGTGAATTGCGTCAACATCCGCTTGTTTGGCAATTTCAATAATGCCCTCAATGTCCAAGTAGGCATCGATTGGTTTTTTGCCTTCACCGACAAGATATGCTTCATCGGCTTTATAACGATGATAAGAGCCTGAATCTTCCTTCGAGTAGACAGCTACTGTCCGGATATGTAGTTCTGTGCAGGCACGGAACACGCGGATGGCAATCTCTCCCCTATTCGCCACCAGCACTTTGCTGATTTTTTTCATCTTCATCTCTCCCCTGATCTGTTGATAAAATATATATAAAAAGGCTCAAATGATTGAACCTTTTTATTTTTAAGATTTATAGTTTTTTTCATATTTCGACTGCATGGAAACATTAGCCAAAATGCCCATTGAAATAGAAAGCAGCAATAAGGATGAGCCCCCGTAGCTGATAAATGGAAGCGGGACACCTGTAATCGGAATAATGCCTGACACACCGCCAAGATTTATAAATGCCTGAATGCCAATCATGGAGGAAATCCCGACTGCAAGCATAGAACCAAATGAATCAGTACTTCTAATTGCAATACGGAGACCATGCAAAACAATAAACGAAATTCCCCCAATGACAATGATTATACCAAAAACGCCAAGTTCTTCGGCGATAATGGACATAATAAAATCAGTGTGCGGCTCCGGCAAATAACCAAGCTTTTGAACACTTTGCCCAAGCCCCCGACCCGTCAGTCCGCCGGATCCGATCGCAAGGTAGGAATTTACCAGATGATAACCCGCATCTTCCTCATACTTAAACGGATCCATATAACTCGTCAACCGGCTCATTCGTTCTTCAGACAAAATATTATCCTTCTGCCATATTAAAAGCGGCGATAAGAAAAGAGCGAAAATACCAATGAGAAGGGCAAACTTTGCAAGCTTTTTCATTTTTATACCGGATGACAAGACAATTGTCAACCCGATTGCAAAAATGATTGCTGCTGTTCCAAAATCCGGTTCGAGCGCGACTAGAAAACAAACCGCAAATAAAACAATGACCGGCGGCGCAATACTGTTATTTAACGAATTAATATTCTTTTGTTTTTTAGAGAAAACAGCTGCCATATAAATAATAATAACCAGCTTTGAAAATTCGGAAGGCTGAATCGAACGTGCGCCGATCTGAAACCAGCTTTGCGCATTATTAGAAACGCTGCCGAATAAAAACAGCAAAAACAGCGTAAAAAACATGCCAGATGTAATGATAACTAAAAACCGATTTGCTCTTAAGCGCCGATAAGGAAATATGGACATGATTCCAAAAGCGATAAAAGCCACGATCATATGGAGCTTTTGCTTATCATAAAAAAATTCGCTTTCAAGTCCCCAGCGCTGCACTGCCATTACTGAGCTCGCACTAAAAATCATCATTAGTCCAAAAAAGCATAAAATAAGAAAAGCGGCTGCCAGCGGATAATCATATGATTTTAACTTTCTTTTCCACATAAATACCTTCCATTCATGCGCTTACCGATAAGCGATACTCTTTAAGTTAAAAAAACTCAAACAGCTGTTTGAGTTTTCTGTCTGTTTACCGGTCGAAGGACGCTTCATGCAAAGCCGATAATTCCTGTTCCAGCGAATCAACCAGCTTTTTGCCGTCCGCTTCATCCACCAGCCCGAGACGTATGGCGAAATCTATTTCACGGGATAAGCCGAACATTTGAGTGTCAAGCACTTCCTCGTATAAAGGACATTGCGGCATCGTTAAGTTGTCCATTTGAACTTTGATGAGACGCAAAATTTTTTCCGCATCCGCCTGCAACAGAGAGTAGGCTTTTTCCCGATGGTCTATTTTCATTTCAGATGCCATTGTTTCTCCCCCTGTTCCAAGAATGGAATCACTGTATACTAAAAGATTTTATCGTTAATACAAGGAATTTGCAAGGAATTTTAACACGTGCACTGACAAGGTGAATTTTTCAAGGTATACTTATTTTATACATAGCCACCTACACAAAGGAGATTTTGCCTCATGGAACAAATCATTCCAATCAAAGGGAAAGTATCATTTCCTGTCACACTTGATCCAGGCGTTTGGATTTTTGATGACCGCCGTATAGATCTAGATGATTTTTTTTCCTCACCTGATCAACCAGAACGTGACGAGGAAGAAGAATACATAAAGAGCACATCTAAGTTCTGGGAAAAAGAAATTCGGGAAGGTGCTGTCTTTCCTCCAACGATCAAATCAGAAAAAAAATACGAAAAAGAGAAAGTGCTTACAAGTACATTCGGCATCCCATTATCACCATTTTTGAAAAATGCCGAGCCGCTGGACGACGCTTCTGAGATTTCGTTCCAAACGAAAAATGGAACTTTTTCATTTCCACTAACAAAAGCTGATTCGTTGATTATGCAATTTTCGCTAAAAGGAAAACCGTTACGCGATGATGGCCCCGTTCACATTTTATTTAAAAACGGATCTAACCGCCAAAACCCTGTTACCCATGTAACGGCCATTCATATTCAATAAAAAACCCTTCCACTGCGGTGGGAGGGGTTTTTATATAGCAGATAATGTCGTGTCTGTTTCTGTAATAAAGAGTGTAGTTTCGACTGCCATATTCACTTTATAAGGTACATCTAAATTGGACCCTTCCTCCTCTAAAATGAGCAGAATGGGACGATCGCTCACATACTCATTCTGTCCAGACACAATCCCTTTTCGCCCATCATTCAGCCATACAGTTAAACCGGTTGGATACATGACGATGGCTTTTCTAAACATTTCAATATAAGCAGTTTCGAATTCAGTTCCTGACCCTGCGTATAAAATTTCCATCCCTTCATGTGGCAGCATAGCTTTGCGATAAACTCGGTTAGACGTGACAGCATCGTATACATCTGCAATGCCAAGTATTTTTCCGAAAACATGAATTTCATTTCCTTTAAGGCCGCGCGGATAACCCGAACCATTTAATCGTTCATGATGCTGAAGTGCGCAATGCGCTGTTGTTAATGGAAGACCGTGTTCTTTGCGAAGTAATTCAAAGCCTAATTCTGTATGTTTTTTTATAAGATCGAACTCATCATTTGTAAGTCTAGATGGCTTTTTCAAGATAGACGCGGGTATCATCATTTTACCGATATCATGCAACATGGCACCGAGGCCGATTTCTTCTGTTTGTTTCGCAGTTAAATTTTTCAGTCTCATACTAAGTGCCAGCGTGTAGATTGTCACGTTTAACGAGTGTGTGAAAATATAATCATCATGTGCATACAGATGAGTCAATAGATCGATTGCTTCTTTCCGTTCTTTAATTTGGCTAATGATATCCCGGACGACCGCCGCAAACTTCTTTTCCATTTTATGTAAATTTAATTTCGTTGACCCCGCTGACAGATCCTTTTTCACTTGGTTAAAAGCTTCAGACATGACAGAAATCGCCTCTCTTCGTGTTCCTTCTGCTAAGACAGGACGAATGTAAATGTCATCCGTACGCCCATCCTCAATGTATACATATGTAATACCGAGCGATTGCAGACGCTGCAAAATGGGCGATGTAAGTTTGGCTCCGGACTTCAATAACACTTGCCCCTTGCTGTTTAACACATTTTCAGCAAGAAAGACATTTTCTTGAATGGATGACACAGCGACTAATCTCAATATTTTCGAACTCCTTATATAGTAAAAATGACATCATTGAATTCTTTTCTGCTTGAGGGCGTTCATAATTTGCCGGTCTAGTTTCTCTGCTGCCTGCAAATCGTATGTTTTCTCGTAAGCCGGCTCCACCACTATTTTCGATCCGTAAAACATAACATCCCGGACTTCATTTATCGCAACTTCTATAACAGATGCTTTTAATGGCACATCTTCTAAACGATTTGATACAACTTTTGCATTGCCGCTAATCGTATACGTTGATTCCGAGGCAAAAACAGCCAAGGAAACAAGAGCGTTTCTATGAATATTATCAATGATTTTTGAACGGCTGTCCACCGCAATCCGCAAAGTTTGATCATTCGAGGCGTACACCCAGGATACTGCATTCATAAAAGGAGCTCCTGTTTCTGCATCCACTGTTGAAAAAAAAGATAGGCGCTCTGTTTGAAGCGCTTCAAACAAGTCTGGTATTAAATACGATTCATTTCGATTTGCCAACATTACCGCTCCCTTTATTTTTTACCTCATTATACCGATAATCTGTTTGCATTTCTATATGCACCCCCTCTGCCGTGTTATACTAATTATATAAACGGAGGTGCCACCATGAGAGTAAAATGCGTAATCTGTGACAAAATTGAATCAATCGATGATCATTTGCCTTCTGCAAAAAAATTGCGGAATCGGCCCATCCATACATATATGTGTGACAAATGCCGGACCCGCATAACAGAAAAAACGGAAAAACGGGTCAATACAGGACAATTTTTCGTTTATAGATCCGGAAAACAAAAAGAATGGCTTTAATAAAGCCTGTTTTGCAGACCGGTGCTGTCACCGGCCTGTTCCTCGGCTTTTTTCTGAAAGGGATCGAGCTATTTACTGGTAAAGGTGTTTATACACTTCTGCTGAATGTTGACTTTATTCCGATCATTAATCAGGTGTTATGGCCCGAATGGATCGAATTCTTTTTTCATTTACTCGTTTCCTTATTGATTGCTGCTGGGTTTTTCTTATTGCTCCCGAAAACAAAGCGCCCATATTCGACAGCTTTTTTATTGACGCTTCCGGCCATCTTTCTTTATTTCCCCTTATCCGCACTTGCCTGTAAGTCCGTCCCGGAAATGGACGACATGCGGGCGTTTTTCTGGTGGACAGCAGGGCATATTTTATATGCACTTATACTCGGTTTATATGGACAAAAATTTAAGCGGGAGGCCTAGGCCTCCCGCTTAAATTATGAAGATATATTTTCTTCTTTTTGATGCTTTTTCAGCCTGAATTTATATGTGCCGAGCACTAATGCCGCTACAAGCAAGCTTTCGACAACCGGCAGCTGGTACGACAAAATTAAAAGAAGCAGTGATCCGATCGCAAGTGAAAAATAAATGATGACATTCTGCCACATTTTCAACTTTTTCGCAAACCCGAGATTGTAAACGAGAATGGAAAGGGCAATTAAAATTGCCCAATAAATGTAGACAGCTGCCTTAACGCCGAACGCTTCGATGATGGCACCGAGAAGCGGACTGACGTGCTCCAGTCCTTCCACATCCATCCCTCCAGTTTTCTATACTTATACTTGTTTCTTTTTCGCTGAGCGTTCGCGCTCATTTTTATCGAGAATTTTTTTACGAAGACGGATTGATTCCGGCGTTAATTCGCAATACTCATCGTCATTCAAGTACTCAAGCGCTTCTTCAAGCGACATAATACGTGGTTTTTTCATTGTTGCTGTTTGATCTTTATTCGCAGAACGAACATTTGTCGCCTGCTTTGTTTTCGCAATATTAACTGTCAAGTCGTTATCACGTGTATGTTCGCCGACAATCATACCAGCATAAATTTCTGTTCCTGCTTCAACAAAAATAATCCCACGGTCTTCTACACCCATAATGCCGTATGTGGATGCTTTTCCTGTTTCCTGAGAAACGAGAACACCTTGGCGGCGGCCGCCGATGCGTCCTTTTTGCATAGGCTGGTAGCTGTCAAATGTATGGTTAATGATTCCATACCCGCGCGTCATTGTTAAAAATTCTGTTGTATAACCGATTAATCCGCGTGCCGGCACCATGAAAATTAATCGAACTTGTCCGTTTCCATTGTTGACCATATCAAGCATTTCGCCTTTACGCTCGCCCATCGATTCAATAATTGATCCTGTATATTCTTCCGGCACATCAATTTGAACACGTTCAACCGGCTCACATTTTACACCGTCAATTTCACGAACGATAACTTGCGGCTTTGATACTTGCAATTCGAAGCCTTCGCGGCGAAGGTTTTCAATCAAGATAGACAAATGAAGCTCACCGCGTCCTGATACAATCCATTCATCCGGAGATGCTGTATTTTCAACGCGAAGACTAACGTCTGTTTCCAATTGCGCGTGAAGACGTTCTTCAATTTTTCTTGACGTAACAAATTTCCCCTCGCGTCCTGCAAACGGGCTGTTATTCACTAAGAAGTTCATTTGAAGAGTCGGTTCATCAATACGAAGAACAGGAAGTGCTTCCTGATGCTCCATCGGCGTGACCGTTTCCCCCACGTTAATGTCTTCCATTCCAGAAACGGCTACAAGATCGCCAGCTTTTGCTGTTTCAATTTCAACTCGTTTTAAACCGAGGAAACCGAACATTTTCGTTACACGGAACTGCTTTACTTTGCCGTCAAGTTTCATAAGCGCGACTGATTGGCCAACCGACATTTCCCCACGGAAAATACGGCCAATCCCGATCCGTCCTAAATAATCGTTGTAGTCTAAAAGTGCGACCTGGAATTGAAGCGGTTCATCGCTGTTATCTACCGGAGCTGGAATGTGCTCGATAATTGCTTCATAAAGTGCTTCCATGGTTTCGTCTTGTTTTTCTATATCCGTGCTGGCTGTTCCATTCATACCTGAAGCGTAAATAACCGGGAACTCAAGCTGTTCATCATTAGCATCAAGCTCAATAAACAACTCAAGTACTTCATCCACTACTTCAGTTGGGCGCGCAAAATCACGGTCAATTTTGTTTACTACAACAATTGGGCGCAAATTTTGCTCAAGTGCTTTTTTCAATACAAAACGTGTCTGAGGCATACAGCCTTCGTATGCATCAACAACAAGAAGAACACCATCAACCATTTTCATGATCCGTTCTACTTCACCACCGAAATCGGCATGTCCAGGTGTATCCAGAATGTTGATTTTTTTGTCTTTATATTGAATCGCAGTATTTTTAGCAAGGATGGTAATACCACGCTCACGTTCTAGATCATTCGAATCCATCGCGCGCTCTTCTACATGCTCATTTGAACGAAAAATACCTGATTGTTTTAATAGCTGATCGACGAGCGTCGTTTTCCCATGGTCAACGTGGGCGATAATCGCGATGTTACGTAAATCGTTTCTTGTTTTCAAACTATTTCCTCCTGCCTTTTCTTGGAACTCCATCTGGTTCGGTTTCCATTAACTGAACTATTATATCACACACTTTGCACGATGCCTATTTGAAAAAAGCGGACATTGCCAGAAAACCCGACATTGTACTACAATAGAAAAAAAGGGGGGACTGTACATTGCCTGCTATTCAATGGCCGTTTTTAGGATTTGCTGTTTTAGCCGCCGTATGCATGATTGGTATCGGCATTGCCATCGGCGAACAAAGTATTTTGGGTGCTATTTTATCAATCGTCCTGCTGCTTGCCGTCATGGGATTCGGTTTTTCGTATAAAGCGAAAATGCGCCGCGCAGGTAAATTATAAAAAAAAGGGAATGGCTTTTTTCAGCCGTCCCCTTTTTTATTTAAATATTTTTTTAAGATGTCTTCATGAAGACCTGGCGCAGCGGCAAAAACCGGATTGACTGAAAGCATATTAAGGTCTTCCCCACCAATTGTGCTGACGATCCCCCCTGCTTCTTCGACAATTATTTTCCCTCCTGCAAAATCCCAAGGCGCATTCCGCATCGTAATATAGGCACTCAGCCGTCCTGACGCAACATACGCGAGTTCAAGCGCCGCCGAACCGTACGATCTAGTTCCCCGTACATCTTTCGCCAGCCCAATGAGCCTGTTTTGATCAAAATGGCGGTTATTCACAAGCCAAGTGGCACTGATTCCAATAATAGCCGTTTCGACAGGGACTTTTTCCAGCTTCTCAAGAAGCACGTCGTTCATCCAAGCACCCTGTCCTTTTTTTGCATGATAAAGTTCGTCATGAACAATATCATATATGTAGCCAAGCTGGCCAACGCCGTCTTCATAAATACCGATAGAAATCGCAAAATTGCGCTGTTGATGGACAAAATTCATCGTACCGTCAATCGGATCAATTATCCAGATGACCCCATCAAGCGACTGCACATCGTCCCCTTGTCCTTCTTCCCCTAAAATACGATGATCAGGAAATGCAGTTCGGATTTGCTCAATAAAAAAGCGTTCTGTTTCCTCATCAACGTTTGTGACTAAATCATTCGGATTTGACTTTGCTTGAATACTGATCGAATGCGTAAAAGATGCCCGTATGTTCTCTCCAGCCTCCTGAATCCACTTCTTCACTGTTTCATCTATTTTCGTCCAATTCGCCATTATGCAGCCCCCGTCCCGCTTAAAGACCATTTTCTTTCACATTACACGAATCGAAAAAGGTTATCAAGTTTTTCCAACGCCTTGCTTTATGTTATAATAATGATTATAAAGAAGAGATGGTTTGTGGGAAAGGAATAATAAATAATGATATTTACCGGATTTACGAAACAAGATTTTAGCACATTTCAATTAAATGAACTGGATGAGCGGATGACTGCGATTCAAGAGCGAATCCAGCCTAAATTTAAGCAACTGGGTGACGAACTGACGGATGATTTATCAGTGCTGCTTGGCCAGGAGATGTTTTTGCATATTGCACGCCATGCACGCCGCAAAGTGAACCCGCCAAATGATACGTGGCTCGCAATCGCAAATAATAAACGCGGTTATAAACAGCACCCGCACTTTCAAGTTGGCTTATTTGATGATCACGTTTTTATTTGGCTGGCCTTTATTTATGAACTTCCCGGAAAACAAGCGATTGCTAAAACATTTTTAGAAAATCAGAAGTTGCTCAAAGAAACTGTTCCTTCTGATTATGTTTTATCACTTGACCATTTGAAAAAAGATGCAGAACCTTGGGAAGAAGCAGATCTTAAACAGTCTCTTCAACGGTTCCACGATGTGAAAAAAGCCGAATTCCTAATCGGACGCCATATTCCGTCTGACGATCCAATTTTAAAGGACGGCGACGCTTTTTATGCGGTTGCTAAAGAAACATTCGAAACACTTCTTCCGCTCTATAAGCTTGCTTATCAATAATAAACAGTCCGTTCCATTTTTTCGGAACGGACTGTTTTCACATACGGATTTCCGTCTGTGCAGGTGCCTGTTTCATTTTTTGGACAGCTCGGTAAGACGAATAGCCGCTTACTTCTTCAAATTCGCCGCAAATGCGCTTTTCATCCGCTTTTCCCGGGACAATTTCTTTAAAGCGCTTATAGCGTTCCATTAATACTTCTTTTCCAATTCCTTTTTCATGCGCCTGTTCAATTGCTTCAAAAAAAGCGACAACATCTATTACTTCTTCCGTTGACCAGTCCATTGAAAACGGATACGAATATTCCATTATCTTCACCTCACTTTACCTATTCTATTCTCTCCTGTTCAACTCCTTGTTAAATAAGAAAAATTTCTATGCAATGTTAGGGCAAAATGCTATAATTCTTTTGTTTTAGCGAATGATTAGAAAAGAGGTGGAAATGGCGTTGTTACAACATGAAACTCCATTATTTGACGGGCTTCTTCGCCACGCCAAACAGAACCCAGTCCAGTTTCACATTCCCGGCCATAAAAAAGGAAAGGGAATGGATCCGGTATTCAGAGAATTCATTGGAGAAAATGCACTCTCAATCGATTTAATTAACATTGAGCCGCTCGATGATTTGCATCAGCCGCACGGCATTATAAAAGAAGCCCAGCAGCTGGCTGCCGAAGCATTTGGCGCTGATCATACATTTTTTTCTGTTCAAGGAACAAGCGGCGCGATCATGACGATGATTATGGCTGTATGTGGTCCCGGCGAAAAAATTATTGTACCGAGAAATGTTCATAAATCTATTATGACAGCGATTGTCTTTTCAGGAGCCGTTCCGATCTTTATTCACCCTGAAATCGATAAAGACCTCGGCATCTCGCACGGAATGACGACAGAATCTGTAAAACGGGCGCTTACAGAGCATCCGGATGCAAAAGGTGTACTTGTTATTAACCCGACGTATTTCGGCATTGCTGGCGATCTGAAACAGATTGTCGCTACAGCCCACTCTTTTAACGTTCCAGTGCTTGTTGATGAAGCACATGGTGTGCATATTCATTTTCATGATGGCCTGCCGGTATCCGCCATGCAGGCTGGTGCAGACATGGCAGCAACAAGCGTGCATAAATTGGGTGGTTCTATGACCCAGAGTTCCATTTTAAATGTTCGCAACGGTCTTGTATCGGTTAACCGGGTACAATCGATTTTAAGTATGCTGACGACGACATCTACGTCTTATATACTGCTTGCTTCACTTGATACAGCCCGCAGGCACCTTGCGATTAATGGCCCTCAAATTATTGGGGAAGCGATTGAGCTTGCGCAAGAAACCCGTAGCAAAATCAATAAAATCAATCACCTGTATTGTGCAGGCTCAGAAATTCTCGGCTCAAAAGCTACGTATGATTACGACCCGACTAAATTGATTATTTCTGTTAAAAACCTTGGCATGACAGGACATGATGCAGAAAAATGGCTGCGTGACCAGTACAATATTGAAGTTGAACTTAGCGATTTATACAACATTCTTTGTATCATTACACCCGGAGATTCTAAAGAAAATTGTGATTTGCTCGTGAAGGCGTTAACTGAAATGGCGGCTGCTTTTAACGGCACTGTTCAATCCAAATATGCCCATGTTATGCTGCCGGATATTCCGCTGCTTGCTTTGTCACCGCGTGAGGCATTTTATGCCGATACAGAAACAGTTTCAATCGGTGAATCCGCAGGCAGAATTATGGCGGAGTTTATGATGGTGTATCCGCCAGGGATCCCTATTTTTATCCCCGGGGAAATTATTACAGAAGAAAATTTGCGTTATGTCAAAGAAAATGTAGCAGCCGGTCTGCCTGTTCAAGGACCGGAAGATGAAGAATTAAAAACATTGCGTGTCATTAAAGAGCGCAAGCCAATTTATTAAAAAAAAGGGCTGCTCCCATTTTCGGAGCAGCCCTTTATGTATAAAGATTAGTCATCAATTTCTGTATCGTGATCGCAGCCGCAGTGAGAGTATAAAACTGTCACCTTTTCTTCTTCAAAGTGCTCGATTGTGGATTCGCAAGATTTGCAGACGATTGTTCCCATGTTTCATAACCTCCTGTTTTGTTTTTTTGAAAGCGATTTATGTTCTGTAAATTCATAATAATATAACATATTAGTAATTGCAAGCCTTAATTGTATAACACATTTAAAAACGGGACAAAAAACCCCCGATTTCCTATAATAAGGAAATCGGGGGTTCTGTTTAATTAGTTCTTTTATTTCATAATGTGAATCGGTGTACCAAGTGCTACTTCCGCTGCTTCCATTGTCATTTCAGCAAGCGTTGGATGCGCATGAATGGTCATAGCAATATCTTCAAGCGTCATGCCTGCTTCAATCGCAAGACCCAATTCTGCTATCATATCCGAAGCACCTGAACCAGCGATTTGCGCGCCGATGATCAGGCCGTCTTCTTTACGAGATACAATTTTCACAAAGCCGTCTGTACTATTAAGCGCAAGGGCGCGTCCATTTGCGGCAAATGGGAATTTTGCCGATACGACTTCGATTTTTTCTTCTTTTGCCTGCGACTCTGTGTAGCCAACAGTTGCCAGCTCAGGCTCTGTAAAGCAAACTGCTGGAATCGCAAGGTAATCGACTTCAGACTTTTCGCCGCTAATCGCTTCAGCCGCAATTTTACCTTCATAAGAGGCTTTGTGGGCTAATGGTGGTCCCGAAACGATATCACCAATCGCATAAATGTTTTCCACGTTTGTACGGCATTGTTTATCGATTTCGATAACGCCACGATCTGACATTTTTACGCCAGCACCTTCAAGACCCATTTCGTCGGTGTTTGGACGACGGCCTACTGTAACCAGTACGTAATCTGCTTCAACTGTTGCTTCTTTTCCAGCTGCTTCGTATGTTACTTTCACACCGTTTTCTGTTTCTTGGGCTGATTTAGCCATTGCTTTCGTCACAATTGTAACGCCTTTTTTCTTCATGCCGCGTTTTACAAGTGCAGACATCTGCTTTTCAAAACCGCCAAGAATTTCAGGAGCACCTTCAAGGATAGTTACTTCTGTTCCAAAGTTTGCAAAGGCTGTAGATAGTTCTGACCCGATATAACCGCCGCCTACTACAACTAATTTTTTCGGAATTTCTTTTAGAGCTAATGCACCTGTTGAATCAATAACGCGAGTTGAAAATTTGAAGTTTGGAATTTCAATTGGGCGTGAGCCTGTTGCAATAATTGCGTTTTTAAATGTATATGTTTGAGCAGAATCTTCACCCATTACACGCAATGTGTTTGCATCGTTGAAATATGCTTCCCCACGAACGATTTCGACTTTGTTTCCTTTAAGCAGTCCTTCAACGCCGCCCGTTAATTTTTTCACGACGCTGCCTTTCCATTCTTGCACCTTTTCGAAGTTTACTGAGACGTTTTCAGCGATAATGCCGATATCATCAGAATGCTTCGCTTGCTCGTAACGGTGGCCTGCTGTTAAAAGTGCTTTCGAAGGGATACAGCCTACATTTAAGCAGACGCCTCCAATATTTTCTTTTTCAACGATGGTCACTTTTTGTCCAAGCTGTGCTGCACGGATCGCAGCGACGTAACCCCCAGGGCCTGAACCAATCACTATAGTGTCTGTTTCAATCGGGAAATCTCCTACTACCATTTCTTACGCCTCCATTAGTAAAAGTTCTGGGTCGTTTAACAACCGCTTAATGTGATTCAATGCATTTTGTGCTGTCGCTCCATCAATCATACGATGATCGAAGCTCAATGATAATGCTAACACAGGTGCGGCTACAATTTCACCATTTTTTACAATCGCTTTTTCAGAAATACGCCCAATCCCTAAAATGGCTACTTCAGGATGGTTAATAACTGGAGTAAACCACTGGCCGCCAGCAGAACCGATATTTGTAATTGTGCAAGATGCACCTTTCATTTCAGCCGGAGCCAGTTTACCGTCACGCGCTTTTACAGCAAGCTCATTAATTTCATTTGAAATCGTGAACATCGATTTGCGATCAGCATTTTTCACAACCGGAACCATCAAGCCTTTTTCTGTATCAGCAGCAATTCCGATGTTGTAGTAATGTTTGTGAACAATTTCATTCGTTGAATCATCAATCGATGTGTTGAATGCTGGGTATTCTTTAAGCGCACTTGTAAGAGCTTTTACGACGTAAGGAAGGAATGTCAGCTTAACACCTTTTTCCGCTGCAATGTCTTTGAACTTTTTGCGATGTGCCCAAAGCTTTGTTACTTCGACTTCATCCATTAACGTAACGTGTGGTGCAGTATGTTTAGAATTCACCATTGCTTTCGCAATTGCTTTACGAATACCGCTCATTTTTTCGCGTGTTTCCGGGAATTCACCTTCTGGAATTGCCGCCGCTGCAGCTGGTTTTGATTCTGCTTGCGCTGCCGGCGCTTCTTGTTGTGCCGGTTTCGCATCTTGTCCAGGAGTTTCAGATTGCGTACCGCCGCTTAAGAATGAATCAATGTCGTCTTTTACAATACGGCCATTTTTGCCACTGCCGGCAACAAGAGCAATATTCACGTCTTTTTCACGAGCATATTTGCGTACAGATGGCATTGCAATAATACGACGGTTCGGATCTACATCTGCCTGAGGCTGGCTGCCTGCACCAGTCGAAGCTGCAGGAGCGTCTTCTTTCGGTGCTTCTGCAGGTGCTTTGTCGACTTCTTGGCCTGCTTCAGCTGTTGCTTGAACTTGCTCTTCTGTTTTCGCTTCGCCTTCTTCGTCACCGTGATCGCCTTTGAATTTCAAATCTTCATAGCCGGGTGCATCAAATTTGATGAGTGTGTCCCCTACAATTGCTGTTGCACCTTCGTCAACAAGAATTTCTTCTACTGTACCCGCAACTGGTGATGGAATTTCAACGACTGCTTTGTCATTTTGCACTTCACAAAGCACGTCATCTTCTGCTATTTTATCGCCTGGTTTAACGAACCACTTGACGATTTCACCTTCATGAATACCTTCACCGATATCCGGTAATTTAAATTCAAATGCCAATGTATTCATCCTCCTGTAATGTGAATTTCGAAAAGGAAGTTACACTTCCTTTTCGACTGTCATTTATTATTAAAATTCAAGAACTTTTTTCGCAGTTTCCACAATGTCTTTATGATTTGGAAGCCATACACCTTCAGCTTGGGAGAATGGGAAAACAGTATCCGGAGCTGCAACACGGAGTACGGGTGCTTCAAGGCTCAAGATGGCGCGGTCGTTAATTTCAGCCACAACGTTCGCAGCGATACCCGCCTGCTTTTGTGCTTCCTGAACGACGATTGCGCGTCCTGTTTTTTCAACAGAAGTCATGATTGTTTCAATATCAAGCGGCTGAATAGTGCGAAGGTCAATCACTTCAACAGAATATCCTTCTTTTTCAAGTGCTTCTGCTGCTTTTAATGATTCATGAACCATTGCACCATACGTGATGATAGAAAGGTTAGTACCTTCACGCTTCACTGCTGCTTTGCCAAGCGGAATTGTGTATTCTTCTTCCGGCACTTCTTCACGGAATGAACGATATAATTTCATGTGCTCAAGGAAAATTACCGGATCATTATCGCGAATGGCAGAAATCAATAGTCCTTTTGCCTCGTAAGGAGTGGAAGGAATAACTACTTTCAAGCCAGGCTGCTGCGCCATCAAGCCTTCTAAGCTGTCCGCATGAAGCTCAGGTGTGTGAACGCCGCCGCCAAATGGCGAACGGATTGTTACAGGAGCTGAGTAAACGCCGCCTGAACGGTAACGCATACGCGCAAGCTGCCCGCTGACAGAGTCCATGACTTCGAAAACAAAACCAAAGAATTGAATTTCCGGTACTGGACGGAATCCTTCAAGTGCAAGACCGACAGCAAGACCGCCGATTCCAGATTCCGCAAGCGGCGTATCAAATACGCGCTCTTCTCCAAATTCTTTTTGAAGACCTTCTGTTGCACGGAACACTCCGCCGTTAGCGCCGACATCTTCACCGAAGACGAGGACGTTTTCGTCGTTTTTAAGCTCCACGCGCAAGGCATCCGTAATCGCTTGAATCATTGTCATTTGTGCCATGGCTTACTTCGACTCCTTTGCAGTGTAAATTTCATATTGTTCTTTTAAGTTTGCTGGCATTTCGTCGTACATATTTGCCATCAGATCTGTTACTTTTTGTTTTGGTGTGTCATCGGCTTTTTTGATCGCGTCTTTAATTTCTTCTTTTGCGCGTTCAATTACTTCTGTTTCTTTTTCTTCGCTCCAAAGCCCTTTGTTTTCAAGGTACTTACGGAAACGAACGAGTGGATCTTTTTTCTCCCACTCTGTATCAAGATCAGATGTACGGTAGCGTGTCGGGTCATCCCCTGCCATTGTATGAGGACCGTAACGGTAGCACATTGTTTCGATTAATGTTGGACCTCCGCCATTGATTGCACGTTCACGCGCTTCCTTCACCACAGCGTAAACAGCAAGTGGATCCATGCCGTCTACAAGAACAGATGGGATTCCGGCTGCAATTCCTTTTTGAGCAATTGTTTTTGCCGCCGTTTGTTTTTCACGCGGTGTTGAGATGGCGAACTGATTATTTTGAACAATGAAGATCGCCGGCGCATTAAATGCACCTGCAAAGTTGATTCCTTCGTAGAAATCCCCTTGTGATGAACCGCCGTCACCTGTATATGTAACAGCTACCGCTTTTTTGCCGCGTTTTTTAAGGCCTAATGCAACGCCGGCATTTTGCACATATTGTGCACCAATAATGATTTGTGGCGACAACACATTGACTCCTTCAGGTGCCTGGTTGCCTACATAATGGCCGCGTGAGAATAAGAATGCCTGCCATAATGGAAGACCATGCCACACGATTTGCGGAACATCGCGGTAGCCTGGCAAAATCCAGTCTGCTTTTTCAAGGGCATAGTGAGAAGCGATTTGCGATGCTTCCTGTCCAGCGGTTGGCGCATAAAAGCCAAGGCGTCCTTGACGGTTTAATGAAATCGAGCGCTGGTCAAGTACACGTGTATAGACCATGCGTGTCATTAATTCTTGAAGCTCTTCATCTGAAAGCTTTGGTGCTGCACTTTCGTTTACAATTTTTCCTTCTTCATTTAAAACTTGAACCATTTCAAATTGCGTTTCAATCGATTCAAGCGTTTTTTGCGGATCGAACTGAGTTTTCTTTGCACTCATTGTTGTCACCTTTCCTTTCTGTATTGGTTATGCCTCGCCATGCGGCTGTTTTTCCATTTATAAATGACTGTACCAGTAATTTTCAAGAAATCACTAATACAAGATAAAGCTACGGTTAATAGTGTATAATAACCGTGTTAATCCGTCAATTTAAAAAGGTTTTTTATAAAAATCACTCTTTTTAATTTTAAAAACCAATACTGTACCAATGAAATGAGTTGCTCTGTACTACAAAAAGAAAGCGCTTTTTACTCTGTTATACATTACATAATTTTCTCCATCTTCCTATTCCCTTTTCATGCGGAGTAAAACAAAAGGCTCGCTCCGTTAACATTTTGCTCACTTTTTGATAAGATAAATACACTAAACGCGAAAAAAGGAAGGGAACTATATGATTAAGATGAATGATATCGTTCGGGAAGGGGACCCGGTTCTTCGTAAAAAAGCGAGTGACGTGACCCTGCCGGCATCAATTGAAGACAAAGAAACGCTTGCTTCCTTAATGGAATACGTTCAACACAGCCAAGATCCGGAGCTATCGGAAAAATACGGCCTGCGTCCTGGCATCGGTCTTGCCGCTCCTCAAATCGGCATTTCCAAACGAATGATTGCAGTCCATGTAAAAGATGAAAAAGGCAATCAATTGAGCTATGCACTTTTCAACCCAAAAATTGTCAGTCATTCTGTTGAAAAAGCATTTTTAACAAGTGGCGAAGGATGCTTGTCTGTTGACCGTAATGTTCCTGGTTACGTCCATCGTTATGCAAGAGTCACAATCAAGGCGATAACATTGGAGGAAGAAGAAGTTAAATTCCGCTTAAAAGGACTCCCTGCTATTTGTATTCAGCATGAAATTGACCACTTAAACGGCATCCTGTTTTATGACTATATTAACGAAAAAGATCCATTTCATGTGGAAGAAAATGCGCAGGCAATTGAACGATAAGCCATATGGTCAGTCCCCAGCCACTGCACAATAGAATTGCCCATTTCCTTTTCATTCAAGCAACCATATGATAAAATGGCAATAAGGAGTGATCCACAATGTTGAAGAAGCTGAAAAAAAAGCTCGTTAAACAGTGGAAAGATCTGCTCAGAAGAAAATCAATCGCATAATTTCGAATGGTTAAGCCCTTCTATTATGAAGGGCTGTCTTTATGCAAGAGACAAAAGATGTTCTTTCGTGTCAAAACATCTTTCTTTCTATATAATAAAAATCAAGACCACAGGCTGTTTTCAACAAGCCTTTGTGATAAAAACTGAGAAGAACCGCTTTTATGCGGTTTGTATATATTAAACGAGAAAAAGGAGAGAAAGTTATGATTTACAAAGTGTACTACCAAGAAAATCGTTCTGAAGTGCCTGTTCGTGAAAAAACAAAATCATTATATGCTGAAGCGCAAACAGAACGGGAAGTTCGCCACGCATTAAAAAGCCGCCCATACAACATTGAGTTTGTCCAAAAGGTAAATGACAGTCACCTTGAATACGAGAAAAAGTCACCTGACTTTAAAGTGGAGCAGCTGTAACACATGAAATTTGTAAAAAATGATCAAACAGCAGTTTTTGCCCTCGGCGGTTTGGGTGAAATCGGCAAAAACACGTATGCCGTCCAATTTCAGGACGAAATTATTTTGATTGATGCAGGAATTAAATTTCCGGAAGATGAGCTGCTTGGAATCGACTATGTGATTCCAGATTATTCTTATCTCCAAAAAAATGCCGATAAAATTAAAGGACTGTTTGTTACACATGGTCATGAAGACCATATTGGCGGCATCCCTTATTTATTGCGGGTTGTGAATGTACCTGTATATGGCGGAAAGCTCGCCCTGGGCCTCTTGCGCAATAAATTAGATGAGCATGGATTGCTTCGCCGCACACGCCTTCACGAAATCGGCGAAGATGATGTGATTAAATTCCGGAAAACATCTGTATCTTTTTTCCGGACGACGCACAGTATTCCTGATTCTTATGGAGTTGTTGTCAAAACACCTCAAGGCAGTATCGTTCATACAGGTGACTTTAAATTTGACTTCACACCCGTGGGTGAGCCGGCTAATTTAACGAAAATGGCTGAGATCGGCAAAGAAGGTGTTCTTTGCTTATTATCAGACAGTACAAACAGTGAAGTACCAAACTTTACGATGTCTGAACGCAAAGTCGGCGAAAGTATTCATAATGTATTTCGTAAAGTAAAAGGCCGGATCATTTTCGCAACATTCGCGTCAAACATTCACCGCCTTCAACAAGTTGTCGAAGCAGCAGTAGAGGATGGCCGCAAAGTTGGTGTTTTTGGCCGAAGCATGGAAAATGCAATTAATATCGGGCAGCAGCTCGGCTACATTCACTGCCCGAAAGACACGTTTGTTGATACTCATCAATTAAACAAGCTTCCTGCCAATAAAGTCACGATTTTATGTACCGGCAGCCAAGGTGAACCGATGGCCGCACTTTCACGTATCGCTAATGGATCTCACCGGCAAATTCAAATTCAGCCGCACGACACAGTTGTCTTTTCATCATCGCCGATTCCAGGCAACACTGTAAGCGTGAATCGTATTATTGATTCGTTGTCCCGTGCCGGAGCGGATGTTATTCATGGTCCATTAAATGATATTCACACATCCGGACACGGCAGCCAGGAAGAACAAAAATTGATGCTGCGTCTTATTAAGCCTAAATTTTTCATGCCAATTCACGGTGAGTACCGGATGCAGAAAACACATTGCCAGCATGCCATTGACTGCGGCGTTCCAGCGGAAAACTGCTTTATTATGGACAATGGCGATGTACTAGCCTTGTCGAAAGATGAAGCTTATGTAGCTGGACGTATTCAATCAGGATCTGTTTATATTGACGGAAGCGGTATTGGCGATATTGGCAACATTGTTCTTCGCGACCGCCGCATTTTATCAGAAGAAGGCCTTGTGATTGTGGTCGTCAGCATTAATAAAGAAAAAAATAAAATCGAGGCCGGTCCTGACATTATTTCACGTGGATTTGTTTATATGCGCGAGTCCGGCGATTTAATTTACGAAGCGCAATCCATGCTGAACCGACATGTAAAGCAGCTTTTAAACAACAACTCAACTCAATGGTCTGACATTAAAAATGAAATTACTGATACACTTTCTCCATTTCTTTATGAGCGGACAAAACGCCGCCCGATGATTTTACCGATTATTATGGAAGTGTAACAAAATAAAAGAGCGTTCCTTACTGATAAGGAGCGCTCTTCTTTTCATGGAGGCGTCTATTCATGACCATAGTAAAAGGCCAGTCGCAATATGAAGAAAAGATCAAAAAGCACTACCGCCCTTCTGCTTGCGGACCCGTTACGGTTTCAGTTATTTTACAGTATTGGAATGTGTCTTACTCAGTAAATCAGCTGTATAAACAGCTGGGCGCAACGAGGATCGGATTGTTCCGTTTTATCATGGTCCGTAAGTTAAAAAAACTGCTGGGCAGCAACTGGATGGTTAAACCGTCAAATCGAATTGATGAGGTGATCAATGAGCTTGACCTCGGTCATCCTGTTGCGGCAAAGTTTGATAAATATTGTACTCTCCGTTTTTTTTCAAAGCCGATGTATGCGTATCATTGGGTCGTACTAACGGGATATGAAATCAAGGACAGGAAGATTTTTTTATATTTTCATGACAATGGTGCACCGGGGCGAAAAAGCAAAATCCGCCGTATATCATTTGAAGATCAGTCAAGCGTACTTCGCTTCGTTCTTTTGTCTCCAAAAAATCCCCCGCTATAACACGGGGGATTTAATCAGTCATTCATTTTTTTCTCAAAACGGTCAATGTCATTATCCGCACCAATAATGATTAAAATATCATTCAGATGAATCGCTTCGTCTGCTTGCGGCGACACGATAATTTCTTTGCCCCGTTTAATCGCGACAATATTAATGCCATAACGCGCACGAATATCAAGATCGATTAATGTATTCTCCGCAAGTGTTTCATTTGCGATGATTTCCATGATAGAATGTTCATCAGAAAGCTCCAGATAATCTAATACGTTATTCGACACGATGTTATTGGCAATCCGGCGGCCCATGTCGCGCTCCGGATGAACAACCTGATCTGCCCCAATTTTCAGCAGCACTTTTTCATGGTAATCGTTTTGTGCTTTTGCCGTTACTTTTTTCACACCGACTTCTTTCAGCATAAGTGTAGTTAAAATGCTGGATTGAATATCATCCCCAATAGCAACAATGACATGGTCAAAGTTTCGGATGCCCAAGCTTTTTAATACAGATTCATCTGTTGTATCCGCAACTACGGCATGTGAGGCGATCGAGGCAAACTCATTGACTCGGTCTTCATCCTTGTCAATGGCCATTACTTCCATTCCTTGTTCACTCAGCTCTCGGCAAATGCTGCTGCCGAAGCGCCCAAGCCCGATGACGACAAATTCTTTTTTCATGTTCATTCCCCCGCTGTCAACGCTAAAATGGTTCCGCTCTGACAGTTTACCATGAACATGCCACAATTGCCTTTATTTCTTTTCCCCCTTCACGTAATCTGCATCAAACAAGAATAGGCGCAT
Organism: Domibacillus sp. A3M-37; assembly: GCF_024213455.1. NCBI lineage: Bacteria > Bacillati > Bacillota > Bacilli > Caryophanales > Bacillaceae > Domibacillus > Domibacillus sp. A3M-37. The sequence continues at coordinate 281,552 of NZ_JANAVL010000002.1, read as the reverse complement.
TAATAAGAATAACGATGGAATGAGCAGCAGCAGACCAAGTATAAACACAATGATGAGCGCGGTGGCCATCGCTTCATTCGTCGCGTTTTCGTGAAGTGTAATGTACGGGTACAAAATGTATGGTAAATGTGATGCACCATACCCAAAAAACGCGAAGAAAAATTGCAGCATCACCATAATAAACGCAGTGCCGTATCGCTTTTGACTGTAAATAAACCATGAGGCGATACTGAAACAAAGAAGAGACAACCCAAACATCCACCAGTATTCGGTGACCGCTTTATCGTAATGCTCTGAATTGTGCATTTGCAACGACATAAAAACGAGCAAGCTGGCCACAATTGTTGGCATGCTCCAAAAAAGCGCAAACTGGCGAAGCGTCTTTCGCGCCTGCTGATCATCCGCACGGTCCGCATAATACGTTAAAAACGTGGCACTTATAAATAAAACAGAGACAATTGATAAAAAGACGACGCTCCAGGAAAAGGGACTCGTAAACAATTCTTTCGCAAGAAATTCGACATTCCCGTCCACTTCATCTAAAAATCCGCCTTCCGAAATCGTTAATGCCGTGGACAAAGAAGCGGGAATTAACAAACCGGTTGCACCATACAAAAACAAGTAAAAGGTGCTGTCACGTGATCCGTAATTATTAAATGCATAAAAAGATCCGCGAATCGCAATTAAAATGAGAGCGACACTGCCCGGAATGAGGAGCGCCGTCCCATAGTAATAAGCCGTTGCTGGAAAAAAACCAACGATTCCGACGAAGAAAAATACGAAAAACACATTTGTTACTTCCCATACCGGTGATAAGTATCGAGAAATGAGATCATTGATAATATGGTCTTTTTTCTTCATTCTTGCATAATACGCAAAGAATCCAGCGCCGAAATCGATGGATGCGACAATTAAGTAGCCGTACAAAAATGTCCAAAGAACTGTAATGCCAATCAGTTCATAGTTCATGATTCATCCCCCTCCCTATTTCCGGTTCGGAAACCGTTTTTCAAGTTCCGCTTCTGCTGGTGAATTTTTAAACATTTTAATTAACACAACAATCGCCATTATACCCAGCACAAGGTAAAGCAATGCAAACAGCACAAAAGTCAGGCCCACACTGTTGCTTGTTGTCGCTGCTTCCGCCACCTTCATATAACCACGCATAATCCACGGCTGACGCCCGACTTCAGCTAATATCCACCCGGCTTCAATGGCCACCATCGATAGTGGCCCCGCTGCCAAAATCGCTAAAAGAAGCGGTTTATTCAATGCATTCCACTTTTTTACCCGGTCCATCAAGACGAAGATCGCAGTCGTTGCCATGAGAAACATGCCGATACTGACCATTGTGTCGAACATATAGTGAATCCAAAGCGGCGGTCGTTCATCTTCCGGTGTTTCATTAAGACCAATGACTTCTGTCTCAAAAGAATTTCCCGCTAGAAAGCTGAGCACCTTCGGAACACGGATTTCGTTTTCTATTTCGCCGTTTTCATTTAATGTACCGAAGAAAATTAAATCCGCGCCTTTTTCTGTTTCAAAATGCCATTCTGCAGCAGCCAGTTTTTCAGGCTGCACATCCGCTAAAAACTTTGCGGATATATCACCGGTAATTGATATTAACAGTGAGAAAACAAATGTACAAGCAACTGTCAAGCGCAGCGCTTTTTGTTCATATTGCCCACGGCGCCCCTTGAGAATAGCAAAAGCGGCGATCGCTGCTAATATTGCTGCTGCTGTTACGTACGATGTCGCTACGACATGAAGAACTTTAGAAGGCATTGCCGGGTTTAGCATGGCGGCGATTGGATCAATGTTAATCATTTCACCGTCTTTTAAATCAAATCCTTGCGGCGTGTTCATAAACGCATTGACCGTTGTAATAAACAAAGCTGACGCGGATGAACCGATCATAACCGGAATCGTCAGCAGCCAGTGTGTCCATTTGCCTTTAAAGCGATCCCACGTATACAAATAAATACCGAGGAAAATGGCTTCGAAGAAAAAAGCGAATGTCTCCATAAAAAGGGGCAGTGCAATAACTTGACCGGCTACTTCCATAAAGCTTGGCCATAGCAAAGAAAGTTGAAGCCCAATTATCGTCCCGGTTACGACCCCCACCGCTACTGTGATGGTATATCCGCGTGCCCATCGTCTGGCCATAAGCGAATAGTAAGGATCATTTCGTTTGATGCCTATAAATTCTGCAATTGCAATCATTACCGGTATACCAACACCGATTGTGGCGAAAATAATATGAAACATTAACGTCATTGTCATCAGCATTCTGCTGAGCATGACACCATCAAGTTCCATTAAGTTGACCTCCCTTTTTTCTTCTGACTATTTATATGTTACCCGTATTGTAAACCTTATATAAAAACAATTCCATATAAGGTGTATGACGATTTTGTGACTATTTTCACAAACTTGTATAAAGAAAAACCGGCAAATGCCGGCTGCTCTTCTTTACAAAGATAAGAAAGTATACATTTTAGAAGCTGCCCAGTTTTAGGTGCCATCGGCTCGATGGCTCACAGTATGTGAGTTACAAAGGCATTGTTGCGACGATCCAGATGATTGACTTAGATCGGGCGAATGCCACAGGACGTGGCAGCTTTGAAGCGCGGCGGGAAGATGCCGTGTTCTTAGCTTTTGTTCCATTTACCCAGACAAGCCTATCTGGAGGCAAAAATCGTTTCCATCAGTGCTCACCTTATGCTGTTACCAAAAGACGTGCGCTCTGCGCTTTTCTTATTCTGCTTTTGCTGTTTCATCCAAGACGCGATTTACACGTTTTTCGAGCATTTTCATACCGCTTCCGCCTGCTTGGAAATGGCGAAGCTGGCCTTCTTTATCAAATACATAGTAAGCAGGAACGTATTGATTTTCAAATGCTTCTGTCAGCTTATGTTCGCTGTCCACAAAAATCGGTTGTGTAATTTCATGCTCGGCCGCAACCGATTTAATTTGATCTAAGTTCAAATCATCTTCTGAACGAGGCATATGCACAGCAATGACATTTAACTTATCTTTGTAGTCGTCACGAAATTTATTTACGCTTGGCATTGCTTCTTTGCAAAGATGGCAGCTTACAGACCAAAAATGAATCAATGTCGGTTTTTCTCCAACTACATCACTTTTTGATAATTCTCCGTTCAGCCATTCTGTTGCACCATTAAGTTCTGGCATTTGTTCTCTTAATTTCATGAATCCATTCGCTCCTTTTTCTATATATATAGACACATCAGGACCTAACGCAATGTTAGGCCCCGATGAAAAAATCATGTATTAAAGAGTTGTTTGGCCTGGTTTCCAGTTCGCAGGGCAAAGACCGCCTGTTTGAAGAGCTTGAAGCACACGAAGTGTTTCCTCAACATCACGGCCAATGTTGTTATGGTTGACAACCTGATATTGAAGTTCTCCTTCTGGGTTGATGATGAACAAGCCGCGGAGTGCAACACCTTCTTCTTCGATTAGAACACCGTAGTCACGTGATACAATATGGTTTGTATCTGCCGCAAGCGGGTATTTTAAATCACCAAGACCATTATCTTTACGGTCTGTTTTAATCCACGCAAGGTGAGTATGGATTGTATCAGTAGATACACCAATTACTTCCGCATCAAGATCTTCGAATTCATCGTAGCGGTCAGAAAGAGCTGTAATTTCTGTCGGGCATACGAAAGTAAAGTCCATTGGGTAGAAGAAAAGAACCGTCCATTTGTCGTTTTTCATGTTTTCTTCAAGACTTACTTTACCGAATTCTTTATTCGCAAGTACTGCTTCCATTTCAAAGCGCGGTGCTTGTTTTCCTACCATACGTTCTGCCATGAATAAAAAACCTCCAAATTAATTGTTTTTTTAAATGAGAAAGCCAGTCTATATTCTCAAAAGCTTTCATTTCACAAAGATTATTGTAATTCTTTCACAGTAACATGTCAACTTCTTATTGGAATCATTTTAAATAAGAAGTTATTATTTAAAACGATCAATACTTATTCAAGTACTGCTTTAGTTTACCATGTTTCGCTGCAATGACAAAATGATAAGTGCTGCAAAGCAAAATTAGCGGCTGCCCAAGTGCGTAAAGTAGCGAACGATAAACGAAATGGCTGTCTCGATTGCCGCTTCATCCGGGTTTAGCTTCGCATGGTGAAGACCATATTCAGATCCGACACCAAGCCAAAACATAAGACCGGGAATTTCTTTTAACATAAAACCGAAATCTTCCCCTGTCATCGCCTCGCGCGACTGAACAAACTGGACATCCGGCTGCTGCGCAGCAAATTGTACAAACCGGCCGGTAACTTCGGGATCGTTAAACACTTGATAATAACCACTGCCACAGTCAATTTCCGTTTCACAATCAAACGCGGTTTCGATGCCTTTTAAAAGCGACTGAACGCGCGCTTTTGCTTTGTCCATTGCTTCGGGCGACAGCGTACGAATTGTTCCTTCGAGCCTTGCGTGATCTGCAATAACATTTTGCACTGTACCTGCTGTCATCTTTCCGATAGTCACAACAGCGCTGTCAAGTGGATCGACATTTCGCGAAACGATAGACTGAAGCTGCGTCACAAAATAAGAAGCAGCAACAACCATATCTTTCGTTTCATGCGGATACGCCGCGTGACCTCCTTTGCCACGAATATCGATAAACAGCTCAGACGTATTCGCGAATAAAAGCCCCGGCTTTGTCGCAATGGTCCCAGCCGGATGCTCTGGCGCAATGTGAAGCGCATAAATTTCGTCCGGCATCCATTCACGGAATTCCGGCGATGCCATCATCGGTGCTGCACCGCCCGGCCCTTCTTCAGCCGGCTGAAAAACAAAAACGAGGTCGTCATCGATCGGATTCGAAGCAAAGTGAGTGACAGCACCTAACGCAATGCTCATATGAAGATCATGTCCGCATGCATGCATCCGCCCTTCATGTGTGGATGAAAACGGAAGATCTGTTTTTTCCACGATCGGTAATCCATCAATGTCCGTGCGCCAACCGATTGTTTTAGACGGATTTAATCCGTTAATCTTGACAAGAATCCCGGTACGCCATGTTTTTATATCGAGCCGTTCTGCCGGAAGCGACTGTAAATAGTGTACTAAATATGCCTGCGTTTTAAACTCTTGAAAGCCCAGTTCTGGAATCTGGTGTAAATCACGGCGGATCGCTGTAAATCGACTCATCTTTTGTCCCCCTCTTTTAGAAAAAGAACGCGTGAGCAACTGCCCACGCGTTCTGATTTTACCGCTTTTACAGTTTGCGGAGTTCCTGCATAATTTCAGTTTTTGATTTTGTTTTGTCATCAATTTGTTTAATAACGCGTGCTGGCGCACCAACTGCTACAGAGTAAGGCGGGATGTCTTCTGTCACAATCGCGCCGGCAGCGACAACAGAACCTTCCCCGATCCGGCAGCCTTCTAATACAACCGCATTTGCGCCGATTAAAACGTTATCTTCCAAAATAACCGGTGAGGCTGAAGGAGGCTCGATAACGCCTGCAAGGACAGCACCCGCTCCAACATGGCAGTTCTTTCCTGTTGTCGCACGGCCGCCAAGAACAGCGTTCATGTCAATCATTGTGCCTTCGCCAATCACAGCACCAATATTGATCGAAGCGCCCATCATGATGACCGCATTATCGCCGATTTCAACCTGGTCGCGAATGACAGCTCCCGGCTCAATACGTGCTTTAATGTTTTTCAAATCAAGAAGTGGAATTGCTGAGTTGCGGCGGTCATTTTCCACTACATAATCCGTAATTTTATCTTTATTTTGCTCAAGAGCTTCTGATACTTCAGCCCACTCGCCAAATACAACGACTGATTTTCCTTCTCCAAATACTTTTGCGGAAGAGCCAAAGTTTATACCAGCCACTTCTCCATTTACATATACTTTCACTGGTGTTGATTTTGTGCTGTTGCCGATAAAAGCAATAATTTCATGTGCGTCCATCATTTTCATAATTATGTATTCCTCCTGAAAAATCTCTTTTTTCTGCTCTTACTTTATCAAAGCGCCGTCCTTTTCACAAGCAATTTTCTTTCTTCTCTGTCATAAAAAGCTCAACTGTTTCAACAAATGCCTGTACTTGCCGCAGTTCAAAAGCGGTATCATAGCCAAGAAGCCACGTATCACGGCGGATCGGCTCTCCTTCACGGTCAAGAAGGGGAATTTTAAATAAGTCACGATCTTGATTAGAAAGCGTAATGGCCGGCAATATCGCATACCCAAGCCCGTTAAAAGCCATTTGCCGGCACGTCTCGATTTGATCCACAACAATAGAACGTTTCGGCGCCATTTGAAAGCGGTTATGCCACCACTCCTGTATTTCCTGGTCATAATTTGAATCACTTTTAAATTGAATGAATGGCTTGTCGGTCGACAACACATCTTCTATATTTTGAATTTCTTTATCCACTAAATAAAGCGGGTCTTCAAACAAATGAATTTTCCGCCCTTTCCATTCAGGTGTCCCTCGGATAATACCGATATGAACAGCTCCTTCATAAAGCGCTTTGACGATCTCACTGCTCCACCCAGTGATCAGCTGAATTTTCGCATGTGGATATCGCTCGACAAACAATTTCAATACCTTCGGCAGCCAGTTTTGCCCTACAATTGTCGCACAAGCAATTTTCAGCGTTCCATGCACTTGTGGCTCAAGCGATTGAAGTTCTTCTAGCAGCTGTTCTTTTTTCTCAAGTGTTTCTTTTGCGTATTCAACGATCAGTTCACCGGATGGTGTTAAGGATAATCCTTTTGTGGACCGGTTAAAAATTTTAACGGCCCATTCTTTTTCAATCGTTTGGAGCCGCTGAGAAAGGGCCGGCTGGGAAACAAAAAGCCGTTCGGCCGCTTTGCGCATATTCATTTCTTCCGCAAGAACCGTCAATAGACGAAATTCCGAAAACGACACAATATTATTCTCCTTTCTTCAAAAACAAAAGCAGCGCAAATGAAACAGCCGCAAAGAAAAAGACAACCAAGTAAACGGCGTGCAAGGAAGAAATCAGTCCCTCGCTTAATATAAGACGCGTGGATTCACTCATATCAGTTTGTTCACCAAGTAATTCGTTCACAGAGTTGATTGTCAGCCCTTCTGCACCTTCTCTTTCTGCCAAATAAGCAGCCAGCCTGCTGTTTAACACACCGCCCAACAGTGCTGCACCAATTGTATTGCCGATATTACGCATAAACATATTGGAAGCTGTAGCAGCACCTCGTTCATGCCAGCCGACAGAATTTTGAATCGAAACAATAAATGCCGTAGAAGTAAGACCCATGCCAACCCCTGTGACAAAAGAAGACGCCGCCGCCCACCATGGACCAAAGTCCGGATTCATCACCGTAAACATCAGACCGCCCGCCAGTAAAGCGCCGCCGCCGATCAGCGTCGTTGTCCGGTAACCAATTGAATTGAGCAAACGCCCTGATAATGAAGACGCAATCGGCCAGCCAATAGACATAGCAGTCAGTGTAAACCCAGCGACTGTTGCATTTTCGCCCATTACCCCTTGTACATATGTCGGCAAAAAGGTTGAAATGCCGATCAACATAATCCCAGTCGTTAACGAAACAAGATTCGCAATTAAAATCGGCCGGACTTTCCATAAATGAAAAGGTACCATTGGAGATTGGGTACGACGTTCATGAATTGTGAAAAAAACGACCGATAGAACGCCGACTATCAAAAGTAGCACTGTATACGTTGTCTCCACCTGCTCAACCAACAGGTACATTAACGAAGAAATACCTGCTAAAAATAGAAATGTACCAATATAATCGATATCGGGTTTTTTCTTTTCGATTTTTTCATGTAAAAAGAAAAGAAGCATAAAAATCGAGATAATTCCGATCGGCACGTTGATCCAAAACACCCAGCGCCAAGAAACATATTCAACGAGCAGCCCTCCAAGCGCCGGACCCGACACAGCGGAAATACCCCATACACTAGCGAGATATCCTTGAACCTTAGCACGCTCTTCTTTCTTGTAAATATCACCTACAATCGTCGTTGCAACGGGCATAACTGCTCCTGCACCGATTCCTTGAATAAAACGAAAAATAATCATTTGTTCCATCGAACCAGCCAATCCGCACAGAACAGAACCGATTAAAAAAACGATTATACCCGTAAACAGAACCGGACGACGGCCGAAAATATCAGACAGCTTTCCATAAATCAAAACGGTAGCAGCGTTCATTAACAAGTAGGCGGAGAACACCCAGCTGTATAACGAAAAACCGCCAAGATCCGCTACGATATCCGGCATTGCTGTCGCGACAATGGTTGCTTCAATGGCTCCCATAAACATTGCCAGCATAACAGCGGCCAGCACAAGTGGCCGCTTTGTCTGTCTTTGTTTCAATTATTCCACCTCAAATTCAAGAAAAAAAGACCCGCCGCGTGGCAGATCTTGATTAATTTAGCCCATCGACATAATAATTCAGCTGTTTTAAAATAACCCGTCTCGTTAAAATTCCCTCAAAGTGGCCTTCTTCATCCGTTACGCATAAAAAAGGATGATTAATAAGCAGGCCGAGCGCTTTTCGAAAATGATCATGGATGGTCAATCTCGGCTTATCAACAGCCATGACTTGTTCCACTGTTAATTCTTCTAACCGCTCAAATTCCACACGTTCAAGACCAAGAAGTGCTTCAGTGATCATTGGAATGCTGATCAGTCCTTCAAGCCGGTATTTCGTGTCAAGAACTGGAATCGCCGTGTAGCCGCTTTTTGTTAAGACCAGCAGCGCATGTTCCAAGCTGTTTCCACGCTGAACAAAAGCGACTTTTTCTCCCGGAATAATATAATCCATTATATTGGTTTGCAGCACATCTTTGTTTTCAAAGGAAATCATTGCTAGTCTCCCTCTTCTTTTTGTAAGCGCTTTATTCATCTTCCATTATAGCAAAATATTCTTAGTCTGCGCCAGAGAAACGAGCCGTTCTTAAAAAAGATCCGGCCCTGGCAAGTCGTTTTGTTATCCTTGCGCTTCTTGTTTAGCTTCCTGAAGAAGTTCAAAGATTTCAATCGCTGTCATATCAATATCGTCAAAAGGATATTTGCTTCCTTTTCCATCTTTATCATATACTTCAAGCTCAAATGTATCTTTATTCGGGAAATATTTCACTTGGCAAAGTGTTTTGCCGTTCAATTCAAATAGGCGCTGCTGGACTTCTCCCTGCTCGCCGCCCTCCTGCAGTGATTTTAAACGCTGTACAATTCCAACTAACTGTGACATATATTGTCGACCCCTTTCATAATCGTTATCCATTTAGTAAGCACAAGAAATATACCATAGATCCCTTGTTTAATCCAATATTTTTACCCTCTTTTTTCAATTCAATAAAAATAAAAAAGACGCTTAAATCAGCGTCCTTTCATCCAAACAACGATGATGATCCCTGAAAAAACGACAAATGCCGCTATATACAGCCAAATGATCGGATTCAGCCCGTAAGGATGTTGCTGGACCGCCTCTGGATTGTCAGTATCCTTTCGTCCAAAGGCGCCCGAGCGCTTCATAATGGCCGCTGTCCATAGGCCGCCGCCGATCAAAACGGCAGCCGATAAAATGATCCAGATCATGGTTAGAGCATCCCCTTTACATCTCAGGATGCTTCCATTGTTTCCAGGTCCAGCATGTTTCATACGTTAATACAATAATCCATCCTGGTCGTACAAATACTCATATGGAATATCAAAAAACAAGTATTCGTGTTCGTTGACAGGATAAGAGAAGGTCCGGATTGTTTCACCCGTCTCAATGTCATTGTATAAGTCGGAAATTAAGCCGCCGCCATTTTTATTCATCCGAACAATATTTTCGAGAAAATACGGACGCCAGCTCCAGTTTTTGTCCAAATATTCCCGTTGAAAAATCCACTGTCCTTCTTTTTTAAAATAGTTCGGCGTTAATTCAAATCCATTTTCATCACAAATATAAAGCCGAAAGCACATTTCATTAAACTCCTGTGCAATGTCTTCAAGAAGCTTTTCTTTCGGCATCGATTTTGACTTAGCGATCATTGCACCAAGACCAATTTCTAATTGTTCAGCGAATGCATAAACGCTGCTGAGGGCTTTTTTCTCATATGAAATAAACCGGCTGCACTTTTCTCGCAACATCTCTTTCAATCCGTCGGGTTCCGCAAAGTCCGATGACGGCTCCGCCAAATAAAAGCCTTGATAATAACGTCCGCCATTTTTCCATGCATACTGCAGCTGATATTCTGCTTCCACTGTTTCAAAAAGAAGAGATGCACCAATTTTGCGTGCAAACATAGAGAGCGAATAAACAATGTTTTTGTAGGACTGGTCACTGGCGTCTTTTCGTAATGCGCGTAAACTTATTTTTAAAATATCTGGTGACGACCCGGCAAAATGGCGAATATCGCCGTCTACTTCTCCGATATGATCAACCGCAAGCCGGATGCCGAGCGTTTTATAGTAGCGCAGCACATTATCAAGCGACTTGCTATAGTCAGCTTCTGATATTTCAAGAACAATTTGTCCATACTTTAATCCTTTTTCAGCATACTCATCTAAAATGGCCAAAAAAGATTCACCATAATCTTCGAGAAGACCTGCTGCCCTGCGGTTTATGAACAGCATTTCTGTTCTGCCTGTTTCCGTAAATGCATCAAGCGCTTTTCTAACAATAACGTCTTCCACTTCACGACGGTAGTCATCCGGTGTATCTTCATCATGAAAAAAATGCCCGAGGCTTTGGGCGGTTTCATTTTCTATGTAACGTCCTAACACTTCATATCCAATAATTTTATGTTCATCGGCGCTGAAAATCGGCTGGTAATACGGCACGACACGATCAAGATTGCTCATAATTTCAAGTGCATCCATAAATAAGCCTCCTATTCCGTCAAATCGTTTATTATTATACATGACTTTTAACAATTATGCTGTTAATTAGAAAGAACCCGGCACAAGACTGCGCCGGGCTACTTCATATGACGACGGGCAAAATCGACGAACCGGAATTTATCCGGCCGGTGCCTTGATTCCGTATATTGGAAAAGGCTTGCATCGTCCAAATACACGTAGTTGCGAACGACGACGACGTGAGAAAAACCATTTGTATCAAGGAAAACCACGTCTTCATCCGTACATGGCTCTACTGTTATTTCTTTTTTCGCAAAACTGATCGTTAACCCAAGCTCCTGCTCAATATAAGCATAGATTGATTGTCCGCATATGTCTTTTGTCAACTCTGGAATATACTTTTTCAATAAAAAATCTTTATCCAAAATAACACATTCCCCGTCAAATGTACGCGTGCGGATGACTTTCCATACCTCTTCTTTTACGCTGCATTGAAGCTGATGCTGCAAATATGGCTCGGGACGAATCAAGCTGAATTCTGCTACATTCGTTTGGATGACGCCATTCATTTGATCCGCCAATTCTTTAAAGCTGACAAGTCCTGAAATTGGGAAACTCGCGCGGCTTGTGTCAAGGACGACTGAACCTTTGCCGCGCAGCTTTTGAATGTATCCATTTTGAGAAAGGAGGGTCAACGCTTTACGAATCGTTTCCCTTGATGTTTCATAACGGGCTGCAAGTTCGTGCTCTGAGGGAATCAGTTCACCCGGCTGAAATGTACCACTTTTCATTTTGTCAGCGAGTTCTTCATAAATGTGCTTATATTTGTTTTTTTTCATTTCTGTTCACCTGCATGCTGTCATTCTTTCCACTATAACATAAAAAGGATTAGTTAAACAGCCGGTACACCGTACTTTCATAAGGGGTCAGTACCCAGTCTGACAGCTGCGCTGGTGCTTGTTCTTCATTTGACAGAACGAGTTCTGATTTTTTTCCTTTTACCTCTTCAGGCACAGAAAATGACACAGATTGTCCGTAAAAATTGTTGATGATAAGCCATAGTTCTCCATCATGCTCCCTTACATAAACAAACAACTGTGGGTGATCCGCAAGCAGCTGGCGGTAGCTTCCTTCACGGAGAAGTTCTTCATTTTTCCGCAGTCCAATCAATTTTTGATAATGATAAAAAAGAGATTCAGGCTCCTTTTGAGCTGTTTCTGCATTGATTTCTTCGTAATTCTCAGCTATCTCAATCCATGGTATTCCGCTTGTAAATCCGGCATTTTCTTTATCATTCCATTGAACAGGCGTCCGGCTGTTATCCCGCGACTTTTGCTTTAAAATGGTGATCACTTCTTGTTCAGCAAATCCTTTTTCGCGCAATTCTTTGTACATATTCAATGATTCTACATCTCGATATTGTTCAATTCGATCAAAATGAGGATTTGTCATGCCGATTTCTTCCCCTTGATAAATGTACGGTGTTCCTTTCATCAAATGAATTACATTCGCCAGCATTTTTGCCGATTTCACGCGATATTCCTGATCATTTCCATATCGGCTGACAATTCGCGGCTGGTCATGGTTACACCAAAACAAGGCATTCCAGCCGCCTCCTTTGTCCATTTCAACCTGCCAGGTGGACATGACGTCTTTTAGCCATAAAAAATCAAACGGAGCCGCTGTCCATTTTTCGCCATCCGGGTAATCGGCTTTTAAGTGGTGAAAGTTGAACGTCATCGCCAGTTCTTTTGATTCCGGATGCGAGTAACGGATGCAATGCTCGATCGTAGTGGAAGACATTTCACCAACCGTCAGCAATTCATAATGGGAAAAAACTTCATCATTCATTTCACGCAAAAATTCATGAACGCGGGGGCCATCTGTATAAAAACGCCGCCCGTCTCCTTCAAAATCATCTGGAAATGACTGATTTTTGGATATTAAATTGATCACATCGAGCCGAAAGCCATCAATTCCTTTTTGGAGCCAAAAGTGCATCATCTTATAAACATCAAGACGGACCTGCTCATTTTCCCAGTTTAAATCTGCTTGCGTGCGGTCAAATAAATGCAAATAGTATTGGCCGCTTTCTTCATCGTAAGCCCATGCTGACCCGCCAAATTTTGATTTCCAATTGTTTGGCGGACCCCCATTGACTCCATCTTTCCAAATGTAATAATTTCGATAAGGGGAATCCGGATTTCTTGACTGCTTGAACCAGTCATGTTCGGTAGAAGTATGGTTAACGACAAGATCCATCACAATCTTCATGTTTCGGTCATGCGCTTCTGCCAGCAGCTTTTCCACGTCGTCCATCGTGCCATAATCCGGATTCACCCGGTAATAATCACTAATATCGTACCCGTTGTCTTTTTGCGGCGATTCATAAATCGGCGTCATCCATAGGACGTCTACGCCGAGATCGTGTAAATAATCAAGCTTTTTGATAATCCCTTGAATATCACCTATTCCATTTCCGGTCGTATCATTAAAGCTTTTCGGATAAATTTGATAGACAACGCTTTTTTTCCACCATTGTTCATTCATTATGAAGTCCTCCTAATAGAAAAAAAGGGCAAAGTCCGCCCTTTATTTTTGTTTCGCAAATTTTGAAAACGTAAAAGTTAAAATGACCGGCAAGACGAGTACGATGACCATGCCAATTAAAAACGCAGTCATGCCATTGCTGATCACAAGGAAACCTGGAATGCCGCCGACACCAATTGTACTTGCCAGCACACCATTAACCGAAATAAACATGCCGGCGATCGCTGAACTAATCATCGCTGCGATAAACGCATAACGGTAGCGCAAGTTGACCCCGAACATGGCCGGCTCAGTAATTCCGAGAAATGCCGATAGTGCCGACGTATAAGAAAGTCCTTTCAGCCGTTCTTCTTTTGCCAAAAAGCCAATTGTCAACGCAGCGGCACCTTGTGCAATGTTAGAGAGTGCAAGCATTGGCCATAAGAACGTACCACCAAGCGATGAGCCAACTAATTGCAGATCAACCGCTAGGAATGTGTGGTGCATACCTGTAATAACAAGCAAGCTGTAAAAGCCGCCGTAAATCAATCCGCCAAGAATCGGTACTGTATCAAAAATAAAGATAACCGCATCTGTAATCACATTTCCGACCGCAAACATAACCGGACCGATTAAAATAAAGGCGGCAAATCCAGTAACAAGAAGCGCAACCGGTGCTACAACCAGCAGCTGAATGCCTTCTGGAACTCGTTTCGTCAAAAAGACTTCAATTTTCGCCAATAAATAAGAGGCAAACAATACTGGCAGTACTTGCCCTTGATAGCCGATTTTCTCAACCGTTATACCTAGGATATTCCAGGTTGGAATTTCTCCCGCTTCTTCAGCTGCACCATATGACCATGCGTTTAATAAATCCGGGTGAACAAGAATAAGCCCAAGCACAATCCCGAGCAGCGGACTGCCCCCGAACCGTTTCACAGCTGACCAGCCGATTAAAGCAGGCAGAAAGGTAAATGCTGTATTTGCAATTAAGTTGATAACGCTGGCAATGTCCGCCCATTGTGGATACCTTTCGATCAAAGATTCTTCGAAAAAGATCCCTTGTCCCGTTAAAATATTATTAAGTCCGAGCAGTAAACCAGCTGTTACAATCGCTGGCAAAATGGGTATAAAAATATCAGCCAATGTTTTAATGGCACGCTGCAGCGGACTTAAATTCGATTCCGATGCTTTTTTCACATCTTCTTTTGACGCTTCACCAATACCAGTCTCTTCAACAAGATCTTGATACACTTTGTTGACAGTCCCTTGTCCGATGACAACTTGATACTGTCCATTCGCTGAAAAAGAACCTTTTACGACATCAATTTGTTCCAGCTTTGACTCATCCACTTTGCTTTCGTCTTTTAGTGCAAAGCGGAGCCGCGTGACACAGTGTGTCGCCGCTTCAATATTTTCTTTTCCGCCGACAGCGTCTACAATTTGTCCAGCTTGCTTTGAGTACGCTCCCATTTCAACTTCCCTCCTAAACTTGTATATACATCTTAACAAGACTTTATCACTTGTATATACAGGATGTCAATAAAAAAGAAAGCGATCCCAAAAAAAAAAAAAAACAGCGGAAGCCGCTGTTTTTTAAAAAGGGAACCGGTTGAGCCATTGGCCACCGTCCATCGTGATACATTCACCATTTATATAACCTGCTTCATCAGAAGACAAGTAATAGGCAAGTCCAGCAATTTCCTCCGGTGTTCCAAGTCGATGCAGCGGCACGCTGTCAATGGTCCGTTTTGCTGCTTCGTCTGATTCCCATAGTTTATCCGCACCGCCTGTCCGTTCAATCGGACCCGGTGCAATGGCATTAACACGAATGCCATATTGATGCCCCCATTCTACAGCAAGAGTACGGGTTAACGAAAGCACACCGGCTTTTGCAGCTGCCGAGTGCGCAACGCCTGCTCCTGCATTCCACGCATAGGTAGCGACCATGTTAATAATCGAGCCTTTTATTCCGCGCTGAATCCAATAATTCCCGATTGCGTGAGAACAATAAAAGGTACCGTTTAACACAATATCGATAACAGAATTCCATCCGTTTGGTGTCAGCTTTTCTGCCGGACAAATGAAGTTTCCAGCCGCATTATTAATAAGCACGTCAATAGAGCCAAAAGCCTGGTCAGCTCTTTCGACCAGTTTCTCCGCTTCATCAGTCTTGCGTACATCCATGACAACCGTTAAAAAACGACTGCTGTCCCCTGCAATCTCTTTTTTTGCTCCGGCCAGTTTTTCTTCATTTCGGCCGCAAATGACGACATTCGCTCCTTCATCGAAAAAGCGCTTAGCCATATATTTCCCCATACCGCTTGATCCACCTGTAATGATAACCGTTTTCCCTTTCAAATATATTCATCCCCTTCGTAATATGAATGATCATTCACTCATTATTGTATCACTAAAAAGAAGACCCGCAAAGTTTCGTCTACGGGCCTTCTTTTTATTCTTCGTCTTCACGCACACGGTACGCTGCGTGTAAAGACTCGAGCTGGCTGTCAATGTACACATCTTTTTTGCCACGTTTAACGTAATGATAATTTCCTTCGTTATCTTGGTAACGCGCTTTCGCATTGTCGGACATTTGCAATTGAAGAAAATCGGCAAGACGGTCTTTTAATGATTCGTCTACAATTGGAAACAAAATTTCGACCCGCTTAATCATATTACGTGTCATCATATCCGCCGATGATAAATAAATGTTTCGTTCACCATTATGATGAAAATAATAAATTCGGCTATGCTCTAAAAACCGGCCAACAATGCTGGTCACTCGGATATTTTCACTCACGTTCGGAATACCCGGCCGCATACAGCAAATTCCGCGGATAATGCAGTCAATTTGCACACCAGCATTTGATGCTTCATACAATTTCATAATAAGCCGCTTATCTGTTAAAGAATTCATTTTCGCAATAATCCGGCCGCTTCCATGCTTTTTATGAATCTCGATTTCTTTGTCGATCAGCTTAATGAAAGCATCTTGAATATCAAACGGCGCCACAACAAGATGATTATACTTCGGCTTATCCATGTAGCCGCTCAAATAATTAAAGAAATTTGTCGCATCCACGCCAAATTCTTTTTTTGATGTGACCAGTCCATGATCTGTATACAGCTTCGCTGTTGCGTCGTTATAGTTGCCTGTTCCGAGATGAACAAATCGTTCGATCTTGCCTGCTTGTTTTCGGACCACGAGCGTAATTTTACTATGTGTTTTTAAATTGTGCATTCCATAAATAACATGACAGCCGGCTTTCTCCAGCTCTTTTGCCCATTGGACATTATTTTCCTCATCAAATCGGGCTTTTAATTCTACGAGTACGGTTACTTGCTTCCCTTTTTCAGCCGCACGCTTAAGCGATTCAATAATAGGCGAGTCGCCGCTCACCCGGTAAAGCGTCATTTTAATCGCCAGCGCAATCGGATCGTTTGCCGCTTGTGAAATAAAATCGACGACCGGTTCAAAGGATTCATATGGGTGATAAAAAAGCACATCCTGCTGCAACGCTTTTTCAAAGATATCTTCCCGGGAAGATAAATCTTCTGGCAGCTGTGGAATAAACGTTTCATACGTCAACCCTTCACGAAGTATACTTAACTTTTTCGTAAATGGAAATAAAAATGTCAAATCAATCGGCCCGTCGATTTCATATACATCTTTATAGTGAATTTCAAGCTCTTCCAGCAAGTAATCAAGCACATGTTGATCCATGTCCTGCGATTTCATCTCCAGCCGGACGGCGGCTCCCCACTTTCGCTTCTTTAACTCTTTTTCAATTTCAAGCAGTAAATCCCGGGCCCCTTCTTCGTGAATTTCCATATCAGCATTACGCGTAATCCGGAACGTGTTAACATTTTTCACGATATAGCCTTGGAAAACGCGGTCAATGAAATATTCCAGCACGTCTTCCAGCAGGACAAATGTACCGCCCTCTTCTTCTGATGGAACTTCAATGGCCCGGTCCAGCACACCAGGTACTTGCACGATTGCGACGCGGTCCATCTCTGCTTCCGGCTCATCATTTTCAAGCATGACGACCAGATTGAGCGATTTGTTCAACAGCATCGGGAATGGCCGGTATGCATCAATCGCCATGGGTGTCAGTACTGGGAATACTTCATTATCAAAGTAATCGAGCAAGAACTGTTGCTGTTCTTTCATCAAATCTGCTGGCTTTTTCAAATAAAAACCTTCTTCTTCAAGAGAAGGCAATATTTCTTCTGTCAGCACCCGATTTTGAATTTGCACCAACTCATGTGCTTTGATGCTAATTCGATTCAGCTGCTGCTTCGGTGTCAAACCAGCTTTGTTTTCAGGCTTGTTAAAACCGGCTTTCACCTGATCTTTCAGACCGGCTACCCGCACCATAAAAAACTCATCCAGATTCGAGCTGAAAATGGCTAAAAATTTCATTCGCTCCAATAGAGGGTTATTTAAATCTGATGATTCTTCCAATACACGTTTATTAAAGTTAAGCCAGCTTAATTCCCGGTTGTTATAATACATCGGATTCGCCAAATCAATTGTTGCCTGTCCGCTCATCGGAATCCCCCGTTTCAATTTACTTCATTTCGTTTAAATTCCATTTCAATTGTTGTTTGCAAAGCTTTTTCCAAATGGCGCTTTTGCTTATCGCTTTGATAATGTTCAGCCAGTTCACTGCCTTCACAATAAACAGTAATGACAATACAATCATTTTTCCGCTTCACGTTCAAGTCACTTACAATGCTTCGTTTTGAACTGTTCAAGCTAAAGCAAAGTTTTAGCAGCGAACCGTATTCCCGCATTTTCTGAATTTCGTCTTTTGAAAACCAGCCATTAAATCCTTCCAAATATTGTTTCAATGTTGAATTGTTTGTGAAAGAAGCGGTTAAGGAAATATACGCTTTCTCCCAATGGGTAAATCCATCAAACAATGAGTTAATGAGCAAATAAAACGTATGACGGCTTTTCGAACTGGAGGAAATGTATTCACCAAGATAAAATAAAGCCGCCGACTGCTCAATGATAAAGCGATCTTTATCCGTCACTTCAATGATGCCTTCTTGTTCAAAGCCCCTCAGCATTTTTTCAGTCAGTTTCATCATTTGATAATGATGTTTCGTATCATGACCATAAACGGTTAAAAGCCGTTTTATACCATTTCTTTTCACATCAGCGGCAGTTTCCCCCGTACCGTTTTTTATTCGCTCAAGTACAATACCATCACGAAGTCCTCGTGAGCTGACGAGCAGCCCTTTTGCTTTTGTATGTATGGCCAGCTGATAAAACACTTCAATAGCAGGTAATATTAAATCAGCTCGCTCATTGGAAAGGCCATCCACTTTTTCGAATTCCGAATACGAAAGTGGTGAGAGCTCCGTGCGCAGCTGATCAAGTGCCTCTACTGTCAGTTCATAACCATGAACACCCAGCGGTGGATAGTTTTCTTTTAACTGCTGGACGTTTGCCAAGTTTCGAGCGCTTCCTCCAATTGCTGCAATCACACCATCCGGTGCTTTTTCCAGCCAGGTAAACTTTTTCAATTCAGTTTGAATATACTCAGCCATTTTCTTTTGTTCTTTCGGCTTCATTCGATCTTCTGCAATAAATTGTTCTTTCAGCGAAACGACACCAAACGGGAAGCTGAATGAATGTTTTAATTTTCTGTTTTCAAATAACGTAATTTCTGTACTGCCACCGCCGATGTCAATCGTTAATCCATTATCAGCCGGCATTGTTTTTAAAACAGCCGATAATCCGTAGGACGCTTCTTCTTCTCCCGACAAAAGACGAATATGAAAGCCCGTTTCTTTTTTCACTTTTTCAATAATGACATCTCTGTTTGCTGCCTGCCGAACTGCTGCAGTCGCTGTACATTCAACTTTCGTTACATCGTAATAATCGAGCACTTCTCTGAAATTTTTTAATGCTTCCAGCAGCATCTGAACCCCTTCGTCACTCATTTCACTTTCTGCATCTAGAAAGCGGCGCAGCCTGAGTGGTGCTTTCACATTCCGAAATTCTTCTATTGCTGACCCCTGTTCTTTATATATAACAAGACGGACTGTATTTGATCCGATGTCGATAATGGCTGTTTTGCTTTGCTTCATAGTCGTTCCCGCTTTCTTTTTTATTCATTTTGCCCTTTAAATATACCATGCAAACCACGATGAATGCTTCCAAAGGGGGCATAAACAGTATATAATGAGAGAAAATGAGGATGAAAGGAGCCACTATCTTGAGCAAAAAATCCGAACCCTTCACCGAACCTTCATCTGACGAGAACCTCGCCAAAGCGATCTTTACGGTTAACCGTCATGCAAAGACGGCCACAAACCCAAAATATTTATACGCGCTAAAAAAATGCGCCCTCTTAAAAATGATCAAAGAAGGCAAAGCAGAGAAAAAAGGCCTTCACTTTTCCCGAAATCCAAAAAACAGCCGGCAGCAGTCCGATGTACTTGTTTCATGTGGTGACTACACCTTCCACATGCCGCCATGCAAAGAAGATTTCGATTCTCTTCCCCATCTCGGCCGATTAAGTGAGCAAATACGCAATCCGCGCTGTTCAATGGGGCTGTCAAAAGCAAAAAGCATTCTTGAATCGTATACAGGTATGAAAGAAGATCGTCCAAAGCATAAGCCGCCCGGACAAAAAAAATATACAAAGCCTGTTTTTAAGCCGCTTGGTCAATCATATTAAGAAGAAAAGGACGCAGCCGCCAAGCAAGCGTCCTTTCTTTATTTATAGGGCAAGCTCATCAATATATTGGACAAGACGGGCAATTTCCGGCTTACTTACTTGCGCATCTGCACCGACACCCGTTCCTTTATGGCGAAGGTCATCCGTAATTAAAGAAGAAAAAATGATGACTGGGAGTTGTTTCAGCACTGGGTGATCTTTTATCCGTCTCGTTAAATGATGGCCGTCCATTTTCGGCATTTCGATATCAGTAACAAGAATCTGCACTTTTTCAAATGTATTTTCTTGCTCAAGTGTCGATTCTAAAAAGTCATAAGCAAGCTGGCCATTTTCAAAAAATTCGACCCTGTCATACCCTGCTTCATGCAGTGTATCGTGAAGAAGCTTACGCAGCAGCGGTGAATCTTCCGCTATAACAATCTGCTTTTCGGAACGCTCGCGCTCGCCCATGGCTTTTATTTGATCAATGTGAATACCTGAATGCGGATTGATATCGACAACAATTTTTTCAAAATCGATCAGCAAAATCATATTGCCATTAATTTTAATGACCCCGATAATTTGATTATTGCCGCCTTGATACATTTCAGATGGCTTTTCAATGTCATTCCAAGAAATGCGGTGAATGCGCGTAACATTTTGTACATGAAAAACAACTTTTTGCTGATTAAATTCGGTCACAATGTACTTGTCCGTTGATTGATTTTCAGAGGGCTGCATTCCAAGCACTTTCGCCATATCAATGACCGGCAGCACTTCGCCACGCAGCTGAATAATCCCTTCAATGTGGGCATGTGCGTGTGGGATATACGTGATCGGCATCGGCTGGATAATTTCTTTCACTTTCATGACATTAATGCCGTATTTGTTCCCTTGCACTTCAAATTCCACAACTTCAAGTTCATTCGTTCCAGATTCAAGTAAAATTCCATAATCATTTGTCATAAGTCATTAGTCCCCTTGCTTTTTTATTTTACTATATCACGAATAAAAAGATTGTCGATGCTTGAAAAGTTTATAAATATTTAATATTTAATTGAAAAATTTACATTATAATAACAACAGATTAGAGAAAGGTGGTTTACAAATGGAACATCGATTAAATACCCGTGTAAAAGAAATTGAAATCTCCGGTATCCGTAAATTTTTTAATTTGGTTGGCACGCAAAAAGATATGATTTCTTTAACCATTGGCCAGCCGGATTTTCATACACCGGAACATGTAAAAAAAGCAGGTATCCAAGCAATCAATCAAAATGAGACCGTTTATACACCAAATGCAGGACTGCCTGAATTAAAAAAAGCAGCTGCACACTTTTATAACAAAAAATATCATGCAGCTTATGAACCTGACCATGAAGTCATTGTGACAGTCGGCGCAAGTGAAGCAATCGATATTGCATTGCGAACGATATTGGAGCCTGGCGATGAAGTAATTTTGCCCGGTCCTGTCTATCCTGGCTATGAGCCGATTATTCACTTATGTGATGCATTGCCGGTCATGGTTGATACGACCGCAAAGGAGTTTCGCATGACTGCCGGCCTCATTGAACAGCATATCACTGAAAAAACGAAGCTTATTGTGCTTCCATATCCATCCAACCCAACTGGCGTCAGCTTAACTGAACAAGAATTAAAAGATATCGCGGCACTTGCGAAAAGGCGGGAATTATTTATTTTAGCCGACGAAATTTACAGTGAAATTGTATATGAACAGCCTCACGTATCAATCGCTTCCTTTTTAAAAGAGCAAACGATTGTCATAAACGGCTTATCGAAATCCCATGCGATGACCGGCTGGCGGATCGGTCTTCTTTTTGCGCCTAAAGCGATTGCGCAGCACATGCTCAAAGTCCATCAATATAATGTGTCATGTGCCACCTCCATCTCGCAAAAAGCAGCGATTGCGGCGCTGACGGATGGAATAGATGATGCGGTGCCGATGAGGGATGAATACAAAAAACGCCGGGATGTGACATTTGAAACATTACAGAACCTTGGCTTGCAAACGGTAAAGCCGGATGGCGCGTTTTACTTTTTTGTAAAAGTACCAGACGCATATTCTGGTTCTTCCTTTGACTTTTGCCTGACGCTCGCGAAAGAATATAAAGTGGCGGTTGTACCGGGCAGTGCATTTTCACAGGCGGGGGAAGGCTGGTTCCGCTTGTCCTATGCATGCAGTGTTGAAGAGATTAAAGAAGGATTATCACGCATTGAGCAATTTTTAAAGACCTTATAACCATACAAAAAGCGGCTGCTCCCAAGCGTGGAGACAGCCGTTATTTTTTCATAAAAAAAAACCCGGACAGCGTTCGTCCGGGCAAAAGTGAGAGAAATGGAGAATGAAAAAACTGGTTACGCTAGTATTATTCCCGCTTTTTCTTTTTTTACACCTTTTTTATTATTTTTTTTCAATGGAATTTACAAGTTCGACAACTTCTTCAGCTGTTGACATTTCAACTGCTTTTGCTGCCAATGATTCCATATCGGCTTTTGACAAGTTTTTCAGCTGCGCACGCGCTTTTAAAATTGATGTTGCGCTCATCGAGAACTCATCAAGACCTAAACCGAGCAACAGTGGAATCGCTGTTTCGTCCCCAGCCATTTCACCGCACATCCCTGCCCATTTGCCTTCTTTATGTGCCGCTTCAATCACCATTTTTACAAGGCGCAAAATAGAAGGATTGTATGGCTGGTACAAATAAGATACCCGCTCATTCATCCGGTCAGCTGCCATTGTATACTGAATTAAGTCGTTTGTTCCAATTGAGAAGAAATCCACTTCTTTCGCAAACAGATCCGCAATTACAGCCGTCGATGGAATTTCCACCATGATGCCAAGTTCGATTTTCTGCGCTACTGTTGTGCCTTCCGCTTCAAGTTTTGCACGTTCTTCTAAAAGAACTGCTTTTGCCTGACGGAATTCATTTATCGTTGCAATCATTGGGAACATAATTTTTAAATTGCCGTGTACACTTGCCCGAAGCAATGCGCGAAGCTGTGTACGGAAAATATCCTGTTCTTCAAGGCAAAGGCGGATCGCCCGGAAGCCAAGGAATGGATTCATTTCATGCGGCAAGTTCAAGTATGGAAGCTCTTTATCGCCGCCGATGTCCAATGTACGAACAACAACCGGTTTCCCTTCCATTCCTTCTAAAACCGCTTTGTATGACTCAAACTGCTCTTCTTCTGTCGGCAGATTATCGCGGCCCATGTACAAAAATTCTGTACGGTACAAGCCAACTCCTTCACCGCCATTGGATTTTACGCCTTCAAGATCGGCTGGTGTACCAATATTTGCTGCAAGCTCAACGTGATGGCCGTCCCCTGTCACAGTCTCTTCATTGACAAGCTTTGCCCATTCCGCTTTTTGCTTCGCGAAAGCATCAGCTCGTTTTTGATACTCCGCAGCAATTTCCTCTGTTGGGTTAATGTGTACTTCCCCTTGAAGGCCGTCGATGATAATGAAATCGCCATTTTGAATATCTGACGTTGCGTTTTTCGTACCCACAACGGCCGGAATTTCTAATGAACGAGCCATAATAGCAGAATGAGATGTCCGGCCGCCGATATCCGTCGTGAATCCTTTCACGAATTCACGGTTCAATTGTGCTGTCATAGATGGTGTTAAGTCTTCTGCAACAACTACGACTTCTTCGGCAATCAGTGCCGGTGCTGGAAGGTCGACTCCAAGAAGTGCTGCCAATACACGCTTTGTTACGTCTTTAATATCCGCTGCCCGCTCTTTCATATATTCATTGTCCATTGCTTCAAACATGCCGATAAACATATTGGCTGTTTCTTCAAGGGCAAACTCTGCATTAACAGAATCTGACTTAATTTTTTCTTCAATTGGGCCTGTTAATTCAGGATCGTTTAAAACGAGCAAATGCGCTTCAAAAATAGCGGCTTTGTCATCACCTAAGTCTTTACGGGCTTTTTCTTTAATGACCTCAAGCTCTGCTTCTGATTTTTTCAGCGCTGCGCGAAAGCGGTCTGCCTCAGCTTTGGCATCTGTTACCTCGCGCTTTTCGACAGTTAAATCCGGTTCCATTAAGCGGTATGCTTTCGCAAAGGCAATTCCGTCAGATGCGCCGATTCCTTTTAATATCGCCGCCATCAGTTTGCAAGACCTTCGCTTTTCAACAATGTTTCAAGGGCTTCAAGCGCCGTTGTTTCGTCATTGCCTTCTGCTGAAATTGCAATGTCAGCACCCTTTCCAATACCAAGTGACATAACACCCATAATGGATTTCAAATTTACTTTTTTACCGTTGAATTCAAGATTCACATCACTTGAATATTTGCTCGCTGTTTGCACAAGAAGTGTAGCAGGACGTGCATGAATTCCTGTATCTGCTGTTACTGTAAAAGTTTTTCTCGACATTGATTTTGTCTCTCCTTCATACGTTTTATTCATAGAGAATAGCATTAAATTCATTTTCCCTCAACGATCAAGCTTTCTCGTATTGCTCTTCCTGTCCTTATCTTTTAATATAGACAAATATAGACAAAAACAAGGAGATTTCATCATGTATTATAAAAGACAGGAAGCTTTCCGTTATGTTTTCCCTGAATCCATTCCCGCCATTTGCGAGGTGTACCAGTATTCAGCTGGAGTAAAAGAAAAAACCCAGACGTTCGACGCTTATATTCTTGATATTAGCCCGAATGGGATAAAAGCCGCTTCAAAGACGGACATTGAGTTAAAAAGCGATCTTATTCTCATCTTTTCTTTTCAGCTCGCGGGCACATTGATTCACTTTACCGGACAGATCATTCGCAAACGGAATGCCGGCAGTGTATTTGAATATGGTATCCAAAGCGATGGAAGCGATGCTTTGAAAGACCAGATTATTTCATCATTGAAAATTTACACGAAAGAGCAGCTTAAAAAACAAAAAGGTTAAGGGAAATAAATCATTTTACGTGTCATACCACCGTCTATAACCAGGTTTTCTCCAGTCATAAAGGTGTTTTCCGGGTCTGCAAGGTACAAACAAGCTTTTGCCACGTCTTCCGGCTTGCCGACCCGTCCAGCTGGGTGCTGCGCGTGATCTTCTGGACGAAGCTGGGCATAGTCTCCTGTCTCAATCCATCCGGGACTAATGCTGTTCACCCGTATGCCTTTCTCGCTAAGTGTAACAGCAAGCGCATGCGTTAACGAATAAATGGCTCCTTTCGACGCTGCATACAGCTCCGTATTGGATTCTGACATACTTTGTCGTGTCGAGCACATATTGACGATGGCGCTGCCTTTTTTCATGTATTTGGCTGCTTCCCGAGAACAAAATAGGACACTTGCGGCGTTAGCGGTCATTATTTTGTCCCAGTCAGTTTTATTTATGTCCCAGATAGAGCCGAATGAAGAAACACCAGCGTTGTTAATAAGGACATCTATGCCTTCACGCTCTTGATCAACGCGTGCAAAAACACTTGCCATTTCATCCACATTTCCTGCATCTGCACAATAAAATGCCGCTTCAAAACCTGACTTCTTCCACTCTTGAACCGCTGCTCTGCCGTCTTCTTCCTTTGTATCCACAATCACGGTAAAAGCACCTTTTGCAGCAAAAGCGTGCGCTGTTGCTTTTCCGATGCCGTTTGCACCGCCCGTTACAACGACTGTTTTGTCCTTGAACATGTTCCCACTCCTTTAGCTTCGAGGTGTTTTCATATATTCATATTCAGCATGACCTCCGTGCTTGGCAATCCCCCGAAAGTGCTTAAAATCCGGCTGTTTAATAAGCTCTTGTCGAAATTGAAGAAAATCATTCTGTTGAATACGCACGAGAGCAGTTTTTCCATTGCGAAGGTTTTCAATACATTCTACAGCTTCTTCTGCAGTCAAGCAATCACCCCCTATTAAAATAGTCAAAAAATTGACACAATGCAGTTTAAAATCCTTTACTATTTTCAAAAAATAAGGCAAAATTTACTTTAATACCTCTTGCTAACGCTCTTATTATAAAAGAAAGCGAGTGAAAATGGTATCGTCAATGGTCGAAAAGGAGCGAAATAGATGACAAAAGCAGAAGTCGGCAACATTATCGAATTTAAAGACGGTCTGCGCGGGATCGTCGAAAAAGTAAATGAAAACTCCGTTATTGTTGATTTAACAATTATGGAGGATTTCGATGAGCGCGAATTAGAAGAAAAAACAGTAGTTAACCATAAAAATTATATCATCCTCCATGCATGAAAAAAAGAGCGGATTCTATCATCCGCTCTTTTGTTTATTTACAACGCTTTAATCTTAATTTCTCCTTTTTCCAGTACAGCTTTTAAATGTGCTGCCTCTGGATGATCCAAAATAAAGTCGGCAATTCCATCTTCTATTTGTTCTTGAATAACCCGGCGAAGCGGGCGCGCCCCGAATTGCGGGCTGTAGCCAAGCTCTGCCAGTTTTTCTTTGACCGCTTTTTCCACTTCAATTTTCATTCCTTGTTCAGCAAGCATTTCATTTAACTCCATGATCATTAACACTACAATTTCCGTCAAGTGTTCTTTACCGAGCGATGCGAATTCAATAATTGCATCAAACCGGTTTAAAAACTCTGGCTTAAAGAAATCCGCCAACGATTCAAGTACAGACACTTCAGACTGCTCCGCTTGTTTATCGAAACCGACCGTTACGTTCTTTTTGCCGATGCCAGCATTGCTCGTCATAATGATCACGCACTCCTTAAAGCTTACCGTGCGGCCCTGGCTGTCAGTTAAGCGCCCATCTTCCATAATTTGCAGGAACATGTGCTGAACATCCGGGTGCGCTTTTTCAATTTCGTCCAGCAAAATAATGCTATATGGGTTGCGCCGTACTTTTTCCGTCAGCTGGCCGGCTTCTTCAAATCCGACATAGCCCGGAGGCGATCCGATTAATTTTGACACACTATGTTTTTCCATAAATTCACTCATATCTAAACGAATGAACGCTTCTTTTGAACCGAATAACTCTTCTGCCAGTGTCTTTGTCAATTCTGTTTTCCCGACACCCGTAGGTCCAACAAAAAGGAAAGAACCGATTGGACGGCTTTTCGCTTTTAATCCGGCCCGGCTGCGGCGGATGGCTTTTGCAACTTTTTGAACAGCCACTCCCTGCCCGATTACTTTGCCAGCAAGATTTTTTTCAATATGTTTCATTTTTCGCTGTTCATCCTGCTGAAGTTTTCCAACCGGAATCCCGGTTTTGCTTTCGATTAACGATTGTATATCCTCGACTTTCACTTCGAGTAACGCAGATTCCGGATCACGTTGTTCGAGCTTTTGTTCCAGCATTGCTTCTTCATCACGAAACTTTGCGGCTTCCTCATATTGCTCTTTTTGAAGAGCTGCTTCTTTTCGTTTCGCAATCAATAACAGCTGCTCTTGAATAGAAGCCGCATCGGTTTGATCAATTGTTAAATTCAACTTTGAACCAGCTTCATCAAGCAAATCGATCGCTTTATCCGGCAAAAAACGGTCTTGAATGTAACGGTGTGATAAAAAGGCGCACGCCTGAATCGCTTCCTCTGAATACGTCACCTGATGAAAGTCTTCATAATGCTTTTGCAGGCCTTTTAAAATATGGATCGTTTCTTCCACGCTGGGCTCAGCTACTTGCACTGGCTGAAAACGGCGTTCGAGTGCCGCATCTTTTTCAATTTGACGATATTCTTTTAAAGTTGTTGCACCGATCAGCTGCATTTCGCCACGGGCAAGCGCTGGTTTTAAAATGTTGCCAGCGTCCATCGATCCTTCTGCTGACCCCGCACCAACCAATTGATGAATTTCATCAATAAACAGCAGCACATTTTTCCGCACCTTTACTTCTGCAATTACTTGCTTCATTCGTTCTTCGAATTGACCACGTACCCCTGTTCCCGCAACAAGGGATGCTACATCTAAGACATATACCTCTTTGCCGGCCAATTTCGCTGGTACGCGCCCTTCCGCAATATATAAAGCAAGTCCTTCTGCAATCGCTGTTTTCCCGACACCGGGTTCACCGATTAGGACCGGATTGTTTTTGTTTCGTCTATTTAAAATTTCAATGACACGCGCCACTTCTTTATCACGGCCAATGACCGGGTCAATTAAACCGGCCTTAGCCAGTCCCGATACGTTGCGTCCGAAATTGTCTAGGATTCCTTCGCCGCCGCGACCCGTTTTTGCCTGTGGATCAATCTGTTTCATTGGCTGCTGTGGCTGTTGGACATTTTTCATAAATTCATCAAATGGAAAACCGAATGATTGAAAATTCATCTTCATTCCCCCGATTGTTTGTTTTTCTTTTTGATAACAAGCATCACATAAATAGTATTGCGCAGACTGTCCATTGACACGGACACTCATTTGCACGCTTGCTTCATGTTGCTGGCATTTTTGACATTTCATCCACGTCATCCCCTTTAATTTTGGTTTCGATTTTGACTTTGACTATCTTTGACTATAACTATAGTATACTTTGACCTTTTTTGACTTTCAACTATTTTGCTCAAAAAAAGAAGTGTCTTTAAAGACACTTCAGCCGAACGGAAAAAAGACGATAAACAGCAAATCAAAGATTAAATGGGAAATGATCAGCAGTGGTATGCTTTTTCGCCAAATATACAAACTGCCCCAAAAGATACCTCCACAAAATGCTGCCAGCATCCACAACCATTCTCCAGAATAAGCGAAAACAGATGCGTAAAAAAGTGCAGCAATGACCATAGCTCCCCACTCGTTCATATAATGGCCAAGCCTTTTTTGGATAAACCCCCGAAAAAAGAGTTCCTCACCCGGGATGATAATAAGTACGAGGACAATATAATGCCAAATAAACACAGGACTAAACAGCGCATATATAGAAGATACATGCTCTTCAGCTGATAAAGGCATGACTTTTAATAAAGAATAACCGACTGCAAATAATCCATATAAAATAATACCTGATACGATTCCGTAGAGCATAAACCTGTTTGTATTTTGCTGATCATCAATTGGCTCGCTTATAATTGAAATACTAATAAAGAATAAAGCAGCTGCTGTATAAATGTACCAAAAAATATCTCGATCAAAAAATGCTACATACAAAAGGATATATGCAGCAATAACCCCGATAATAAAACGCCAGTCTTTCAATAATGCCATTGCGTAAAGCCCCTTTCATCAATCCGAGTCATTTTACCACAAATAACGCGGGTTGATCAAAACGGATTATGACAAATTTTTGATCGATAAGCCTAGTTTTTTCAAAATGGCTGTTGCCTGTTCCATTTCTTCTTCTGATAAAACGCTGAGCAGCTCATGAATATTTTGTTCGTGCTCCGGAAAAATGCGTTCGATTAGTTGTATTCCATTTTCTGTAATCGTCGCATGGGTAATACGGCGATCCTGCGAGCAGGCGATCCGCTTGAGCAGCTGCTTTTTTTCTAGTTTATCTACGACGTACGTTATACTTCCACTTGCCAGCAGGATTTTCCCGCCAATCTGCTGAAGCGGCTGCGGTCCTTTATGATACAAAAGTTCAAGCACCGCAAATTCTGTCGGGTTCAGCCCGGATGTTTGAATATATTCGTTCACTTGTTCATTAACGACTTTATATGCGCGTGATAGTACGATAAATAACTTTAATGACGCTTTGCTGTCTTTCATGGCTACTCCCCTGCCTGTCTATTTCATCTTATTCTTTATACGTTACACATTTTTGCTTTATATTAAAAGTATTAAACCGATTATTTCATATTTTTCAACTATTGTTTTTTGTCGATTTCTTTTCTCGGTCGTGTATAATAGCGTCATGTGTTTATCTTATTATACAGGTGATTTCATTGAAAAAACGTGATGACTACTTTGATAATGTACGATTTTTTCTTGTTTTTTTAGTCGTATTCGGCCATTTGTTGCGCCCGTATGTATATGACAGTCCGCTCATTTACGCGTTTTATATGATGATCTATTCGTTTCATATGCCGGCATTTATTTTTATATCCGGTTTTTTTGCTAAAGGCATTATGCGTCCTGGTTATCTTAAAAAGGTTGCGGGAAAACTGCTTATTCCACTCGTCTTTTTTCAAATTGTCTATTCGATATTTTACTTTTGGATTGAGCATGAAGAAGCGCTGTCTGTCAGCCTGCTTATTCCAGAATGGTCGCTTTGGTTTTTAATCAGCTTGTTTTTTTGGCACGTCCTGCTTCTTGCAACAGTAAAATGGGCAAAGCCACTGCCGGCTCTTGTTATTTCAATTGGGGCAGGATTGTTAATCGGACTGGTGACTGAATCCTCAACTGTGCTTAGTATCGGACGAACATTTGTATTTTTTCCGTTCTTTTTAGCCGGTTACTACATAAAAAAAGAATGGTTTCAGCCATTGTTTCGACTTTCTGTGCGAATTCCGCTAATGCTTTTCGCCGCCATGCTGTTTGTTTTTTTCTTTTTCAATATACACATTCAAATTGAATGGCTGTTTGGTTCCACATCGTATACGACACTTGAAGCAGAACCGTTAACCGGAATGATTTTCCGTATTCTGGTTTATATGATCAATCTGGTGATGATTGCATTTTTTCTATCGATTGTTACCAAAAAAACCTTTTTCTTTACATCGTGGGGACGCAACACATTATACGTTTATCTGCTGCACGGATTTTTCGTCCAATCATCACGGCGTGTCGATACGCTTGAACTGCCACCGTCAATGCTCGTTTTGTTCATGACAGCTGTCGTATTGACATTGGCTCTGTCTTCCCCATTAACCGCTGCTTTATTCCGGCCGTTCCTTGAACAAAAACGGCCTGGGTTTTTAACAAAAAAGGAGAAAAAAACGTGAATATTACTGTTTGCACATTAAATGCAAAGTACATCCATACAAACCTTGCGATCCGTTATTTGAAATCATATTGTGAAGATGCTTATAACATTCGGATTGCGGAGTATACGATTAAAGATCCGGCGATGAATATTGTGTCGGATTTATACAGCCAGAAACCAGATGTCATTGGCTTCAGCTGCTACATTTGGAACATTGAAGAAACGATCCGAATTGCCGGCATGATTAAAAAAGTGCTGCCGGACTGCACCATTGTATTTGGCGGACCGGAAGTGACATATGATGTCCCGTATTGGCTCGACCGGCTTAACGATATTGATTTTATTGTCATTGGCGAAGGAGAAAAAACCTTCCGGATGCTGCTGGATCAATTATCCGGCGCCCGGGATTTTTCGAATATAGCCGGGATTGCATATAAACAAGACGGAACACATCACATTCACCCGCAAACGAATAAACTCGATCTGCGGGAGCTGCCTTCTCCATTTCGATTTGAAGAAGACCAAGACTCCTTATCGAAGCGAATTACGTACATTGAGACGAGCCGAGGATGCCCGTTCCGCTGCCAATTTTGCCTGTCATCCATTGAAACAGGCGTCCGCTACTTTGACCGTGAAAAAGTAAAAGACGATATCCGTTTTTTAATGAACAATGGTGCAAAAACGATTAAATTCGTTGATCGTACGTTTAATATAAGCCGCAGCTACGCGATGGAAATGTTTCAATTTTTAATAGACGAACATATACCAGGCACAGTTTTCCAATTTGAAATTACCGGCGACATCATGCGGCCGGAAGTGATTCAGTTTTTAAATGAACACGCGCCAGCCGGCTTGTTTCGTTTTGAAATTGGCGTGCAGTCGACAAACGACGGCGTCAATGAACTTGTTCAGCGCAAACAAAACTGGGAGAAGCTTGTCCGCACGGTCACGATGGTGAAAGACGGCGGCAAAATTGATCAGCATCTTGATTTAATTGCCGGTCTCCCTGAAGAAAACTATGACTCATTCCGGCGTACATTTAATGATGTATTTACGCTTCGCCCTGAAGAATTGCAGCTGGGATTTTTAAAGCTTCTCCGCGGCACTGGGCTTCGCCTGAGCGCCCCGCAGTACGGCTATGAATACATGGACCAGGCACCGTATGAAATGCTGTCGAACCGTGTGCTTCCGTTTGAAGATGTCATTCGCATTAAGCAAACGGAAGATGTACTTGAAAAGTATTGGAATGACCACCGGACCGATGAAACGATTGAGTACATTACCCGGCATCTCGCTTTGACGCCTTTTGACTTTTTTCAGGATTTCGGTGCGTTTTGGGAAGCGGAGGGCTGGGGGCGCATTGGCCACCAGCTTGAAGATTTATTTAAGCGTCTCTCTTCCTTTTTACAGGCAGCACATCCCGATGCAGCCACCCAGGTCGAAAGTATCATGAAGTATGATTATTTGAGAAATCAGCG
This sequence comes from Domibacillus sp. A3M-37, assembly GCF_024213455.1. Lineage (NCBI taxonomy): Bacteria > Bacillati > Bacillota > Bacilli > Caryophanales > Bacillaceae > Domibacillus > Domibacillus sp. A3M-37. The sequence continues at coordinate 249,220 of NZ_JANAVL010000002.1, read as the reverse complement.
TTTTAAGCCGCGCAAGCCATGGTGGCGCTCAGAAGAAGCGGATGACCGGTCTGCGGTGTACAAGCAGCTTGCTGATCACCCGCTTATTGTGGGAGAGTCGTTCGCATCCCTTCAGCTTCGTGAAAAGGATCTGCATAAGCATACTATTTTGGAACCTGTGACGATGCGGAAACAGGAGGATGGATGGGCACAGGAGGATGGATGGCTGCTTGCTTATTTTAGTCCAACTGGCGCCGGATCATCACTGTATTTCTTCTCAAGCAGTTTAACCAAAACCATTTAGTAAAAAAACAGTGAATCCATCCAGGATTCACTGTTTTTTTACTATCACTCAGGCTCATATACTCGTTCCTTTGAATAAAATGAAAAAGCGGGATCTTTTTTGCCCATTATGTGCCGCGCGACGAGTTTTGACAAAAACAAACTGTAGACGATGCCATTTCCACCGTACCCAAGCAAAAAATAACTGTTCGGAACGCGACCATATTGACCTATCATCGGCTGCCCATCATGTGTATGAGCGAAGGACCCGCTCCAATTGTATTCCGCTTGTATAGCGCCCTGCAATTGCGGAAACCAGCTTTCGACTTCTTTAATCAGCTCGTCCCGCTTAGCAATCATTTTTTGATCCCGCATGTCCGGATTAGATGTCCGCTCATCCAGGCCGCCTATGACAATACGATAATCTGCCGTTGTCCGCGCATAAAAATATGGACGGGCAGACTCCCAAATCATCACATTGTCTTTCCAAAAAGATAAATCATCAATTGAATTCGTCACGATGGCATAACTGCTTTCAATCACTGTATTTTTCTCTTTGACCGTCTCCTGTGTCTCATAGCCCTGGGCAAAAATAGCTTTTTTCGCTTTAATAAGATAACCGCCTGCGGCCCGAATTAACACGCCATCCTCGTCTGCTTTTTTCAGAAAGACTTCCGTTTGTTCAAAAATACGGACGCCTGCGTCAGACGCCGCTTTAACCAGCCCGTGTGTTAGTTTATACGGGTTTACTTCTGCGTCCCCTTTTGTGATGATCGCTGCCCGCCGGCTGAACGGGACCCACTTTTTCATTTCATCTTTTTCGACATATTCCACATCGAATCCTGCCTCTTTTAACGCCTTATATTCTTCTTGAACCGTTTCAATTTCGTCTTCATTACTGGCAAAAAATAAGCTTTCACGCATGATCAGTTCAGGGTCAATTGAAAGAGACGGAACGATTTCATCACGCAGACGGCTGATTGCGTTGAAGCAGCGCCAATAATGATCGACAGCGGCTGTTTTGCCAAATGCTCGAATCGCTTCATGCAGAAGCTGATCGTTGGAAAATTGCAGTAACCCTGTATTCGCACTGGAACTCCCGGCAGCAACTGTTCGTTTATCAATAAGGATGATATCAAGACCGGAATCTTTTAATTCATAGGCTGTACAGGCGCCTGATACACCTGCACCAATAATCACAACATCACATTCCATATTTTCTTCTACAATCGGGTACGAAGGTTTTTCTTTCAATGTATCCGGCCAGTACAAATTTCCTGATTTCAAATCCATGACGGTATCCTCTTTTCACTCGTTCATACCTTTCTATACGCCTAAACTTTCTTTTTTAAACCAAAAAACGCCTCGAACTGTGATGTTCGAAGCGTTTCTTTTTATGCGCCTAGATCTTCAATATCTTTTTCCGGGCCTTTTGCTCGGGCGACAAGATATGCGCCCACCGCAATGCCAACGAGGACTATCCAGAATGTGAGCTTCCACAGTTTTGATTCAGGGAAATGCTGATCGAGAATGGCAAGTGACGGATGGGATAATGTAAAGACAGCCAATTTCACACCTACCCAGCCGACAATTAAAAAGGCAGCTGTTTCAAGCGTCGGATACTTTTGCAGCAAACGAACGAACCACGTTGCCGCAAAACGCATAATGATGACACCAGTAAAACCACCGAGGAACATAACAAGGAACTGGCCGGAGTCAATTCCACCGATTTGTCCCCAGCCGGTTTCTGGAAGAGTCACTGCAAGCGCCACAGCTGCAAGCATCGAGTCAACCGCAAAGGCAATGTCCGCTATTTCAATTTTCAGCACCGTCATCCAGAAAGAAGAACCCTTCAATTCTTTCTCTACACCATGCCCCTCCAGATCCTCATCTCGTTCTTTCCACTTTTTATACAGATGGCTGAAACAGATGAAAAACAAGTAAAGTGCTCCGATTGCCTGCACCTGCCAAACCTGCACAAGAAACGAAATAAGAAACAGTGCAGCAATTCGGAAGACAAACGCCCCTACTAGTCCGTAAAACAACGCTTTTTTCTGTTCTTCTTTCGGTAAATGTTTTACCATGACAGCCATTACGACTGCGTTATCTGCCGCTAAAATCCCTTCAAGAATGATGAGAACGCCGAGTACCCAGGCATACTCAAGTAATAATGCTGTATCCATTGATTATTCCCCTTTCCACTTCTTCTATTTATTTTTCACAAACCGACATAAATAAAGAAACAAAAAAAAGCGAGACCTTTGCCTATGATTCAGGCAAAGGTCTCGCTGAGCATGTCTCGTCTTCATGCCAACAGCGCCGATGGATACAATATCCACGAAATGACGACGCTGCTTTAGGTTTACACCTAACGCTACTCCCCTTCGACTATTCGTCAAAAGAAATTTCAGTTTGTTCTACAATATTGATTATACTTACTTATCGTCGCCCTGTAAACTTTTTTTTCTTCGCGTCTGCCGGTCAAACAAGCTGAAGACGACGGGAATGACGAACAATGTCAAAAACGTACTGGAAATTAATCCGCCAATGACGGTAATGCCCATCGGCTGATTGATTTCCGTGCCATCGCCAATTCCTGATGCGAGCGGGATCAACCCCAGAATGGTCGTTAATGCCGTCATTAAAATTGGCCGGACCCGGTCCTTTACAGATTGAACAATCGCTTCCGTTCCAGCATATCCTTCACGTTTTCGCTGCAAAATATAATCGACAATTACAATCGCATTATTGACAACAATGCCAACAAGAATCAGGATACCAATAATGGCTGGTATGCTGAGCGGCAATTTTGTTATAATAAGCGACAATGCCACCCCGATGATCATAAGAGGCACAGTAAACATAATAACGAATGGATATTTAAACGATTCATACTGCGCGGCCATCACAATGTATATAAGCACCACGGCCAAAACTATAGCCATGATCATATCGTCTTTTGAATTATCGAGAAGTTCCTGATCACCGCTATAGGATAAGACGGTTTCATCGGATAAATTGAGGTCTTCCACCTGCTTGTCTACAGCTTCTGAAATATTACCGAGGTTTTCATCCGCTGCATACGTAACGGTAAATTGAACCGCATCTTGTCCTTCAATATGACGGATGTTGACTGGTCCGTCTGTAACAGCAATATCCGCCAGCGATTCAAGCGGAACAAAATTGCCCGATGGCGTCTTCACAAGCATCTTCTTTAATTTTTCCAAATTCGCCGTAACATTTTGATCATAACGAACGTACACTGCTTTAACTTCTGCTGATTCGTCCTCAATAATTTGAGCAGCGAACACACCACGAGTAGCATTGTTAACAATTTGTGCGATTTGCGCTGGTGCAAATCCTGCAGACTGTGCATCTTCGCGATTAACGGTCATTTGAATTTCTTGAACCGTTTCATCGCGGTCTGTCTGCACGTCCGTTACTCCGTTTATGGTTTCAACTTCTGACTGAATCTTTTCGATTGCTTCATCAAGCCGATTTGAATCTGTATCACGCACGCTAAAGGTTAATGTCTGCGGCGCCGTCCCTGAAGCGGACTGAAGACTAAAAGTCACTTCGGCTGTTTCATTAACCGCTTGTGCCACTTTTTCGGCTGCCGGTTTAACATCATCAACAAATTCAAAAATGGACCGGCTTCGCTCTTCTGTCATTTTCACATACATTTCTGCTTCATTTGCTTCACCAGTACCTCGGGACGCTTCCTCCTGCGTGGAGCCAATCAAGCTGACATACACTTGTGTGTCTTCCTCTTCAGAAAGCACCTGTTCCACGGCTTCGATAACCTTATTTGTTTCTTCAAGAGAAGTACCGCTTTCTGTTTCTACTCGGACGGTCACAAACCCTTCATCCGTTGGCGGTAAAAATTGCGTGCCCACCTTTGTTAAGCCAAAGACGCCTCCTGCAAGCAATACAACTGCCGTAACAAGGACAATGGCCTGGTGAGCGAGTGACCAGCGGACCGCTTTTTCAAACGCAACAAGACGCCGTGATTTTTGACGTTTAAATTCAAGATCAGCTGGAACTGCCGTTAAAAATCGGCTCGCCATCATGGGAATGACAGTTAGCGCAACAACAAGGGATGCCAAAAGACTAAAAGAAATAGTTAACGCGAATTCTTTGAATATCTGCCCAAGAATGCCAGAGATGAAAATGACCGGCAAGAACACAGCGACCGTTGTCAGCGTAGAAGCTGTAATGGCCCCTCCTACTTCTTTTGCCCCGTCATAAGCAGCCGTTTTCGAATCTTTTCCCATTGATAAATGACGGTATATATTTTCGATGACAACAATGGCGTTATCAACAAGCATTCCGATGCCAAGTGCTAATGCACCAAGTGTCATAATATTTAAATTAAATCCGGCAAAATACATAAGCACAAACGTCACAATAACAGAATACGGAATGGCTACACCGATAATAAGCGGGCTTTTGATATTGCGCAGGAAAAAAAACAGCACAGCCATCGCCAGCGCCCCGCCGACAATAAGAGAATTAGCAATGTTTCCAATCGCCAGCCGGATGTAATCTCCCTGGTCAAATAAAATATCCGCCTGCACAGACTCATATTGCTCTCTTGAGAGCAGTTCATCCAGTTTTTCCTGGAATCCTTCTGATACATCTGCTGTATTCGCATTGGATTCCTGTAAAATACTTAACAGGACCGCCGGTTTTTCATTCGCACGCGTGACCGTATTTTCGTTTAACGGTTTCATTTCAACTGATGCGACATCCGCAACGGTTACTTCTTCTCCATTAAGTGGATTTACGGACACCGTCAAATTTCGAATATCAGCCAAAGAAGTCAACTGGCTCACCACACGCGTAGTTAATGTTTTGCCTTCTGACTCCACAGTGCTGCCTGGTAATGAGATATTGTTTGCTTGAATAAGCTGGACAATGTCCGCCTGTCCAATTCCGTAATCTTCCATTTTAATTTCATCAAGCTCGACAATCACTTCATCCGCCGTAATGCCCGTGACGTTTACATTCGCCACCCCTTCAACAGATGAAAGATCCGTTTGGAGCGTTTCTGCCAGCCGTTCAAGATTCGCTTCCCCGTCTGACTGCAGGGAAAGCTGAATAATTGGGAACTGTGATGGATCAAACTTTAAAAATTGCGGTTCCCCGGCTCCTTCCGGCATCGGCGTTTGACCGATTCGCTGCAGCACATCATTTTGAACATCGTCAATATTGGTGCTCCAGGAAAATTCAAGCAAAATAAAATTGGAGCCTTCCTGCGATGTTGATGAAATATTTTCAATCCCCGGCAGCGTCGATAAATTTGTCTCCAGGGGCTTGGTTACCTTTTCAGAAACCTCTGTCGGTCCCGCTCCGTCGTACGTGGTGACCACAACAGCAATTGGTGGATTTAAATCTGGAATTAATTTCAGTGGAATACGCATAAGCGATACAATTCCGAGAATTATGACTAAAAACATGATGACCGTCGTAAATACAGGCCGGTCAATCGAAAACTTGCTTAACTTCAATCTATTTCCTCCTCTTTTTCCCAAATATCTATTCTTTTACTATACCGAATGAGAAGCTGTCTGACCAAATTGAACGCTTTTTATCACAAAAAAAGAAGCCTCCTGAAGAGACTTCCTAAAATATTACCCCATTAAGTTATAAAGGCGGATATTTTCATGCTTGTCTTGGAACCAGCGGAGCGCAAAATCATTTTCGAATAAGAAAACAAGCTTCCCGTGGCGATCGCGAACAAGTGTGCTTCGCGAAGAAGACATCGCATCGGTAATATCCTCTTCATTTTCAATCCAGCGGGCAATCTTTTGCCCGATCGGCTCCATACGCACATCTGAATTGTATTCGCCGATCATCCGGTGCTCAAACACTTCAAATTGAAGCTGTCCAACCGCGCCGAGAATGTATTCTTCTGTGCGGACCGTTTTATACATCTGGATCGCACCTTCCTGCACAAGCTGATCAATTCCTTTATGGAAACTTTTTTGCTTCATGACGTTTTTGGCCGCCACTTTCACGAACAGTTCTGGTGTAAACTGCGGCAGTTTTTCGTATTGGAAGATCGGCTTGCCGCCTGTAAGGGTGTCGCCAATTTGATACGTCCCGGTATCGTATAAGCCAATAATGTCCCCACTGACGGCTTCATTGACAGTGCTCCGGTCATCCGCAAGAAATTGCGTTGACTGTGATACTTTTGTCGATTTCCCGGTCCGGGCAAGCGTCACAGCCATGCCCCGTTCGAATTTACCCGAGCAAATACGCAAAAATGCAATGCGGTCACGGTGAGCCGGATTCATGTTCGCTTGAATTTTAAAAATAAACCCAGAAAACTGTTCATTTAGCGGGTCAATTTCGCCAGCGTCAGCAACGCGCGGCTGCGGTGCCGGTGCGAACTGCAAATATGTTTCTAAAAACGTCTGTACACCGAAGTTCGTCAATGCACTGCCAAAAAAGACCGGTGACAATTCACCTGAGTTAATTTTTTCACGTGAGAAGTCATTGCCCGCTTCATTGAGCAGCATAATATCATCCATCGCTTCTGTGTAAAGTGACGATTCTTTAATCGGGTGGTCGACGGCAATATGACCCTCTTCATCAATCGGCAAAAAACGGTCCGCTTCTTCTGTCCGGAATTGTTCAACACGTTTGTTGTACCGATCGTAAATACCAAAAAATTCTTTCCCCATGCCAATCGGCCAGTTCATCGGATATGATTGAATGCCAAGCACTTCTTCTAATTCTTCAAGCAGTTCAAGCGGCATTTTTCCTTGACGGTCTAATTTATTGATAAATGTAAAAATGGGAATACCGCGCATCCGGCATACTTTAAAGAGCTTGAGCGTCTGCGCTTCAATTCCTTTTGCGGCATCGACAATCATTACCGCGCTGTCAACCGCCATTAATGTCCGGTACGTATCTTCCGAGAAGTCCTGGTGACCCGGTGTATCAAGGATGTTTACGTTATAGCCGCTATAGGCAAACTGCATCACAGAGGAAGTGACAGAAATCCCCCGCTGCTTTTCAATTTCCATCCAGTCTGATGTGGCAAATTTGCCGGATTTTTTTCCTTTTACCGTCCCAGCATCGCGGATCGCGCCTCCAAATAGAAGCAATTTTTCTGTCATGGTTGTTTTCCCGGCATCCGGGTGGGAGATAATCGCAAATGTTCGTCTTGATAATACATCTTCTTTAAATGATGTCATGCTATTCTTCCTTTCTTTCCTTACGCGTTTATATTCTGTTGATTCAAATAACATATATTAGGTAAGTATTAGTTTAATTTTACGTCTTTTTTCAAACAGTTAAAGAACCGACGGTGTTAATTATAAACTAGTCAGATGTGGATGTGTAATGAAAGTTAAAGGAGTGGGTTAAATTGCCGGAAACTTTCTCGGTCAAAAGTTAGTCATTTAATTTGTTTGATGCAAAGATATCAAGGGAAATAGAGAAGAGAGTAAACTTGACCTGATAAGGAGTGATTAAGAATGGAACCTGTTTACAGTGTAACCGTTAACGCAAAAGGCGGGCGGGAAGGAAACATTTATACAGAAGAAGGCCCGCTGAATCTTGATATAACAACACCAGCTATTTTAGGCGGCAAAGGACAGCTGCGGACGAACTACCTTGAGTTATTCGGAGCCTCAATCGCTGCATGCTACCAAAATGCGGTACAACAGGCGGCAGGTATCGACGATCACGCAGAAGAAGCATTCGCCGATGTTGCTGCACAAGTTGATGTTTTAAAAGATCCTGAACGGGGCGGCCATCGTCTTAGCATCATGCTCCATGTAAAGTTTTATGGCGGCCGGTTTAATGAACTTCTTGACCAGCGTGTCATTGATGAAGCAAGTGGATTATGCCCGCTTATTAAAGCACTTGAAGGTGAATGCGATTTTTCAATCCGGAAATATTAAGAAAGGGCCTCGCTCTTTCTTTTTTTATGTATAAAATTATCAAAATATTTCGAATTAATTTTTATTGGCTTTTTTGGTTTTATATTTTAGATATCGGGAATATATAAACCATCAAGGCATTACAAATTATTTTATTAGGAGGAAACACATCATGGAATTCATTATTTTCTTGATTGTCGGTGGGATCATCGGCTGGTTAGCAGGACTTATTTTAGGTAAGGATATTCCAGGCGGAATCATTGGCAACATTATTGCCGGTATTATTGGTGCATGGGTCGGCGGTGCTCTTCTAGGCGACATGGGACCAGATATTGGCGGCATGGCGATTATTCCAGCATTAATCGGTGCGGTAATTCTCGTTGCCATTGTCAGCTTTATCCTTAAAAAAATGCGTCACGCATAATGTCCAGCAAAAAACGTCATCCCTGTCCGGGATGACGTTTTTTTATTATTGGTCAAACGCTTGTTCAAAATCGCGAATTAAATCGTTGGGCGACTCCAGCCCAACGGACAAGCGCAATAAACCATCTGTAATGCCTCGTTTATTCCGTTCTTCATCCGGCATTGCCGCATGCGACATTTTCGGCGGATAAGACAAAATAGATTCGACTGCCCCTAGACTCACAGCAAACACCGGGATTTTTACTTGGGCACTGAATTGGCGTACTGCATCTTCGTTTTCAAGTTCAAATGATAATACAGCGCCTGCTCCTGCAGCCTGCCGGAAATGAACAGCGTGTCCAGGATGAGAGACAAGCCCCGGATAATAAACATTTTTCACTTTCGGGTGAGAAGCTAAGTAATGAGCAATTTCAGCCGCACCTTTTTGCGACTGTTCCATTCGCACCGCCAATGTTTTTAAGCCACGAAGCACAAGCCAGCAATCCTGCACGCCGAGCACAGCCCCGAACGAATTTTGAAGTGTATATAGCTTAGACGCTAATTCTTCATCCTTCGCAACAGCAAGACCTGCCAGCACATCACTATGTCCGGATAAAAATTTCGTTGCGCTATGTAAAACAAGATCTACGCCAAGCTCAATTGGACGCTGCAAATATGGAGTTAAAAACGTATTGTCTAAAAACGTCAGACAGCCGTTCGCTTTCGCTAATTTTACAATACCATCAACGTCCGTCACTTTTAGCAAAGGGTTTGATGGAGTTTCCATGTAGATGACTTTCGTGTTCGGCTGAATCGCTTTTGCTACCGCATCAAGATTTGTCATATCAACAAATGTATGATCAATGCCAAAACGCGTTAATACGGATGTAACCATGCGGAACGTGCCGCCATATACATCCTCTGTAACGACAACGTGATCACCTTTTGACAATAATAGAAAAGCTGTAGAGATGGCCGCCATTCCGGAAGCAAACGCAAATCCGCGAACACCTCCTTCTAATTCTGCAATTGCCGCCTCAAGCGTCTCGCGTGTTGGATTCCCAGACCGGCTGTAATCGTACTGGCCAAATGAATCAAAATCTGGCTGATGAAACGTGGAAGCATGCTGAATTGGTACACTGACAGCTCCCGTATTCGGATCAAATTTATGGTCGTTGTGCAATAATTTTGTTTGAAATGTATAATCGCTCAATTTATTCACCCTTTCATTTTTTCAAATGCCTGCGCAAGATCGGCAATTAAATCATCCGCATGCTCAATGCCAATCGAGAAACGCAGCAGCCGGTTACAGACACCATTTGCGATACGGATCTCTTCCGGAATGTCCATATGTGTCTGTGTTGCGGGATATGTAATAAAGCTTTCCACTCCGCCGAGGCTTTCCGCAAAAGAAACAAGCTGCATATTTTGCAGAAAACCGTTTACCCATTCTTCCGACTTTAAACGAAACGAAAGCATTCCACCCTGCCCAGGGTATAACACATCTAAAATGTCATCATGTGATTTCAGGAACGAAGCAATTTTTTGGCCATTCTCGCTATGCTGTTTCATGCGAAGGCTTAATGTTTTCATGCCACGGGCGAGCAGCCACGAATCAAACGGTGACAAAACAGCGCCAATCGCATTTTGGAATTCAAACACTTTTGCTGACAGTTCTTCCCCTTTTACAGCGATTAAGCCTGCCAATACATCATTGTGTCCGCCGAGATATTTTGTTGCGCTATGAAGGACAATATCCGCGCCTTGCTCAATCGGACGCTGCAGCACGGGTGTATAAAACGTATTGTCCACAACTAAAATGAGATTGAGCTCTTTTGCAAATTTAGCTACAGCTGCAATGTCTGTTTCTTTCATGAGCGGATTTGTCGGCGTCTCTAGAAAAATCACTTTTGTTTTATCTGTTACACGCTTTTTCGTTTCTGTTAAATCTTCGAAGCTTTCGTATGTAAAATCCAGCCCAAACTTTTTCCAGCCTTTTTCAAACAAGCGGTATGTTCCGCCGTACAAGTCAGCTGATACTAAAAAATGGTCACCCGGTTCAAACAACGACAGCAATGTATGAATCGCGGCCATGCCGGATGAAAATGCAAAACCTGCGTCTGCTCCTTCAAGGTCTGCAATTGCTTTTTCAACGACTTCCCGGGTCGGATTGCCGGTCCGGACGTAATCGTAGCCTGTTGACATGCCAATTCCTTCATGACGATACGCTGTAGAAAAATAAACAGGCGGATTAACCGTTCCAGTCGGATTATTCGTCCGGTTTCCAATTTGTGCAAGCTTTGTTTCAATATTTGTCATCAAAATCGCTCCTTTTTATAAAGTGAAACTTCCATCGGTGGGGGCATGCCCCACTGATGGTTAGGTGAACCAATCGGGCTTTTACGGGCAGTTGAATCTCTCACCTATCTTATTCTGAGAATCTTGAAAGGGAGTCTTACTGCCCGCTAATGCGGGATAAAAAAAACAAGCCTCCCTGGAAGAAGGCTTGTTTTTACACTTCTTCTCATCTTCCGGACGGTGTCGGTCCGCTGGATTTAGCACCTTTGCCACTCGGGCCGGTTGCTGAAGCATCGTCGGGCCAGTCCCTCCGCTTCTCTTGATAAGGTTTGTTTAGTTAGTCTTATTTTTTATAATGTACAGGAAAAAGAGAAAGCTGACAACCTTTTTATTTCTGGGACGTTTTTTGCCCAATTCTATTTACAATCATTTAAAAAGACGATACAATACAAAAATAAATTTTCAGAAAATTTTGTTGATATTGTTGATTCTGTTTTATAAAATAAATCTCAATATCAAAACTGTACTATAACAGAGAGAAGAGGGAATTCATTGAAAAATTTTCGACAGGACGCACTTGATCTTCACCGTCATTACCAGGGAAAGCTGGAAACAACCGCAAAAATGTCAGTTGCGAGTTTAAAAGATCTGAGCCTTGTCTATTCACCCGGTGTGGCTGAGCCTTGCCTTGACATTCATGCAAGCGCGGAAAAAATTTATGATTATACGATGAAAGCAAATACAGTTGCGGTCGTATCAGACGGTTCCGCTGTTCTTGGACTTGGAGATATCGGAGCTGATGCCTCGCTGCCCGTCATGGAAGGAAAAGCTATTTTATTTAAAAATTTCGGTGGGGTTGATGCCTTTCCAATCTGCATTAACACTAATGATATTGAAGATATTATTAAAACGGTCAAATTGACCGCTTCTTCTTTCGGAGGAATTAATTTAGAAGATATTAAAGCACCAAACTGCTTTATTATTGAGGAGCGCTTGAAACGAGAAATGGACATCCCTGTTTTTCACGATGATCAGCATGGAACTGCTATTGTCACTGTTGCGGGTTTAATAAACGCATTGAAAATTGTGAATAAGTCTTTTCACGAATTAAAGATCGTCATAAATGGCGCCGGCTCAGCCGGTATCGCTATCGCAAAACTCCTTCATCAATTTGAGGTGAAGAACATCATTATGTGCGACACGAAAGGCTCTATTTATGAAGGACGGGCTGTCGGTATGAATCCAGTAAAAGAAGAAATCGCTTCGTTTACAAACCCAGATAAAGTGAACGGACCGCTTGAAGAAGCAGTCAAAAACAGCGATGTGTTTATTGGTGTATCTGTAGCGGGAGCACTGACACCTGCCATGATACAAACAATGAACAGTGATGCGATCGTGTTTGCAATGGCTAATCCAAATCCGGAAATACTGCCGGCAGAAGCAAAAGAAGCAGGTGTCCGCATTATCGGCACTGGGCGGTCTGATTTTCCGAATCAGGTAAACAATGTTCTCGCCTTCCCAGGCATTTTCCGCGGAGCGCTTGATACACGTTCTTCTGATATTAATGAAGAAATGAAAATAGCTGCCGCATATGCTATTGCTTCTCTTGTAGACGACCATGAGCGTTCGGAAGATTACATTATTCCTTCTGCATTCGACCCGCGTGTCGCACCGGAAGTAGCTGCTGCTGTTGCACAATCAGCAATGGATTCTGGGGTGGCAAGAAAACATGTATCAGTTGAAGCAATCCGCCATAAAACGTACCAGCTTTCTTCTCTTCAAGTTCGCCCAACTGCTTTAACAATATCTTGAACATAAAAAACCCTGACATTCAGGGTTTTTTTATGTATAAAAAGATGTTTTCAACATATAAATAAAAGGAATTGTAAATAAATATCATCCAAGTATTAAAGTTTTGTAAATTTTATGTTAAGATATAAGAGTAAGTATTGACAAATAGGAAACGGAGGAAGGAGTGAATGAGCTATGACAGTAGCTGAATTTTACGGTGGAGTCGAGTATTCTGTCACGCAATTTGCTGTACAGCTTACAAACGAAATTGAGGAGAAAATCACTAAGCGCGACTTGTTTTACAAAGATCAAATTATCCACTATATTGAACGCCGCGCAACACTTTTCATCCAATCTTTGACCCTCTCGCCGGCCGTTTCAGCCGTTATGAAAAAAGAAGTGATGAGCCACGTTCTTTTTAAGCTGAAACCGGTCATGAACCGTCATATCGTATTCCAACTAGTAAAATAAAAAGCACCCCGCCGGGTGCTTTTTATTTTTGTTTATTCTTGATGTTCTCTTAACACTAGGCGTCGTTCTGATTTTCGGATGCCGTCCTCAATTTTTGCAGAGACAAAACCTAGCAATACCCCTAATAGGGCGCCTGCTCCCACTTCCACCGGCTGATGGCCAAGAAGCTCTTTCAGTTCTTTTTCGCGTTGTACATATTCAAAACTTGGAAACTCGCCGGAAAATTTAACAAGGTTGTCTTCAAGGTCATTCACAAGCTGCGCAATTTCACCCGTATGGCGGCGGATGCCTTGTGCATCATACATAACAATGACACCAAATACGGTGGCGAGTGACGTTTCCGTATGGCGCCAGCCTTTATTTGCTGCTACGTAAGAAGCTAATGCCGCTACACCTGCTGAGTGGGAGCTTGGCATGCCGCCCGTTGTGAATGCCTGCTTCCAGTCCCACTCCCCACTCAATTTTTTATGAGTAATAATTTTTAATCCTTGTGCAATACCAATTGCTGATACTGCCGTTAAAATGCCACGATTCATTTTTTCCATTCATACCCCTCCACTCCACGGACTATTTTGTAAAAGCCCATGAATCCACCTTCTTTTCTTTTGATACCCAAAAAAAGATTTTTATATGCAGGTAAAGATAATTTATTGCGTGGTCATAATCATTTTAATCGCTTTTTCATGAATCGAAACGGCTGCAGGTGTCATGCCGATTGCTTCACCATCAATCATCACTGGGACAGGACGGTTCGTTTGAATGGTCATGTTCTTCCCTTTTTTATATGTGACCCCTGTTCGCAAAACAGGCTCCCCTTTTATCAGAAGGGGAAACAACCGAAAAAGCAGACTGCTTCGTTTGACGGAATGAACGATTGTCACATCCACAACCCCATCAATCGGGTGTGCATATGGACAGATGACAAGCCCGCCGCCATACAATGATGTATTTCCACAGGCAATCATCCATGTGCGATCAGATACATACTTTTCTTTATCGATGGTCACCGTACTTTTAAACGGCTTATAGCGAAGAATAGTCTCAAGTGCGCTCAGTTTGTACGAAAGTCCTCCAGCGCCCACTTTGTTTAGCGGTTTTTTATAAAACGCCTTGGCTGCCCGTCCTGCGATATAGGCATCGAGTCCAATACCAGAAACCGTTAAGCCAAAGCTATTGTTTACTTTTAGCACGTCAAGCGTTTTCGGCTTCTCCGCTAAAAGCTTTTCCACAAAAAGACGGGGATTTCTCGTCAATCTGAACATACGGGCGATATCATTTCCAGAGCCTGCCGGAAGCAAGGCGATTGCCGTGTTGGAATGCACAAGATCCTGGAGGGCAGCATTGAGGGTCCCATCGCCTCCAATGACGGCAACAGCTTTCACATTTCCTGCTTTCATTTGGTTCCAGATAAAATCGCGGGCTGATGCTTCGGATCCGCCGATGAGTACAGCATATTGAACTTTTTTCTTTTTCACAATCGCTTCAACTTTTTTCCACAATGAACCCGCCTGTCCGTTTCCGGCAGACGGGTTGACAATAAATAGGTACATTGCTTCACCCGGCCTTATCCAAAATAAGATTTTCTACATCATAGCATGAAAAAAGGCCTGTTTCTTTTTCTTTCCTAAAAAATATTTCTTCTTCTGCGAAGACATTTTTTCTTTACTGCGCTTCTTTTTTTAAGAAAGCGGCGGCGGCGGCGGGATCATCTGCCATGCTGATGGCTGTAATAATTGATACCCCGTCCGCTCCCGCTTTTATAACGGCACCGGCGTTTTCCAGTGTAATGCCGCCAATTCCGACAACTGGAAATTCAGGGTAACGCTCTTTCATGCGACAGATTAAAGATATGCCTGCAACGGGACGCGTATCAGTTTTCGTTGCTGTCGCATAGATGGGACCTGTGCCAACATAATCGGCACCGTCTTTAATCGCTCCTTCAAACTCTTCCATTGTATGAACGGATACGCCGACAATGCCGCCTTTTAGTTTGTCCCGAACGATTGATGCCGCTTCATCTTCCTGTCCGATATGTACACCATCCGCACCGATTTCGACTGCAAGCTCGATATCATCATTCACAATAAATGGAATGCCTGCTTGCCGGCATGTCAATTGAAGTCGAAGAGCTGTCGCTTTTTTCGCTTCTCCCGTTAGCGCGCCTTCCCCTTTTTCACGAAACTGAAACATCGTGATGCCGCCTTTAATTGCTTCTTCCAGCGTTTGTTCAATTGATTTAGGACAATTCGGGGTTCCGGCAATAAAATAGACCGCCAACTGTTCATTTTTCATCAATTTCCACCCCGCTGACGATACGCCCAATGATTTGTCGGCCCGTGCCCCTCACCGATGTGAAGACCGTCTTCAATAGCCGCCTGGATAAATTGCTTGGCGGTTTCCGCTGCTGCACGGACGGAAGCGCCCTTGGCGATTGCGGCTGTCATGGCTGCAGAAAACGTACACCCGGTTCCATGCGTGTCTTTTGTGTTGATTCGTTTGCCGATAAACGTGTGAAAGCTTTCTCCATCGTATAATAAATCAATCGTTTTAGCTCCTTCGTCATGGCCGCCTTTAATCAACACGTTTTTGACGCCAAGTGACGCAATGATCTTCGCCGCTTCTTTTTTATCTGCTTCTGACGTAATCTTCATGCCGGCGATTACTTCCGCTTCCGGAATATTTGGTGTTACGACAAGTGCGCAAGGAAGCAGGACTTTTTTCAATGCTTCGGTTGCTTCTTCCTGCAAAAGAGAAGCACCGCCTTTAGCAATCATGACCGGATCGACAATAACATTTTGATATTTATACTCTCGTAATTTTCGAGCAGCCGCTTCAATAATCTCAGCTGAAAAAAGCATACCCGTTTTCAGAGCATCCACGCCGATATCCGACATGACTGCATCGATTTGTTTTTCCACTGCTTCAGCGGTCATTGGATACACTCCATGGACACCGAGCGTATTTTGAGCCGTTACAGCCGTCAAAGCGGACATGCCAAACACACCAAGCTCTTGAAATGTTTTTAAATCAGCTTGAATGCCGGCACCACCGCCACTGTCCGATCCCGCAATGGTTAGCGCTTTACGAATGCTCATGTTATAGCACCTCCACTTTGCCGTTTTGGCTAATTTCTTCCCGGCCGGTTTTATGCAATTCATTTAAAAACTGGACCGCAAATGTACCAGGCTGGTCTGCCCCGGACACCTCAGCTGCCCGTTCGGCTGCAACGCCATAAAACGATAATGCTGCGGCTGCGGCTCTCACATAATTTCTTTCAACAGCACAAAAAGAAGCAATGACGGACCCAAGCAAGCAGCCCGTACCCGTTACGCGCGTTAAAATTGGGTCGCCGTTTTGAATGGCGTACGCTTCCTGGCCGAAAACGATATCCTCTTTGCCCGTAATGACGCACGTGGTACTAAGCATATCTGCCGCTTCTTTTGCGAGTTTCCGCACATCTTCATTTCCGCCGCCATCGACACCTTTCACCTGAATCGCCCGGCCGCACAACACCGCAATTTCACCTGCATTTCCTCTTAAAATATCGACATTCACTTCAGATAATATACGCTTGGCGCTTTCTGTCCGGTATGGTGTGGCACCCGCGCCGACCGGATCAAACAAAACCGGAATTCCTTTTTCATTGGCTGCTTTCCCCGCCAAAATCATTGCCTCTACTTTGTCTGCGGTGAGTGTGCCAATATTTAAAACGACTGCTCCAGCAATACGTGCCATATCTGCCGCTTCTTCGACCGCATCCGCCATAACGGGAGACG
The DNA here is from genome assembly GCF_024213455.1 of Domibacillus sp. A3M-37. Classification (NCBI taxonomy): domain Bacteria; kingdom Bacillati; phylum Bacillota; class Bacilli; order Caryophanales; family Bacillaceae; genus Domibacillus; species Domibacillus sp. A3M-37. The sequence goes on along the minus strand of NZ_JANAVL010000002.1, from coordinate 232,326 downwards.
CTCCGAGCGCAAGCAGACCGTTTGCAGTAAAGTTGGTGACAACTGTATTCGTTAAATTATGAACAAGCGGTTTTTCGTTTCTTACTTTTTCAAGAAGCTGTGCTGTATGTTCGTTATTCATTTGAATCCGTCCTTTCTATTAAACATCCTTGTTTTTTTAAGCGGACCGCAAGCAACAGCCCTAAAATGGACCCGGTCACACTGCTGATCAGAAATGTCGGCATAAACGCAAAAGCCGCTGCTTCCATACCAAGAAATAGATTTGCGATTGGTACTGACATGAGCAATGCAATAACACCATAAATGTCACGCCAAGTGCAGCCATTAAAGACATAACTTCCATCTTTTCAGGTGTAAACAAATGAAATAATAGGTCCTTAACGTAAAAAACCGGCTCAGCAATGCGCTGAGCCGGTTTTTCGTCAGTGATTGCTACTTCCCTCCGCCGGCATGATCCGGATCAGGTCGTTGGGGTTAAGGAACGAATCCTCTCTCAGCCCGAAGGCACCCCCAGTAGGCTTTTATTGATTTGTCTGTTTTATTTTTGCACAGTCCCATCAGGCTCGTCAACTATGCATAATAAGAATAAATACGGTCTTCTTGCAGTAAAAAAGGCCGACTCATCGTCGGCCGCGATACATTATGCATCAAATACTTCAACTTTTTCCATGACGTCGCCATTTTTCATTGATTTTACCGCTTCAATGCCTGATGTCACTTGACCGAAAACAGTATGAACACCATTTAAGTGAGGCTGTGGCTCATGAACGAGAAAAAATTGGCTGCCGCCCGTATCTTTGCCTGCATGCGCCATTGACAGAGATCCTTCTTGATGTGTATGTGGATTTCCTTCTGTTTCACATTTAATTGTGTAGCCAGGTCCACCCATTCCAGTTCCTGTCGGGTCGCCTCCTTGACTAACAAATCCAGGAATAACACGGTGGAATACTACACCGTTATAAAAACCTTCATTTGCAAGTTTTTCGAAGTTTTCAACTGTACCCGGTGCAGCTTCCGGAAACAGGTCAAATTCAATTTTTGCGCCGTCTTTTAATTGGATATATCCTTTTTTTGTCAAAATAATCGCTCCTTTAATTTTAATCTTCCCTATCATACCACGCAGTATCGGATTTTAAAACAAGAGTGCCTTGTAGAAATGTTTTCCGCTTTCATATATTCTCGTTTTCTTCTATAATAGAGAAAGACTAGTAAAGGGAGTGTGATGTTTATGTTGACACGTCCCGGAGTGTGGTGGAAAGCGGCTATTCTCTTTTTGCTGCTGGCAGCTGGCGTTTTCTGGTACGTACAGGACGCTAATAAAACGACCGTCATTCCGTTTTCATCAGTTGAAACAATTATTCAAGAAGAAAATGGCCAGGTGGTCGGACTTGAGGAACACCCTGACGGCACGCTTCATATTTCCACACAAAATGGCGAATTCACTTCTTATATTTCCCCGGGAAGCAATGCGGTTGACCGTTTAAATGAAACATACAATATCCGCTATGAATATGTAAAAGCGGAAGCGTATGAAAACTGGATTTTAATTGGGATTCTTTTGGCGGCGGCTGGAATTGGTTTTTATTTTTATCGAAAAAAAGGCGGCATTGGGGTGGCCCACTCCATGAAAAACAGTCTTTCACAGGCACGTCCGCTTCCGGATATTACGCTTGAAGATGTCGGAGGCTTGTCTGATGAAATGAAAGAAGACATTTTACAGACATTGTCGATTTTAAAAGAAAAAGATCTTTCTACCCGCCTTGGTATCGAACCGCCGCGTGGCATCCTGTTATACGGTCCGCCCGGGACAGGTAAAACATTGCTCGCCCAAGCGATTGCCCGTGAAATTGGCGCATCTTTTTTCTCCTCAAGCGGTTCCGCTTTTACCGAATTGTTTGTAGGTGTCGGTGCGTCACGTGTACGCAGCTTGTTTACTGAAGCACGCAAACAAAAACCGGCAGTTATTTTTATTGACGAAGTAGATGCTTTGGCCGGACGCCGAAAAGCGTATGGCGGTGAAGAAGGGGAAAAAACGCTGACCGAGCTGCTTGTGCAGCTTGATGGCGGCCACGATAATAACGGCCTTTTGTTTATCGCTGCCACAAACCGGCGCGATATGCTCGACGAAGCATTTCTTCGTCCCGGCCGCATTGATTTCTCGTTTCATGTCACCTTGCCAGATGCAAAAGGGCGCAAAGAAATTATCGATATTCACGCCAAAGGAAGGAATTTAACCGATAATGCGGCAGCCATGCTTCCTGACTTGGCTGAATCGACAGTCGGTTTCTCCGGCGCTGAATTGTCCGCTTTATTTGAAACAGCGAGCCGCAGTGCGATTCGGAGCGGCCGCGATACGATTGAGAAAAAAGATTTTGATTACGCACTTGACCGGACGATTCTTGGTACAACAACACGCCCGCTGGCAGACCCTGCCACAAAACGGCGTGTGGCGATTCATGAAGCCGGCCATGCACTTGTGGCCGCCCTGACAAAGCCAGGATCAGTCCGAAAAGCAACGATTATTCCCCGTGGGCAGGCACTCGGTTACGTGGCCCCGGTTCCGAAAGAGCTCCATTTATCGACAGCGAGTGAACTGATCGATCAGGTTGCCATGATTTTGTCCGGGGGTGTCGCAGAACGTCTTTACCTCGGTGAGCATTCCATTGGGGTAAGCGGTGACGTGCAGCAGGCAAAACAAATTTTGGAGCGCATGGTCGACACCGGTATTTTTCAAGACCGTTTCTCCCTTACGTTCCGCCAGTCAGACAAAGAAACGAAAATGAATGAGTTATTTGAAGTCGCGCTTGAACGGTCGGAAACATTAATTGAAGAACACCGCGATGCGTTTGACCGTCTCGTTGAAGACTTAATGATAAAAGAAACACTCGACGGCGAAGAAATTGAAATGCTCATTCACCAGCAATAAAAAGGATGTCTCCATTTTTGGAGACATCCTTTTTTTATAATACTTTACTTAAAAATGCTTTCGTTCGTTCATGCTGCGGGGCGTCAAACAATGCTTTCGGTTCGTTTTGTTCCACAATATAGCCGTTATCCATAAAGATAACCCGATCGCCGACTTCACGCGCGAAGCCCATCTCATGCGTTACTACAATCATCGTCATGCCGTCTCTCGCCAGCTGCTTCATGACTTCAAGTACTTCGCCGACCATTTCTGGATCAAGTGCGGACGTTGGTTCATCAAACAGCATGATTTTCGGCTCCATCGCAAGCGCGCGTGCAATCGCTACACGCTGCTTTTGCCCGCCTGATAATGACTCCGGATAAGCGGACGCTTTTTCGGCTAAACCAACTTTTGCGAGCAGCACGCTTGCTTTTTCTTCCGCTTCTGCTTTTTTCATGCCGCGTACGTTGATCGGCGCAAGCGTAATATTTTCTAAAATGGTTTTATGCGGAAATAAATTAAAATGCTGAAACACCATGCCGACATCGGTACGGACTTCATTAATATTCGTCTTTTTGTCTGTTAAATCTCTACCGTCGATCATAACATGACCGCCATTAATCGATTCAAGCATATTTATGCAACGAATTAAGGTTGATTTTCCTGATCCAGACGGACCGATCACAACAACCACTTCCTGTGGAGCAACATCAACCGAAATATCTTTGAGCACTTCATTATCGCCAAAGGATTTTTTTAAATTTTTAACGTTGATCATCGGTACTCAATCTCCTTTCAACATAATTCATCAAATAAGTCAATGACAGCGTCAGAATTAAATAAATGAACGCTACCGCAATGTACGGTTCCCAAACACGGATATATTCTCCTGCAGCAGCTTGTCCCCAATACATAAGCTCTGGCGCAGCTACTACTGAGCCAAGTGACGATTCTTTTAATAAAACAATAAATTCATTGCCAAGCGGCGGAATGACCCGTTTAACCGCTTGCGGCAAAATAACAAGCTTCATTGCCTGTACACGTGTCATGCCAAGCGATCTCGCTGCTTCCATCTGTCCTTTATCAATCGACTGTATACCTGCCCGGAAAATTTCCGCAATATATGCAGCAGAATTTAGCGAAAGGCCAATGACAAGCGATACGAGGGGATTGGATGGCGACATAAACATCGGCACAATTCCAAAGTGTATAATTAATAATTGCACGAGCAGAGGCGTACCTCTAAAAATGTTGATATAAATGTTAAACGGAAGACGAATCCATTTATTAGACGACATTTTACCAAGAGCTATTATAAGACCTAGAATAAGGCCCATCAAAACACCGGCAAGAGAAACGCCAACGGTAATACCCATCCCCCTTAAGAAGAAAGGCATATAATCAGTTACAATGTCAAAACGAAAATCCATTTTTTTCTCTCCTTTCTTTCATAAAAAACGGCTGCCCGGCAAAAAGTGGACAGCCATTTTCCCTTTATTGTGCTGCTTGTTTTAATGTTTCCATATCTGGCGCTTCTTCAAACCATTTTTCATAAATTTCAGCATATGTTCCATTTTCATATAGCGTATTTAATGCCTTATCAAATTCCGCTTTATATTCGCTGCCTTTCGGGAAGGCGATGCCGTAATATTCCGGCACAAACTGCTCATCCGTAATTGTTTCAACACCGGCATCCGGATTTGATTTTGCATATTCAACCGCTACAGCGATATCTGTTACAACGGCTTCAACATCTCCGCTTTGAAGTGCCTGGAACATTAAAGCCGCTGATTTGTATTTTGAAATCGAGCTGTCATTTTTCCCAATAATTGACTCAGCCGCAAACTGGCCGGTCGTCGCGTTTTGAACACCTACTTTTTTGCCTTTCAAATCTTCAGCCGATGCAATGCTTGCCCCTTCCTTATAAGCAATCATTGTGACGGATTCAAAATATGGTACTGAAAAGTCATATGTTTCTTTCCGCTCGTCTGTAATGGTAATACCGGACATGCCAATATCAAGCTGGCCGCTTTGAAGACCTGCTAGCATCGCATCCCATCCTGTGTTTTTAATGTCGACTTCATAGCCTGCTTCTTCAGCTGCAGCGTTGAGAAGATCAACGTCAAAACCTGATAATTCTCCTTTATCCATAAATTCAAACGGTGCAAAGGTTGCTTCCGTTCCGACATTCAATACTTTTTTGTCTTCTGATCCTGAACCGCCATTTTCTTCTTCACCGCCGCCGCATGCTGCTAAAAACAATGCACAACTCGCGGCCATTGCAACCGCTGCTTTTTTAAATAAATATGTCATGGTAATAACCCCTTATCTTTTTTGTATAGTAAAATAATAACTCGCTCCTGTATAAATATCAATCATTTTAAAGAAAAAGTTAATTTTTATGCATGGTTATTCACTAACATTGCCATTATTTGCTTAAATAATGCATGAAAGTGAATGCATTTTGCATAAAGAAGGAATTTTCAGATTAATCATGAATAAGTGTGTCATAGGGGGATGGAAAAATGAATAGATTTGAAAAAGGGGTAAATGTTTTTGCGGAATATATGGATGAAGGATGGGAAAAACCAGTCGATGGCCAGATGAGCGACCTACTTGACTGAGTGGCACCAGATTTTCGGCGATGGATTATTGAAGCCTACGGTGAAATTTACGGAAGGCCGCACCTTGATAAAAAAGAACAGGCTTTAATTGTCATTTTATCACTCGTTACGCAAGGTGCCCATACACAGCTTGCCACACATATTAAACACGGGATGAATGCAGGACTGACGAAAGAGCAAGTAGCAGAATACATCATTCAATCAATGTCTCCCCTACAACAGTTTTCCCCGTGTTCAGCAAGCTTTAACCATTTTAAAAGAGATTATTGAAGAATAACATAATCTTCTGTCCGTTTTAATATCTTATTGACAATGATTATCATTCCCTTTAGAATGAAATTAAGAACGACAATGGAAAGAGGGACAATTCATGAATGGAATGCTTCATGGGCTCAAAGATATTCACATGGTTATTGCCAACAGCCGTAAGCTGGGCGGTGCTGCGGAAGCTGAGTCTATTACACTTTCATCCGGTGAAACATATGCGAATCCGGTCTTTACGAATGTCGATTTGTCACAGGGAAAATATATTTCATTTAGCTTTGTTGCGGAAAACGATGAAAACGTTACAGCACACGTTGATCAAATTGGCATAATGAGAGGCCTTCGCCATAAATTGATCTGCCAATTGAACAATGGATCTGTCCGGGAAATGATGACAGAGGAAACCCTTCGCTACTTAAGGAAGCTATGTGAAGTAAATGAGGGATTTGTCACAAACTCATTTAAAAAAGAAGCACTGAAACTCGTGCGCGACGTCAGTGTGGACGAACTTGAAAAACGGCACGTTGATTTGCCATTTACGATAGAATCAAATGTTGTTTCAATGAATGCGAAAAAATTTGCTTAATGCACAAAAGGCCTTGTTAAAAGGCCTTTTTTTTATAAAAAAAGGAACTGTCCGAAAAAGTGACAGTTCCTTTTTGATTAAACGTTAATTATAGCCTGACAGGCAAGCCGGCGCGGTGATGAGCCAAGCTTTTTTTGCTCAGCTTCATTTCTAGCCGATAAATAAGATGCTCCTGAAACAATGTCGACTGCACACTGGCCGCATGTTCCTTTACGGCATTTGTACTGGATGCTGCACCCTTGTTTAAGTGCAGCATCCAGCAAGATGGTGCCAGATAATGCAGGAACGGAACAGGACGTGTTTCCCTGTCTCAGTTCAACGATGGCCTGTTTTGGCATCACTGTTTTTTTTGATTTTTCTTCCACTGAACGAACCGGCGGCTTTTCCGGGATAAACCGTGTTTCTTTGCCTGGAATAAGCGAGCCGACCGTCCATTTTTTATTCATCGTCTCTTGGATCGGCAAATGTGCAGATGGCAGATGGCCGCTTAATGCGGAGTACAGCCGTTTCAAACACACGGAATGGATGATTCATCCCTTCTTCGCCGAGATACGCTGTTTCAAAGTCTTCAGAAATCGCCAAGTCGAGATTGTTTCGTCCTGTATTCACGAGAATACCTGTTTTTCCTTTTAACACCGGTGACTGGAATACTCCGTCTGTTACGAGCTCGCGAACGTGCTCAATTTCTAGTACATTCGTATCGCGGTGAACCCGATGCAGCAGCGCGTATAATTCAGGTGACAGCACGAGCGCATATGGACCGTTATGATTCATTTCCATCAGCTTTCCACGTGCTTCGACAACATCTTGAAACGCCGTGCCGGATTCATACCAATTGCTGATTAAATGCGTCTGGCGCCCTTTTACATTCATCAGTCCCGGAATATCAAACTGCTTAGCACCGTGGAAAATCATTTCGTCTTCCAGAAGTGCTACGTCGCGAGCTGCATTTGCGGCTGCTGAGAAATCCATTGGAATATCAAGTGCTTTTGCCTGCTCAATGTCGCGCCAGTACAGAACAAAATCTTTGTACAGCATTGGAATGGTGTAATTTACACGCTTCGCCGATTCAATTTCCGTATCAAATGACCCTTGCAGATCCATGTGGGCGGCGCTTTTTTCAGCAAAAATATCGGTATGAATGCTTTGAACACCCCGTCCAAGCGGACCATATAATTCAATAAACCGACGTCCGGTTAATTGCTTTTTTGCTGCTTCAATAATAATTTGATCCAATTCATCAAAATCACCCGCTGACAGCGGCGCGTCCGGATATAAATGTACTTTGCTCATTGATGATTCCTCCTACTTTGAAATAAGTGATCCTACAGTAAACGACCGCTTTTGTCCGGCTGGCTTTGCCGGCTGTGCTGGTGTTGCTGCATGATGATCTAAATGGTCGCCATGCGCATCATGATGCGCATGCGGGTCCGAATAGCCCGTCTCGAACCGTTCGTTTATACCAGCAAGTTTCTCTTTTACAAACTGATAGCTTGTATGGCTCGCCCCGCGCATCTCAGACAATTTCGCCTGACGTTCGGCGTCTTTAAATTGAAACAGCGCAAGATCCAAATGTTCAACAAAATTATGCAGACCGAACTTTTCTAAATTCAACTCCTGCAGCAAGCGGTTGAATGTATTATTGGATGGCGAAAAATCGCCGCCTTTTCCAGCCTGAAATGTTTCGATTAACGGAATTAATTCCGCGAGCCGGGACAGCCGTTGTTCTTCTTCCTCATAAATATGGTGATAATACAGCCGCTCATGATCATCTTCCGCATTGTTGATGACAGGATCAAGTATGGACATAAAGCTTTCAATATCTTTTTTCGTGCCGGTAAAGATATTGTAAAATTCACTTAATTCTTCTTTCACGAGACGCACCTCCTAGTTTAACTTCTTTTATTATAATCGTTGCATCCCATCGGGGCAAAGAATACACGAAAACACGACACCAATTTTGGCGCCGTGTTTTCTCCCTATGCCTGCCCTTGCGGCTGTGCTTTAGCGGATTCTATATTTTTCATTTTATTGTCCCAGCAGGCTTGGCTTAAATCAACTGGATACTCTTCTGGATTGAGCGCCCGCTTATATTCATTCCACAGCAGTGACAAGTTGTCGCTTGTCCGCTCTCGGATTGATTCAATGTCCGGTAATTTATATAAGCGCACTCCATTAAGGAAAATCAATTCGTGCAGCTCACGTGCTTCAAAATCGGTCACGAACTTGCTGACAAACGTATGAACTGGATGAAACATCTTCAGCCGCTTCGCATGCTGCAGGTCTTCATGTTCCATCGCGATATAATCACCTTCTGCTTTTCCGTTCAGTCTATTAACAATACGGTAGACACGCTTCAGTCCTGGAGTTGTTACTTTTTCCGGATTGCCAGACAGCTTAATCGTATCTGTCATCTCACCATCGTCGTCTTCAATCGACACAAGTTTATACACCGCTCCGAGCGCCGCCTGATCATAAGCTGTAATGACTTTCGTCCCGATGCCCCATACGTCAATCTTTGCGTTTTGTGCTTTTAAGTTCATAATTGTATATTCATCTAAATCATTAGACGCAACAATATGTGCCTCTGGAAAGCCCGCTTCATCGAGCATTTTTCGCGCTTCCTTTGACAAATACGCCATATCCCCGCTGTCGAGCCGGATGCCGATAAAGTTAATTTGCTCCCCAAGCTCTTTCGCTACCCGAATAGCAGCCGGCATACCGGATTTGAGCGTATCATACGTATCTACTAAAAAAACACAGTCCCGGTGGCGCTCTGCATATTTATGAAAAGCTGTATACTCATCTTTATATGTTTGTACGAGTGCGTGCGCATGTGTTCCGGAAACTGGAATGCCAAACAGCTTGCCTGCCCGGACGTTGCTCGTCGCATTAAATCCGCCGATGTAGGCGGCACGTGTTCCCCAGACGGCTGCATCCATTTCGTGAGCGCGGCGTGAACCAAATTCCATTGCTGTTTCCCCGCCAAGCACCTGTTTAATGCGTGACGCTTTTGTCGCAATTAATGTTTGATAGTTCACAATGTTAAGCAGTGCCGTTTCAACAATTTGCGCTTCCGCAAGGGATGCTTCGATTCGCAAAATCGGCTCATTCGCAAACACAAGCTCGCCTTCCTGCATGCTTTTTAATGTGCCGGTAAATGTCAGATCTTTTAAATAAGCTAAAAAATCTTCTTTGTATCCAATGTCTCGCAAATAGTCGATATCGCTTTGCGAGAAACGAAAATTTTCCAGGTAATCAATAATTTTTTCAAGGCCGGCAAAAATACCGTACCCATTCCCAAATGGAAGTTTGCGAAAATATAATTCAAACACGGCTTTTTTTGTATGGATGCCATCATGCCAATACGTTTCGGCCATATTAATCTGATAAAGGTCGGTGTGCAAGGCAAGGCTGTCGTCTTCGTATCGTGACATTGTTTTTTACTCCCTTTGCTTTTCCATCGTGCTTCATTCCTATCATCCTACACCTTTTTGATCGTTCCGGCAACACACTCGTGACAAATTCCACCTTAACCAAATTAAAAAAGCGGCCATTACGGCCGCTTTTTTGCTTCAATATATAAAATGTGATGGTCTTCCATTTCAGTAATCGTAAACACCCAATCGTCTCTCTCAAGTATGTCATGAAGAGCGGTATCAATTTTCTCCGTTAAAAACCAGCCGCCTAAAGTGTCAACATCTTCATCATTCAAATCCGTTCCGAGGAGAACATTCACTTCGCCAATCAGTACCTTCGCGCTGAAAATGTAGTGGCCATCTTTTACTTTCCGAACTTCCGCAATTTCATCCGTATCGTATTCATCCCGGATTTCCCCTACAATTTCTTCCAAAATATCTTCGACGGTGACGAGACCGGACGTGCCCCCATACTCATCAATTAATACGGCCATATGCGTCCGCTCTTTTTGCATTTTAACAAGCAGGTTATGAATAAGCATGTTTTCAAATACCCGGATAACCGGTTTTACAAATTGACGCAGCGGTTCTACTTTCGACAACGGCTTTCCTTTTACCGCGACACTTAAGATTTCTTTAAAGTTGACCATGCCGATGACGTTATCTTTATCGCCGTCAATGACCGGATAGCGTGTATATTTTTCTTCTTTAATGACAGCTAATACGTCTTCGAGCGTATCGTCAATGGATAAGCTGACCATTTCTGTCCGCGGCACCATTATTTCTTTGGCCAGCCGCTCATCAAATTCAAAAATGTTATTTACATACTTTAGTTCGTTTTGATTAATTTCACCGCTTTTGTAGCTTTCTGAAAGCAGCAGCCGCCACTCTTCCTCCGTATGGACATCATCATTTTCAGAAGCCATCTTCAGTCCGAATAAGCCGGTAATAAACCGAGCGGATCCATTTAATATCCAGATAAACGGATACATAATCCGGTAAAACCAAATAAGAGGAACAGCCAAAGCAAGCGTAACCTCCTCCGCTTTTTGAATCGCCACCGTTTTGGGTGCCAGTTCTCCTACAACGACGTGAAGAAACGTCACGATGGAAAACGCGATCACAAACGACAGGATTGACGCAACAGAAGAGGCAAGTTCAAAATGCTCAAATAGTGGATGCAGCAGCTTTTCAACGGTCGGCTCCCCGATCCAGCCAAGCCCAAGTGCCGTAATCGTAATACCAAGCTGGCAGGCGGATAAATATGCATCTAAGTGTGTGGTAACGCGTTCGACCGCTAAAGCACCTGGTTTTCCTTCCGCCACAAGCTGATCGACACGCGATGATCTCATTTTAACAATGGCAAATTCCGCCGCTACAAAAAAAGCGGTTAAGGCGATTAATAGCGCAATGCCGAGTAAATTCACAATCTCCAATGACAAGCTCCGATGAGTCGGAGCATCCACCTCCTGTTTTCAAAAATCACAGTTATTTTTCTTATCATATCACGTTCGGCCTTTCTTTAACACAAAATCCGGCTTGGCTTTTGCCAAACCGGATGCGCGTTACATCTCACTGATGGTTACAAATTCATAGCCTTGTTTTTTCAGGGATGAAATCATTTCATCGAGGGCTTCAGCCGTCGTTTGATGAATGTCATGCATTAAAACAATCGAACCGTCTTTCGTTTCGTTTTTCACGATCGAACAGATAACTTTCGGGTCATGCGATTTCCAATCCATGGTGTCAATTGTCCAAAGCACTGGTTTCGCGCCAATAATCTCATTTACATTTTCATTGGTTGCCCCGTACGGTGGGCGGACAGCGAGCGGTGACACTCCAGCAGCAGCTTCTACTGCGGCAGAGGTACGGTCGATTTCGCTTTTCACATCAGCAGCTTCAAGCTTCGTAAAATCATGATGGCTCCAGGAATGATTGCCGACCTCATGCCCTTCCTGTACGATTTTGTTCACAAGCTCTGGATAATGTTCAACCCGGCTTCCAAGCATAAAAAAAGTCGCTTTCGCATGATGTTTTTTTAGTGTAGCCAAAATAGCTTCCGTGCTCGTCGGATTTGGGCCATCATCAAATGTAAGGGCGACTTTTTTCACTTCTTCATCACCTGCTGTTTTTTCTTCGGCTTCTTCAAAAGAAAAACGCTCCCGCCATTCCTTTTTTAAAAAAGGGGCAATCTTTTGAACGGGCAGGCTTCCTTCCCGCTTGTCGTGTTCATTTAAAAAAACAACATTATTTTTTTGAATAAATAAATTTGAACTTTTTAAATCGAGCGGCGTGTGCAGTGCACTTGAGGCTTTGTCCGGGTCAATAAACAAGTCAGATGGCCTGGCAAGTGTACCGTCTGCTGTATCGATAATAAATGTCTCAGCGGAAGAGCGGCTTTTTTCTTCAGTGACATACGTTTTTTCATCAAATAAAACGGAGTAAATTCCGCTGCCGGCTGGAATAAGCTCAAAAGTAAGTGACAAAGAAGCCGGTTGCTTTTTTAATTTTTTCTCATCTGCTTTTTTTATTTCTTTTAAAAAATCGGCTTCTTTTCTCTTTACATATTTTTCAAATGCATCATTTAATGAGGCGTTTTTAAAAACAGGATATTGAAAGGCAAGTTGATATTGTTTTTCTTTAGCTTCTTTTGTTTTAATGTAAATATTTTCATAGGGCAATTTTGTCACATTTGTTGCCCAGGCTGTTTTATTATGATGTGTTGCTGTTACAATCATGTTGACCAGCACCATGGCAAGCAGTAAAAACAGGCTCGCAAGCAAGGCGGCTATGGCAGTTTTCTTCTTCATACGTATCCCCTACAATAATACATTTTTTTGGATTTACCTTCCATTTATTATTGTAAACAAACAGATACTATAATACAATGCTTTTATGAAAAATTTGTTACTTTTTTGTCATGCTTTTCCTTAATTGTTGAAGAGCGTCTTTTTTTGTCAACGGAGCGGTCTCGGTCAGCTGTCCAATTTCATAAGCCCACGGGTACTCGATTATTGACCGAAGAGTATCTTTTTCAAAAAAATGTGTTGAACCCCCATAAAATAAAAGCTGTCCTTCATTCAAAATCAGCCATTCATCCGCCCATTCATACGCAAAGTCTATGTTATGTGTAGCACAGATCACGGTTTTGTTTTCCCTATGAAACTGGTCAATAAGAGCAGTCAGTCTGCTTGTATTAACCGGATCAAGCCCCGCCTCTGGTTCATCCATCACAATGATGTCTGGATTCATTGCGGCCACCCCTGCAATCGCCGCTCTTTTCTTTTCTCCGGCACTTAATGAATGAGGCGGCTTATGCCGAAGATGAGCAACGCCGCACGCGTTCATTGCCATATGTGCTTTTCTCTTTGCTTCTTCCGTTGTTTGCCCTTGCTGAAGCAGCCCATACATCACGTCTTCTTCAACGGTAGGAGCAAACAATTGCATATCTGGATTCTGCAGAACAAATCCAAACCTTGTACGCCAGTATTGAAGACACTTTTTCTTATATTGCAGTTCTTCATTATTTAGGGATATCGAGCCTTCTGCGGGTACCATCAATCCGGATAAAATTTGAAAAAGCGTGGACTTTCCTGATCCGCTTTCTCCAAGAACCGCAACATTTACGCCTGGCTTAATAGAAAAAGATATATTTTTTAATGCCACTGTTCCATCTGAATACAACGCAGATATATTTTGAAATTGGATCATTTTTTCTTTCTCCAAAACGAACTCCAGTCTGCCACCGCAAAGTAGTCAAGTCCGCCGCGCAGTTCAGCAGCCTGCTGCCTTGTTTCCATTTCCAGCATAGTTGATGTAAATGTGTGGACTGCTGTCTGCGCCGCCATTTGAATACCCGGACATCCCCCGCGGAGTAACTGCGCCTGCCAAATAACTGTTTTTCGCTCTGACAGCTGAAAAATAAAGCGATAAACAAGAACGGCAATGTCAATAAACAAGGGGGAAATGCGGCTTTTTTTCATCAGCCAGGCGGTCTGGCTGAACGGAGTCGTTAAAATAAATGCATACAAGGCACAAGCGCCACCGAAAGCAGCCGAAGCCGTTAAAACAGCCTCGTTTATTGATTTCTCACTGAAAGCAATCTTCAGCCATCCGTCAAATGAAAAAGCAATTGGCACAATCCCCATCGTAATAAACAGGAGCGGCGCAGTGAGCAATGTCAAATAAAATCGGATGGACGCTTGGGCCACTATCAAATAAAAAAGAGCGGCGCATGCAACAAATAATCCTGCAATAGGCGTCCGCCAGCATCCGACAATTAATAAGCAAATAAGGAGCAGCGCTGCTTTTTCCATCGGATGAACGAGTGAAAACCGTGTCTGGCGCGATACAGTGTCAATCTGATTCATGGCTTTTCCCGCTTTGAACGTGCCCGGATCGTTCCCATTACGTACCCGATAACCCCTGCTCCGATGGCAGCCTGAAGAGAAAAAAGCAGGCTCTCGGTTTCACCGCCGGGCGGTTCAAAGATTGGATTTGCCCACGGCGTGTAGTCCGCCTTAATCGCTGTGATTTTTTCTTCCGCCAATCTATCCGCACCGCCAAATTCACTGTCTTCCCACATAAACAGCGGAATCACGGCGATGGCGGCTGCAAACAAAATTAAGGCTATATTCTTCATGAAAAATTCACCCCTTTTAAGGAAGTACGATGTTTTTCAAGCCAGTTTACAGCCGCTGCTGTTAATAACCCTTCGCAAACAGCCAAGGAAATTTGAGTCACTGCAAAAATACCCGCAAATTCAAGGAATGATCCATATACACCGCCGGCTTCAGAAGGAAACGCGAGTGCCAATTGCAAGGATGTGACGGTGTATGTGATGATATTGGCGGAAAAAGCAGTGAAAAAGGCATTTGTGCCCGGCTTAACACCTGCCTTTTTTAGTCCTTTGTAAACAGTATATGCCGCAAATGGACCGGCCACAGCCATTGAGAATGCATTAGCTCCAAGCGTTGTGATCCCACCGTGCGCTAAGAGGAGCGCCTGAAACAACAAAACGACTGTTCCAAGCACCGTCATCGCAGCTGGGCCAAATAGCATCGTACCGAGCGCTGTTCCGACTGGATGGGAGCTGCTCCCTGTTACCGATGGGATTTTTAGTGCGGACAGTACAAAAGCAAATGCGCCTGCAAACCCGATCATTAATTTTGCTTCCGGTTTTTCATCAATCACCTTTTTCAGTGTTTTTAATCCCCAAACAATAAACGGAATGACCGCGATCCACCAAAAAACAGACCACCAAACCGGCAAAAATCCTTCCATTATATGCATCGCTGCCGGCTCTGTGTACGCGTTCAGCCAAAAAAAAGCAGCTAGAGCCAATACAACAGATACCTTTTTCATGTTATCACCTTCTTTTGTTGATAAATTCGTGCTGCCTTAACGAATGCAGCCGGCACATCTGGATTTGACGGGAAGTACAAGTGCGCATACCCTGCAATCGTGTTAAAAACCGTACAGCCGTCCGACTTGTTTCCAAAACGGCTGTTTGACTGAAAAGCAGGAGTCATTTCTTCCTTATGTTCGAAAACAGAGTAGTGAAATTCATGCCCTTTTACTATTGTTCCTTCCGGCAGCCATGAACGTCTCATAGACATTAATTCACGATAGCCGAGCGCTGCCCGTGTGGATTTCATCCTTGTTCTCCCCTCCACAACACCGCACATTGGATATACATGGCTGTCCACTGTCACAAGTTCATTTGTTAAATACATGAACCCACCGCATTCCGCAAGTGTTGGCATGCCGGATTCAATGGCATTTCGAACTGATTTTCTTGTTTCACACTGTGCTGCTAAAACGGGAGCGAATTCTTCAGGAAACCCACCGCCTATATAGAGTGCATCTGCAGCACTCGGTACCGGATCACCGGCAAGAGGTGAAAAAAAGTGAAGATCAGCACCTTGCGCCTGCAGCATTTCAAGATTTTCTTCATAATAAAAATGAAAAGCCGCATCTTTTGCGACTGCGATGGTAACGGGCGTTTCTTCTTTTTTATCGAAAATAGTTTGTTGAAGAGCCGGCAGTTCCTGTGCTGTAGAAAGTTTTATTACTTGCTCTAAATCAATGGTTTTCTCTGCCGCTTCTGCCAATGCGTCAAAAAAGCTGTTTAAATCACCGCGTTCAACCGCCGGTACGAGACCGAGATGACGCTCCGGCACGTTGACCCCCGGTATTTTTAATAAATGTCCAACAACCGGAATGCCGCATTCCTGCATGACAGCCTGTTCAATGAGCCGAAAATGTCCTTCGCTGCCCGTTTTATTCGCAATAACCGCCACTATTTGTCCCGGTGCCATTGCCTGAAATCCTTTCACAACAGCCGCCGCGCTTCGAGCTGTTCCAGATGTATCAATGACGAGCAGTACCGGCGTATCTAAAAGACAGCTAATATGCGCAGTACTGCCATCATTTTTAAGCGGATCTTTTCCATCAAACATGCCCATAACCCCTTCAATAATGGAAATATCCGCTTCTTTTGATGCACGTGAAAAAATACTCTTCACCGTTTCCTTATCACCCATCCAACTGTCTAGATTGCGTGACTGCCGTTTGCAAATTGCTGTATGGTACGTCGGATCAATATAGTCGGGACCACATTTAAACGGCTGAACAGAAAGACCGCGCCGGATTAAGGCGCCGAGCAAGGCGAGCGTTACAGTCGTTTTACCTGCGCCACTTCCGGTGCCTGCTATGACCAATCGTTGAGACATTTTGATTCTTCCTCCTTTATGTATGTTCTCTAATAGATAAAGAGGTCTCCTGCATTACCGCTATGGAAATAGTAACATTGCCGCTTTTTTTCTTTGGCAGAACAATTCTCCCTCCGCCTGAAGCCAGATAAGCAGCCGGTTCACTGACACCATATGCACCGGTAAATTTAAATACAGTTTCTGATTTTTCACTCATTGGCGCTTTATTTAATTCATCCGGTGAAAACGTTGTAAATGGCCAATTATTTTTTTCGGCGAGTGATAAAATCCCCTCTTCGTCTTTTTTTAAATTAATCGACGCTACCGTTCTTATGCACCTTTTGGAAAACGAAAGCTCACGAAGTGTTTCATCCACCACTGCTTCAATCTCCCGCTCGTCTGTGCCGCGGTTGCAGCCGATGCCGATTACAATCGACTTCGGACGGTACACAACCGGATACTGAAGAGAAGCAAGGTCCTTTTCGCTCAGCAGCCGATGCGTCACAACAAGAGCGGCATGATGGGCTGTTTGAGCCGCTTCTTCTACGGATGTTACAGTTCGAATATGCTGCGGCATCGGACGAGCATGCTTCCACCAGCTCGTCTCTCCTGACTCCTGCACAACAAGCACCGGCTCTTCATTCACAACCGCTGCTGCCGCCTGTGTTAAATACTGATCGTATTCAAACGTCCAGCCGAATTCACGGCCAAACATGTCAACGGGAATCGTTTTTTGTACATCTGATGCGGTTGTAATGACCGGCCGTGCACCTGTTAATCGGGCGACTTTGTGCGTCAGCTCATTGGCACCACCAATATGACCCGATAGGACACTGATCGCATGTTCCGCCCGGTCATCAAGCACCACAACAGCCGGATCGGTTTTTTTGTCTTTTAAAATCGGCGCAATCATCCGAACAACCGCACCGAGTGAAATAATGAGCACGATGCCGTCATATCTTTCAAACATCATCGGCAGCTGCAGCCGGACAGAGCCGTCAAATAATGTAATGCCTTTTTCTTCTTCATCGCCATGACGAAATTTTGACATGTAATATAAATTTGCCTGCATGTCTTCCGCGAGCTTGCGGGCGGTTTCTGTTCCATGTTTTGTAATCGACACAATCGCAATTTTCATTTTTTCATTCCCTTTCGGAATCCATGCGTAAAGGTTTTATCATACAATTTTGACCGGTGACCGGACTTGCCAATCTCCGGGTCCAGTGCTTTTCCGGCTAAAATCATCGCCTGCTTGCGAATGCCATTTTCACGCATCACTGCATCAAGATTCCCAATGGTTGACCGAACGATTTTTTCATCCGGCCATGTTGCCCGGTATACGACAGCCACCGGCGTTTCTTCCGGCCAGCCCGCTTCAACAAGTTCACGGGTTACCTTTTTGGTCAGCGTAGCGCTTAAGAAAAAGGCGATCGTGCATTCATGCTTCGCCAAGTCTTTCAGCTGTTCTTTTTCAGGCACCGGCGTCCGTCCCTCCGCCCGTGTTAAAATCACGGTTTGCGTTACATCCGGTATCGTTAGCTCCGCACCCGCTGCCGCGGCGGCCGCAAAAACCGAACTGACTCCAGGTACAATTTCTGTTTCAACGCCTGCTTCTTTTAATAAGGCGATCTGCTCGATAATAGCACCATATATAGCGGGATCACCCGTATGAAGCCGGACAACTTTTTTCCCTTCTTTTAAGTGATTCACCATCGTCTCAACCATTTCTTCCAAATGCATGCCGGCTGTTTTCAGGACCACTGCACCTTCCTTGCAGCCGTTCATCAACTCTTCATTGACGAGTGAATCCGCATATAAAATAACATCTGCTTCCTGCACAAGCTTCAAGCCGCGGACCGTAATTAAATCAGGGGCTCCTGGTCCCGCCCCAACGATATACAGCTTCATTTTTTCTTCACCACCATTAAAGTTAAATAGTTCGGTTCCGCCCGTTCAAATTCGTCGAGTGTCCAAATGACTTCATCTTCAGACGTCACTTTTGTGACGGCATGGGCGTATTGTTCAAGCCCCAGCTCCCGAATAACACTTGAGATAAGCGCAGCCACTTTTGCCACCTTTAGAAAGATCACGCAGTCGTGCTGCTCAATCGCCTGTTTTAACGCATCCCGATCATCCGTTGCCGGAATAATCGCCACCTGTTCATCCCCGTCCGCCAGCGGAATATTTAACCGGGCAGCTGTTCCATTTACTGATGAAATGCCCGGCACCACTTCTGTTTTCACATCGGGCATTTTTTTTTGCAGCACGTTTTTCATATGAATAAATGTGCTATACAGCATCGGATCCCCTTCTGTAACGAACGCCACATTTTGGCCTGATTCCAGTTTTTCAGCCACTGCGTCAGCTGCCTTATTCCATTCGCGTTCAAGAATGAAAGGATCTTTTGTCATGGGAAACACGAGGCCGAGCATGTCCTTCTCTTTTGGATCAATGTACGCGTCAATAATTTGGCGTGCGTAGCTTTTTTCGCCGGAACGTTTTTTCGGAAATGCGATGACCTTGCTTTCCGATAAAATACGAAATGCTTTTACCGTCAATAGTTCCGGGTCGCCCGGCCCTGCGCCAATTCCATATAAAATACCTGTCATGACTGTTCCTCTTTTCTCGTCGCACAAATAATGTAGACGGGGTTTTGCGCTTCAAAGCGCGTCATGTTTAAAATCGGTTTTGACAGCGATACTTGCGCAAGCGCCATGTCGACGTCAAAGCCGGCTTCTTTAAATAGTTGATGGGCTTTTGACATGCTTTCGATCGTGACTGCATTTAACACAATCGTACCGCCCGGCTTTAACCGTTCGGCGCATGTGTCGATCAGCTTGTCCATATTTCCGGCCGTGCCGCCCATAAAAACGCAATCGGGGTCAGGAAAAGCATCAAGCCCATCCGGCGCTTTGCCGTGCACAAGAGTTACGTCCGTGCGGAATTTTTGAAAATTGGCCTTAGCATTTGTGAGATCCGGCTCATTTTTTTCAATCGCAAAAACGGCGCCATCCTTGGCGATTTTCGCTGCTTCAATCGCAATCGAACCGGTACACGTGCCAATGTCCCACACGATGCTGCTCCGGTGAATGTTCATCCGGCCAATTGTTAGAATGCGGATATCCCGTTTTGTAATCAGTCCTTTGTCCGGCTTTCGCTGGCTGAATTCAGCGTCTGGAATACCAGTTGTCCACGATTTAGCCGCACGATTTTTCTTTAATAGAACGACATTTAGCGGTGCAAACGATGCTGCCGCCATTTGTTCAAGAGTGAAATGGCGGCACCGTTCATCCGCAGCGCCAATGTTTTCCGCAACAAACGCATCGTATTCCGTCATGTGAAAATAAAGTAAATAACGGGCAATGGCATCCGGTGAATTTGTTTTATCTGTTAACAGCGCGACTTTTTCTTCCCCATCGATCTTCTGGGCGAGCCCGGTTATGCCGCGTCCGTGCACACTAATGATTTTCGCGTTTTGCCATGATTCGTTCATTCGTGCAAAAGCCAGCTGCACACTGGACGGCTGCGGGTCAATCGTTGCCTCAACACTTCCCGATAAATAAGCGCCGATGCCGTAAAAAAGCGGGTCACCGGATGCAAGCACAACCGCCGTGCGCGATTCATCCTGAAGCCTTTTTTTAAGCTCTTTCAAGTTGCCTCGTATGACAAATGTCTCTCCCTTGAAGTCAGGAAAATAAGACAACTGCCGTTCACCGCCTGCCAAAAAGCTGCTTTGGTATATACGGTCGAGCTGGCGGGGATGAAGACTGTTCGCCCCCTCCGCGCCGATGCCGATAATATGTACGTTATTCACTGTATTCCGCCTTTCCTAAAAGCTGTCCTTTCATCGCAAAGAGCAGCGTATCAACATGCATCCCGCCTCGCACTTCCCGGACGGCATTTACCGAGCAGCTGCGGCAAAAAAGCGCAAAAAAGGCCGGATAATCCGCCATCAATTCCGCTGCATGCGTCGCTGTATTGGCCCCGCGCACTTCTTCGGTTTTTTCTGGTGCAGCCCCAGCTTCTTCTGCCATGCCAGCCAAAAAATTCATATCAACCGGCGCACTTTTCGAATGCACCATCATGACGCCTTGTGCGACTTTTGAAAACTTCCCCGGCATTCCTGCCAGCGTTACTTTTTGAATGCCCAGCCGCTTGCAATGCTTTAATGTAAACCCGACAAAGTCACCCATTTCAATAAATGCTTCTTCCGGCAAATCCGGCAGATGCGCCATTGCATACTTTTCACTCCGGCCGCCTGTTGTTGCTGCAATGTGTGTACAGCCGGCGGCTACAGCAACTTCAATTGCTTTGACGATGCTTGCCCGGTACGCAGAAGTGGAAAAAGGCCGGACGATGCCGCTTGTGCCCAAAATGGACAGCCCTCCTAAAATGCCAAGCCTTGCGTTTAATGTTTTCTTTGCCAGTTCTTCGCCGCCTGGAATCGAAATAATGACCCGGACGCCTTTTCCAGCCCCGCTTTCATCCAGCAATTCGGTGACAGCTTCTGTTATCATGCGGCGCGGCACCGGATTAATGGCGGCTTCACCCGGTGCGACATCAAGACCGGGTTTGGTGGCCCTTCCGACTCCCTCCCCGCCGTCAAGGTGAACACCCGCCGCTTCCGACCAGCTTACTTCCGCGCATATCACTGCGCCATGCGTAATATCCGGATCATCACCCGCATCTTTTTTAATGCCAACTTTTACAGAGGCAGCGCTTATCTCTACAAATTCAGGTGTGAAGTGTGCCCATTGTTTGGCCGGCAAATAAATCGAAACAGATGCAGGCTGCTGTCCGGTCAGGAGCGTTTGAAGGGCTAGTTTCGCTGCCGCTGTTGCACATGATCCGGTTGTATATCCCGTCCGAAGCGGCTTATCCGGAACCGGCTTCATTTTACAGCTAAAAGCGACAGTGCATTCAGCGCTGCGACCGTAACCGTGCTGCCGCCTTTACGTCCAATATTCGTAATAAACGGAATATCAAGCTTTGCCAGCTCTTCTTTTGATTCCGCTGCTGAAACGAACCCAACTGGCATTCCGATAATTAAATCGGGTTTTGCAATTCCTTCTTTCGCCAGACGGATAATTTCTAAAAGAGCGGTTGGCGCATTACCGATTGCGTAAATGCCGCCGTCACCGAGTGCCGCCGCTTTTCGCATTGAGATAATGGCCCGTGTTAATCCAAGTTCTTTTGCTTCTTTCATCACGTCTTCATCAGAAATATAAACATGTACGGAGCCGCCAAACTGTTCAAGACGAGGCTTTGAAACACCGGACTGGATCATTTGCACATCACAAATAACACGGGTGCCCTTTTGGATCGCCCGAATGCCTGATTTGATTGCATTCGGATGAAACAGCACACTTTTGCCCAGTTCAAAATCGGCAGATGCATGGATAACACGCTGAACGACCGCAAATTCTTCTGGCGTCAAATCATGCGGGCCATATTCCTCTTCAATCATTGAAAAGCTGAGTGATTCGATTTCCATCGGTTTGACCGTTTCGGGTACAAAAGCTGTTTTAAAGTCCATTTTTGGATTCCTCCAGACGATTTAATGTGTGGATTACTTGATCAAATGTTTCGCATTGATTCGGGTAGTTGACCGGCGGACGAGAAATAACAATCGTTTCAATCCCGAGTGATACTGCCGCTTCTATTTTCTCCGCCACCGCGCCAATCGCACCGCTTTCTTTCATGACCGTTGTGGTTACGCCATAATGACGGTACAATGCCAGGTCGAATTCTTTCGTAAACGGTCCCTGCATGGCGACAATATTTTTTTGCGGCAGCCCAAGTGCAGTGCATTTTTCCATGTTGTCCATTCGAGGAAGCATCCTTGCAATCAAGCGGATATCTTCATGCGGCAGCAGCTTTTCCGTGAATATTTGCAACGTTTTACTGCCGGTCGTCAGCAGTACAACACCACCTTTATCCAAAGCCGAATCAGCTGCTTCTTCATACGTATCCACTCGCGTGACGAGCGGATGCTCTTCAATCTGTGTGCCGGCCCGTTCATAGCGGATGTAGGGAAGCCCCGCTTTTTGGGCAGCTTGAATGGCATTCCGTGATGCGTCCTCTGCAAAAGGATGACTTGCATCAACGATAGCGGTATAGCCCGTTTGTAGCAGGAGAGCCATATCATCCGCAGCCAGTCTGCCGATGCGTGCAGGAATTCGGGCTGACTCGAGCTCCGACGCCGCATTTTCGGTCACGACCGACGCCGTCACGAATCGCCCGGTTTTTTGAAGCTTCACAGCGAGTTCCCTCGCATCACTCGTACCAGCCAAAAAGAAAATCATCGAACTGCCTCTTCTTGGTCATGATGATGATCGTGATCATGGTGATGGTGGTGATGAACGCCCGCTTCAAACCGGTACTGGCACGTATCACAGTTCATTAACGGCTTGCCGCCGAGCGCTTCATCGATCCGGTCCGCAATAATTGTTTTCAGCTTTGGATGAAAACCAAAATAATCGGCCAGTGTAAATGACAACTCTGGGAATTGTGCGCGGAACAGGTCTAAGTCTTTTTCAATTCGTTTGATTAATACGCCGGTAAATAAAAAGTAAGGTAAGATGATGACGTTTTGCGCCCCAAGCTTTTTCACTTTTTCGACCGCTTCAGGAAGTGATGGCTTTGTTACACCATAAAAAGCCGGTTCCACTGTTTCAAATGACGTTTTTTCCCATAAAATACGGGCAATTTTGCACAAATCACTGTTGGCATCAGCATCGCTGCCACCGCGCCCGAGCAAGATAACAGCGTCACGCTCCCCGGCACTGTCCGGATCCACACCTGCACCCTGCAGGCGTTCCTTTAAAATAACCGAAGTTTCGTAGTGAATACCAATTGGCTTGCCATATGTAAATATCACATTTGGATACTCTTTTTTCGCTTCATCAATCGCGGCTGGAATATGAATCTTTGAATGTCCCGCCGGCAGAAGCATAAGAGGTATAAGCGCTACCTCAGTTGCCCCGCGCGCGACACACTGCTTGATCCCTTCCGCTATATCCGGACGCGCAAATTCCAAGAAGCATGTTTCGTACAAAACAAGCGGATTCAAGTCCGGCAAAAAACCTTCCACAAATTGAAGAATTTGCTGATTCCCTTCCGGATCACGGCTGCCATGTCCAACAAAAAGTACTGCTTTCATCTATTCTCCCCCTTATTCGCCGCACGGCATCGGTTCAACGTCCGGCACCGGCATATCTCGATGTATAAACCCTTCCACTTCTCCAACGCGCTTAAAATATTTGAAGAACCGCTCGTTCGGATGACCGGACTCGCGGTATTCCTCCACGATCTGCGTAAGCATCGGAACGATTTTTTCAGGCGGGATGCCTTCTGCCACATACACACCTGGGTGCGCTGTACGGCTGACCACTTTTGCGCCTAAAAATAAGTCAAATGCTCCTTTTCGGTACACAATTCCAATGTCTTCATTAACCGCACCATAGCAGGCCATCCCACACCCGTTCACGCCGATGCGAAGCTCTTTCGGTACGCTCAACCCGCCAAGATCTCTTTGCAGCTTTTCGGCTTGTGGAATTGCATCGCTTTTGTCGCCGTTACAAAAATCGCACGCCTTCACTGTGACAACATCGCCAACAGGCGCAAGTTCAAGACCAACTTCATGCAGTTTGTCAATAATCGGCGCCGGGTCGGCTGTTTCTGTTTTCAGCATAACGTAATGATGCGGCGTATATTCAATCGTCCCCTTTTCACCGGCTGCTTCTGACAATGCGATCAGCTGCTGCGGTGTAAAGTGCTTATTAACTACCCCCGGGCTGACAGCCGCTTCAAAAATCGCTTTTACTTCCGGCGGCGCATTTTTCTGCTTTTGCATCGCTGCGAGCGCCTGAAGGCCAAGCTCTTTCAGAGGCTGCTTTTTTTCTTCTTCTCCACCGTGAAGCGCCCACGGTTCATTTTCCGGACGGAGCCGTTCATGCGGGCGAAGCGGCTGCTTTTCTTCGGTCAATGTATATTTGCGTGTATAACCGCGCGGTGTGATCATGAGCCCGTCGTAAAAAAAGGTCGTCGAGTTGCCGATAATGACTGTTGTCAGCATACCGATATCGTGCTCAAGCATCTCTTCAAGCGTTGTCATAACGACTTCTTCCCGATCACGGTAGGCGCTTTTCACAAGGCCGACAGGTGTTTCCGGCTTACGATATTTCAGCAAAATGCGCTGCGCTTCTTCGATCTGTTTTGTACGCCGGCCGCTTTTTGGGTTATAAAGCGCAATGACAAAATCAGCAGCTCCGGCAGCATCAATTCGCTTTTCAATCAATTCCCACGGCGTTAAATGATCACTTAAGCTAATCGTGCATGCGTCATGCATGATCGGAGCGCCAAGCAGCGACGCGCATGAATTGATCGCAGAAATGCCTGGAATGATCTCGACTGTAATGCCGGTTTTCCGATCCCATCCTTGTTCAGCAAGCACTTCGTAAACGAGCCCTGCCATGCCGTATACACCAGCGTCCCCACTTGAAATGACCGAGACTGTTTTGCCTCGCTCCGCTTGTTTGACAGCCGCTTGCGCCCGGCTCACCTCCTCGCTCATCCCGGTCGAAATGACTTCTTTTCCGTCAATGAGTGGAGCGACGAGTTCCATATATGTTTTATAGCCAATAACATAATCACTTTCCTTCAGCGCCTGCTTTGCCCGATCAGTAATATGATCCTCGTGGCCGGGGCCGAAGCCAACAACGTATAATGTTCCCGTCATTTTTTCTCACCTTTTTCCGTTCCTTTAAATCGTCCATTCAACAGCTGCATCCTGTCTCCTGATCGCTCATATGCTATCCATTCTTTTACTGGCTGATCGTTTTGCAAATGCGAGACGACCATTTCTTTGGCGCGCTGTTCATCCATTTCAAAGTACCAGTCGGCTTCCGGATACACGACAACGACACAGCCATCTTTGCACCGCCCATTGCATCTTGTTCTTGTTGTATGAACCTGTGCATCTAACTCATGCTTTGTAATTTCATTACGAATCACCTGGGTGACTTCTTCGCCGCCTTTTCGCATACATGTCGAGCCATTGCAAATTAGCACATGTTTATTCATATTGGTTAAATTCCATGTCGCCATCTTGATCCACTCCCTTTTTTAGAAACGCAAAAAGCCCCCGCTTCTACGGCAGAAGCAGGGGCAGAAAATCGCATTGAAAGAGAGCTGGTCAAAAAAAGCCATGCGCATTCATCCCGTTCTTCCCACCGAAGAATGATGTATCAGCATTAAAAGCAGGTCTCCTGGCTTGCGGTCATTTTACTTTCGTCTCCCTTCCCGGACAAATCCAGTGGGTAATCAGACAATTTCATCACGCTTACAGTAGCGGGGGCTGCACCGGACTTTCACCGGTTTCCCTATTATCCCGGACGTACAAACTCCGGGCACTCTTAATGTTCGTATTTAGTTTTGTTGTGATTAACATTAGCAGGAAATGACTTCTTTTGACAAGCAAAAAATAAAAAAGTTTGTTTTACAAAGATAAAAAAGACCCCGTAAACGAGGTCAATTTGGAACAAAACTCATTATTCGCTGGACAACTCTTTGCCTATGAGACTATCAAACAATTTTGCCGACTTTTCTTTGTTTAATTGAACGTATTTACTTTCGCCCTCTGTAACAAGTTCCACTTTGTCTTTATTTGGACTAATTCAAAGAGCATAAACCAGGCCATTTGATTTATTTTCATCGTTCCCATCTTTAAAGTGGAATTTACAATAAGGAAGATATGCCTTAAGCACTTCTGCATTTTGCCATTCAGTGTTAGCGAGTATGCCTTTTACCTTCTAGACTTCCCCGTTATTGTTAATTCCATGTGCATGTTCATATTGATCCTCTTCACCGGCTCATTTTTCCACTATTATTTTTGTCTCTTCGTTTTTCATTTTATTTTTGGCTTCGGCTGAACAGCCTGCTATTAAAATGAAAGATACAGCAAGAAGCACCACAAAAACCTTATGTTTTTTCAGGTCCTTTTTCCCCTTTATGTGTTGAAATTTTTTCAGTTCACCATGTAAACAAAATAGCCTGAAAGAACTCGGGTTAATCGTCTAAATCTGTTTCGCCAACATGTACTTCACCCGTTGAGCCGTTCACATAAACATCCGTTTCTTTATTGCCGTCACGGATTTCAATTTCGTAATGGCCATCATCAAGCTCAACATCTTTTACTGTGCCCTTCACTTGTTTTTGAGCGGCCGCAATTGCTTCTTCCTGTGTGACCGTTACATCAGCATTTTCATTTTGGTCTTCAAAATCATCATCGTCATCCCGGTCTTTTTTCACAATGTCGCCAGAGTTTCCGTCAATTTTCACATCATAATCCTGTGTATCCACTTCATATACCGGACCAGTCAAATTCTTTTCCAATTCAATGCTTTCAACAACTGATTGTGTTTCTTTTTCAGCGATCGATTTTGCTTCTTCCATCGTCAATTTCGCGTCAAGACCGGGTACTTCCGCTTGAATTTTGTCGTTTTGCACGCCCCATAAAACACCGCCGCCTAAAAGCCCTGCTGTTAAGAATCCGCCTGCAATCGTTGTTTTTTTCATCATTGTTTCCTCCTTCTTTTTCTTTCTTGCTTATATAATAGCCAGGCAAAATGAGAAAAAAGGGAGGAGAAAATGAGAGTTTCATGAGAATGTTAATCGTCCCACGAAATTGATATAACGTCACCGGAAACCGCATTGACCTGTACGGTCGCTTCTTCACCATTTTCTGCGTCAATATCAACAATATAGGAGCCGGCTTCTTCTTCATCCCCCAGCTCCACCTCATCAATCACACCCGGTACTTGCTTTAAAGCGATTTGTCCAGCTTCCTCCGGTGTCAGCTGTCTTGTTGTGTTTTCTGATCCTTGTTTCGGTTCTTTAGAAGGTGCTGCTTCCTGATTCGTGCGGGTCATTCCACTCAGTTCACCTGTTTCGCTGTCAACGGCCACTTTATATTCACCTTCTGCGACTTGAATCATATAAACAAATTGACCGTTTTCTTCTGTTGATTTGATCACTGTCCCGTTATATTGCTGCGCGAGTTTTTCACCAGCTTCCGCCATTGTAACGTCCGGCTGCCGGAATAACTGATATAGAAAAAAAACAGCAGCAGCCGCGACAGCAAGGATCAATACGATCAACATTTTCTTCATTTTCTTTCCTCCTGTTTTTCTTTTAGTGTACGGGAGGAAAATGAGAATTCGCTAAGAGTCAGGATCACAGTCGTGCCCATTCCTTCCTCACTTTCAATTCGGATACCCGCGTCAATGACAGCAGCCAATTCTTTTGCAAACGACAGCCCGAGCCCAAACCCGCCTGTTTTGCGTGACCGTGCTTTGTCGACCCGGTAAAACCGGTCAAAGACTTTTTCAAGATCAGAGGAAGGAATGCCAATCCCATAATCGATGATACGAATTTTCATCCTTTTCACTTCGATGTGAATATCATCCTCAGAATATTTACGTGCGTTATCGAGAAAAATATATAGTAACTGGCGCAATTTAGCCCTGTCCGTTTTCATGCTGAATGGATCAATAATAGTGATCTCTACGTGCCGGCCATACGCTTTTTCAAAAGAGCCCGCTGCTTCTTCAACAAATCCAGGAATGTCGACTGTTTCCACGTTCATGTCCCATGTTTCTCCGCGTCTGGCGAGTGTAAGCAGCTGCTGTGTCAGCTCTTTCATGCGAATGGCTTCTTCATGAATCGCTTCGACTGATTCATCAAACAAATCCGGCCGGTCTTTGCCGCGCCGCCTCAATAAATTCGCGTATGATTCGATTACTGTCAGCGGTGTTTTCAATTCATGAGAGGCGTTTTGAACAAACGATTCCTGCTTCTGGTAATTTTCCCCCAGCAAGTCCATCATGTCATTAAACGTGCGCGCCATGTCTTGAAGTTCATCGTGGCGTTTTTCATTTGTTTCAATCCGTTCGTACGTGCCGCTTTTTTGAATGCGGCGCATCGTTTGTGTCATATCTTCAACCGGATTTGAAATAATGGCGCTGAGCATACGTGCAGAGATAGCAGCGGGAATAACCGCTAAAAAGGATACCACGATGAGAACAATCCGCAAAATATCTAAAATACGGTCAGTCGCCTGCAAATTTTCCATCAGCTCAAGTGATGCCACTTCCCCACCGCGCCAAATGACAGGGAGGGAAACACGCGCATAACGTGATGAATGTTCTTCAACGACCGTTTGCTGCTCTGACGTTTCAAAAACTGCTTCCCGTTCACGGAGTGCCGCGGCATTTGGCGATACGGAGACTCCGTCCACTGTGCCGTCCGACAAAACAACTCTCACCATGCCATCTGCTGGTGCGTATGCCCTGAGCAAATCACTGCTTACAATCGATTCAGCCGGGTTCGATACGCCACTGGTGATCCGCGCCGCATCCGCCGCTGTCCTCTCGACATCCGCTTCTTTGAGCATAATGGATGCTGCCGCATAAATGGCTGTATTCATCAGCACAACAATTGCGATGAGCAGTACGCTCGTCCCAAGATGGATTTTATTTTTCAGCTTCATGATTCTTTCAGCACGTAGCCGACGCCGCGCACCGTATGAATAAGCGGTCCATCAAACGGCTTGTCAATTTTGTTCCGCACGTAACGGATGTAAACGTCGACAACATTTGTGTCTCCATAGTAATCATATCCCCACACTCCGTCCAAAAGCTGCTCTCTCGATAAGACGTGCCGCTTGTTTTTCAGTAAATAAACGAGCAAATCATATTCACGTGGCGTCAAATCAATTAGTTGGCCGGCACGCTTTACTTCCCGCGATTCTTCGTTAACGGCTAAGTCCGCTGCTGATAAAGAAGCACTTTGGACTGTTGTGCGGAGTGCTGCCCGAATTCTGGCTAACAGTTCATCCATATCGAACGGTTTTGTTACATAGTCACTGGCGCCAAGATCAAGTCCGTCCACTTTATCGGCCACATCGTCTTTCGCCGTCAGCAAAATAACCGGCACACTGCTTCCTTGCCGGATTCGCCGCAGCACCCCCATGCCATCCAGCCCTGGCAGCATGACATCGAGCAGTACAAGATCAAATGTTTCTTCTCGAAATGCGGAAAGCGCATCCAGCCCATCCAGCACTTTTTTCGTCTCATAACCTTCATGCTCAAGCTCAAGTTCTAACACGCGGGCAATTCGTTCTTCATCCTCTACAATCAAAATACGCTGTCTGCCCACTTATTTCGCCTCCGGACCAAATTTGCCGGATTGATAGTCAAGAAACGCTTCCCGGATTTCTTGCTGTGTATTCATGACAAACGGACCATGTGTGATGATTGGATCTCCATGCGGTTTGCCGGAATAGATCAGCACTTTAGAACGTGCTTCTGATTTGATTTGAATGTCATGCCCTTTCGTTAATAGTGCGGCTTGTCCTTTTTCCAACACTGTTTCATTTTCGCCAAAAGCACAGCGGCCGCCAAGCACATAAAAGAATGCAGTATGATCCGCTTCGAGTTTGTGTGTATACTGTTCACCGGCAGGCAGACTGATTTCAGCCATCGTGAACGGAACCAGCGGCTTCATCGGCCCTCCATTCCCTGCAAAAACACGAACTTGCGCCGGACCGATTTTTGTTACCGGTACATTTTCTGAGTAAATATCCTGGTAAAACGGTTCAGACTGTTTCAATGACGCCGGCAAATTCAGCCAAAGCTGGAGTGAATGAACGATATCCTCTGCGACGGGCTCTTCAGCATGGCGCGCGCCTGAACCGGCATTCATGTATTGAACGTCACCCGCGCTAAGAATGCCTCGGCCCCCTTTATTGTCAATATGCTCAAGACGGCCGTCAATAACGTATGTGATCGTTTGAAAACCTTTATGTGGATGATCACCGAATGTGCCCCGTTTAAACCAATCTTCCGCCAGTAAAATAAATGGATCAGCTTCCTCTATCATGTCCGGAGGCAGAACAAAGGCCTGCTGAACGTGCGGAAACCCTCTTTCATTAAATTGAATCGTCCATGACTTTTTGATCTCAGCCATTTTGACATCGCCCCTTTCGTTCTTTTTATTATCGTTGTGCTGCCACTTTTTGTCCAAAAAAAGACGATCTGTATGGGATCGTCATTACTCTCTAAAAAAATCATGTATAAGCATCATGAGGTCTTCGTTATGCGGAATGGTCTTGGCAACTGTTTCAATGATGAGCCGGCGAGGCGCCTGTTCCCTTATTTCATCCTGTAAAAATGCAAGGAGCTCTTCTGTACGCTCATCGGTTTTTTTTTGCATCGTGCCGATTTTTTGCATAAGCCGGCTTTTTTTTCGTTCTCGGATAAGAGTCTCTTCCGGCTGCCATTTTTCAAGCAGCTGCGGATCAAGAAGAGAGTCGTTTGTTATCACAATTTCCTCAACAGCTGCATCCACCCGTCGCATCGCATACGCGATAATGTCGTCCACCTTCACATTTCCTTCTACTGCCATGACGAAATGAATCGTATTTTGAATAATTCCGAACACCATTACGGCAATATCGACCGAATAAGGACGAACCCGTTCCCCGTACACTTCAACGAATCGTCTTTGCATCCAGCGCAGCTCATTGAAATGGTTCTGTTTGACAAACTTTTTCAAATCCTCGTCTTCTGATACAAATACACCTTGAAACAAAGCAAACAAATTATTTTCTTTATTCACTTCCATCTTCACTTTTACTTGTTGAATAAAAACACTTTTATCATGAATGGGACGCCCGGCAATCACTTCGGCGCGGCGCTCGTCCGCTTCAAAATTTATTTTCTCAAAAATACTGATCAGCAGCTCATTTTTTGACGGAAAGTAATTATAAAACGTTCCTTTTGAAATACCGCTTTGATCTAAAATATCCTGAACAGATGTTGCGGCATACCCTTTTTCGACAAAAAGGGCATGCGCAGCGTTCATTACGTTCTTTTTTCGTTCGTTCAATGGATTGCACTTCCTCTTTTTGAACTATCGGTCTATTTTGAGAATAAAGTAAAAACCCTTTCATTTCAAGCCTCTAAAATAAATCTTCATTTAATTGTTGATTTTTTTATACTATCGGTATATTATAAACACCTGTTAGAATAACAGTATAAAAATTATACTCATAGTATGTAAGAGGAGGATTTATTTTGAATACGCAAGGAACGATGGAAAAACCGCCGTATGCAATGATTGCCATTTTATTTGTCGGCGCGTTTGTTTCTCTTTTAAATGAAACGCTTTTGAATGTAGCACTTCCGTCTATTATGAAGGATTTCGATGTTTCCGCGTCAGCCGTGCAGTGGCTGTCCACCGGCTATATGCTCGTCAATGGCATTTTGATTCCAGCCAGTGCGTTTTTCATTCAAAAATTCACGAACCGGAATTTGTTTATTACCGCGATGATTTTATTTACGGCAGGCTCTGTTCTCGCGACACTTTCACCGACATTTGGTGTGTTGTTGGCCGCTCGGATGATTCAAGCGTCTGGCTCCGCGATTATGATGCCGCTCTTGATGAACGTCATGCTGGCAAGCTTTCCAGTTGAACGCCGCGGAGCAGCGATGGGGATTTTTGGGCTTGTCATGATTACAGCACCCGCGATTGGACCAACACTTTCCGGCTGGCTTATTGAGCATTATACATGGCGTACTTTGTTTGATGTCGTGATTCCAATTGCGGCGATTACGCTGATTTTCGCTTTCTTTAAACTGAAAAACATTACCCCACAGCGAAATATTTCCCTTGATGTTTTTTCGCTTATTTTATCCAGTATCGGATTCGGCGGGATTTTGTATGGGTTCAGCTCTGCAGGTGAAAAAGGCTGGGATTCGGTTCACGTTTATGGAGCGATTGCCGCTGGTGTCATCGGCCTTGTTTTGTTCGTTTTGCGCCAAATGAAGTTAGACGAACCGCTGCTTGAATTCCGGATTTATAAATATCCAATGTTCGCTCTTTCATCCGCAATTTCTGTTGTTCTCGCTATGGCTATGTTTTCCGCGATGCTATTAATGCCGATTTATGTGCAGACGATTCGCGGCATTTCCCCGCTTGATTCCGGTCTTCTCATGTTGCCGGGCGCGATCGTGATGGGAATTATGTCACCGATCACAGGCATTTTATTTGATAAAATCGGTGCACGTATTTTAGCCATCATCGGATTATCTCTTACTATTTTAACGACGTTTATGTTCAGCAACTTAACGATGGATACATCGTACGGCTACATCATGTTTATTTACACACTGCGTATGTTTGGCATGTCGATGGTGATGATGCCGGTTATGACAAACGGCTTGAATCAGCTCCCACCAGCAATGAATCCGCACGGCACTGCGATGAACAATACACTTCAGCAAGTGTCCGGTGCAGTCGGATCTGCTTTCCTTGTGACACTTATGCAGAATCGGACCGAATCTGCAGCTGAGCGGCTTGCCGAATCAGCAGCGGGAGATCCTTCTGCTATGGCCAATATTGCCAATGAAGCCATGCTGAACGGAATCAATTTTTCGTTTACTGTCTCTGTATTTATCGCGATCGTTGCGCTTGTGCTCGCATTCTTTATGAAACGAGTGACTCCTTCAGAGAAGCCAGTCAAACAGCAGCAAGCCACGGGTTAAAAGTTAAAAGGTTGGTCACGACGAAAAATCGCCCTTTGCCGCTAACGGCAAGGGCGATTTTTCTTATCGTATAACTTTTGACAAGCTGTTAATGATGCCGGTATGCATGCCTTCATGGAACGTGACAAACTGAAGAACAGCTTCGACGGTTGTCATTTCAAGCGGCCCAATTTTGACCGATTGAGATGCATTGTCGCCGAGTTTTGCGGAAAAATGCCGTTCAATACGCCCCATTTGTTCATGCAGAGCGCTTGTAATTTCTTCTTCTGATGGCACTTGCGCCGGCCAGTCGGATGGACGTGTCCCAGTTGCAAATAAAGCGCCCCATTCTGGATTTGCCACTTTATACGCATCATCTGCCAGATGTAAGAATCCTTCTGCAGATACAAAAATATGGCCTGCATTCCAGTGAATGTTGTTCGAAAACGAACCAGGCGTCTCATTCCATTTTCCTTCTGGCGCCTTAGCCAACGTGCCAAGCGCAGCATTTCTCGCAAAAATATATTGTTTAATCGACTCCATCAAAACTCCTCCTAATACTTCAAATCTTTTTTATCTTATCACAAACCATACTCCCGGCACTTTTCATAAAGCTTCGTTTTGCCGATTCCGAGCAGCCGGACCGCTTCGGTTTTGTTTGCCGATTGCTCAAGTGCAGCTTCAATCGCTCTTTTTTCCGCTGCCTGAATCGTTTGTTTTAATGGCAAAACGGCCATCGTTTGTCTGGCT
Organism: Domibacillus sp. A3M-37; assembly: GCF_024213455.1. Taxonomy (NCBI): domain Bacteria; kingdom Bacillati; phylum Bacillota; class Bacilli; order Caryophanales; family Bacillaceae; genus Domibacillus; species Domibacillus sp. A3M-37. The sequence continues at coordinate 198,479 of NZ_JANAVL010000002.1, read as the reverse complement.
GCAAGACTGTTTGTTTTATATAAAGGTTCTTCCTGCAAATAAAGCGGCAAATGGTCAATCCGAATCGCCGTACCTTCCATTACGTTTACAGCCCTCTCTAAAACGTTTTCCAGTTCACGAATATTGCCTGGCCAGCTATGAAGCATAAGCCTATTTTCCGCTTCTTTTGAAAGGGTGATCGACGGGCGGTCAAATTTTTTTGACAGCTTTTCTAATAGAATGGCTGCACCGGTAATACAAATTTTCACGAAATCCTCCCCGTCTTACCATTTCTTCCAAATCTCTTCTTCAATTTGTCTGATATTTAAGCCTTTACACTTCAACCGAAAAAAAAAAGCCGTTAGAGGATCCGGACAGGCTCCTATAACGGCTTTCAATATCGTATTATTTTCCAATAAACATTTGTGTCCAGTGACCATCGACATAGCCGACACCAATGTGTGTAAAGTCAGCACTTAAAATATTTTTCCGGTGTCCATCGCTGTTCATCCATGCTTTCATAACCTCTTCAGGTGTCTGTTGGCCTTTAGCGATGTTTTCGCCGGCTGCGTTGTACGTGATGCCAAATTGCTTCATCATGTCAAATGGAGATCCGTATGTTGGAGATTGGTGAGAAAAGTAGCCTTTATCTTTCATATCCTGAGATTTCGCACGAGCCACTTCACTAAGCTTTGTATCCAACTCCAATGCTTTTAATCCCGCTTTTGCACGTTCTTCATTGACAAGTTTAGCAACTTCTTGTTCAAAAGCATTAACTGATTTAGCATTAGTTGCTGTTTGGGCTGGTTGTGCCTGTTGCGGTGCTGCCTCAGCTGGTGCAGGCGTTTCCTGTTGCTGTGGCGCTGCCTTAGCTGGTGCAGGGGCTTCCTGTTGCTGTTGTGCTGCTACCGGTTGCTGAGCAACTGGGTTTTTCACCTGATAAGTGTATTTATATGTTTTATACTGAACTGTGTTTGCGACGTTGCAAGTCGGCGCTGCTGCTTCCGCTTGTCCTGCTGTAAATAGTCCAACGGAAATTAAACCGGCCATTGCGGCGATGCGGATATTTGCTTTCATAGTAGTAAAACCTCCTGCGTTTTTAAGTTCTGCCCGGGCTGCGTGATTACTATATCCCGAAACAAACCGCACCCGCAATAGATTTCACGATGGAAAATGATAGACTCATTTCATAATGGTAGTTTCCTTATTTGCCCATGCTACTCAGTCCATACACAGCAGGCGCTTCAAGATATCAGAAAAAGAGACTGCCAAACGAACGAAATAAAAGCGTAATTATAGCAACATAACTGTTACAAGGAAGTATTTTCATCAATATGAAAAAAATAATAACGAATGCCGGATGTGTGGGCTGGCGACGTTGTGTAGCTCCAATGACGATTTCGGCTGTTGGCTGTATGGGCGTTGACGAGCGGGACACCTTTATGATTGCTCACAACAACGGCTGCATGATCCATTCGTCCGTCTCCATCAAAATCATAAATAATAACATCTCCCGGCAGAAGTGTTTCAGGTGACGATTTTCTTGTTGCCTTTAATCCACTCTTTGATCCTTCTAAATACCACCTGAGTGAATGGGCAACACTCCAGCTGAAGCTCCACGTGCCGCCCCCAAGCCACCAGCCTTTCGTTCTATCTGGATATTCTCTCATCGGAGCACCGCCAGCTAACAAACATTGCGATACAAAATTGGTGCAGTCCACCGCGAACGATGGAAAAGCCGGATTATGGCTGTTCCACCACTTGTGCGCATAATGGACAGCTGCTTCGCGATTATACATGGCCATCCCCCCTTAAAGCATCATATGCTAAAAAAAGCATAGAAAAACCGGCCTGATTAAATCAGCCCGGTTTTGTTCACTTATAGGGTAACTCACAACGTTCAGTAGATGAAAACTCAATTCATCTCACTTTAAACCGCCGCGGTATAATTAATTCCACATTATTGTTTTTGATGTACCTAAACGACCTAAGCCCTGCCTTCTCTTAAGTCCTTGCAGCTCCGAAGCTGCTCCAGTGTGAATAAGTCTAGTCAACACTAGCAGAATGCCAGAATTTTATTAAAACGTTCTAAGTTACGATCTCTCAATGAATTTATATTATATCACCTGTTTCAAAACAAGTCAACACTAAAGTTATTCTCTAAAACCTAGACGATTTGAGATGTCCTTTCCTGCTTGAATCATGCGTTTTTGCAGTGGAAGGAGACGCTCATCGGTCATACGCAGTGTCGGTCCGGAAATGGACACAGCTGCGGCCACCGCCCCATTATGATCAAAAACGGGCGCGGCGATGCAGCGGATGCCTGGCTCGTTTTCTTCAAGATCCAGGGCATAACCATCTTTCTTCACATGTGCAAGCTCCTTTAAAAAAGATTCTTTCGTTGTAATCGTATGCTCCGTGTGAATCGGCAGCCCTTTTCTGTCTAAAATGTCAATCACTTCTGTTACAGGCAAATGAGCCAAAATGGCTTTGCCGACAGATGTGCAATGAACCGGCGCCCGCTTGCCAACTTTTGAATGCATCCGCAGCGCTTCGTATCCATCAAGCTTCTCAATGTAAACAACTTCCCCGCGGTCATACACAACGAGGTGGACAACTTCATTCGTTTCGGTTTCAAGCTGTCGCAGAACGTCCTGTGCCTCCGCCCTTACATCAAGTGAATCGAGCAGCTTTGAGCTGACGTCCAAAAACGCATAGCCGATCCGGTAACGGCCGGTTTCTTTTTGCTGCTCAATATAGCCATATTGCTCGAGCGTGGCGAGTGTCCTGAATACCGAACTTTTATTAATGTCCATCTGATTCGCAATTTCCGTTACGCCAAGCCCTGTTCTAGACGCACTGACAAGCGCGACAATGTCGAGCGCGCGCGCAACGGACTTTACCATATTTTCTCTTTCCACCCAGTTCACCTTCTTTCGAACAAGAAAAGCCGGCCGCAGCCAGCTCTTTCTTAAGATTTGATGCTGTATTTTTCTTTTGCTTCGAGCCGTTTTTTATGCAAAATCGGTTCCGTATAGCCATTTGGCTGTTCGTATCCTTTAAAGACAAGATCACACGCGGCGCTAAACGCGACTGAATCCTCATAGTTCGGCGCCATCGCCCGGTAGCCGGGATCTCCCTCATTTTGCTCATCAACAACTTTCGCCATTCGCTTCATCGTTTGCATTACTTGTTCTTCTGTGCAAATGCCATGATGCAGCCAGTTGGCTACGTGCTGGCTTGAAATACGGAGTGTCGCCCGGTCTTCCATCAGCCCGACATCATTAATATCCGGCACTTTCGAGCAGCCGACACCTTGCTCCACCCAGCGGACAACATAGCCTAAAATGCCCTGTGCGTTATTATTAAGCTCCTGCTGAATCTCTTCCCGGCTCCAGTTCGGCTCTGCAACAATCGGAATGTTCAAAATATCATCGCGGAAGCTGGACGGATTTTGGTTTAACTCCTTTTGCACGTTAAACACATGGACATCATGATAATGAAGCGCGTGTAAAACCGCCGCTGTCGGTGACGGCACCCACGCTGTATTGGCGCCAGCTTTCAGGTGGCCGATTTTTTGTTCAATCATATCCGCCATCAAATCAGGCATCGCCCACATTCCTTTGCCGATTTGCGCGCGGTGCTGGAATCCTGCGGCAAGACCGTTTGCAACGTTCGATTTTTCATAGGCTGTCAGCCATGTTGATGTTTTCATGTCGCCTTTTTTCATCATTGGGCCAGCTTCCATTGAGGTGTGCATTTCATCCCCTGTCCGGTCCAGGAAGCCCGTATTGATAAAAACAATTCGATTTTTAACCGCAGCGATGCAATTTTTCAAATTAAGCGAGGTGCGCCGCTCTTCATCCATAACACCGATTTTCAGCGTATAGCGCGGCATTTCGAGCAAATCCTCCACGCGGTCAAACAATTCATTGGCATACGCCACTTCCTCAGAACCATGCATCTTTGGTTTTACGATATAAATGGAACCTTTTCTTGAGTTAGATAGCGCAGGAGTGCCAAGTGCAGCTTGTTTCGCAATCGCACTGGTGATGACACCGTCCAAAATGCCTTCAAAAATTTCATCGCCATTTTCGTCTAAAATAGCATTGTTCGTCATCAAATGACCGACATTTCGCACAAACATCATGGAACGTCCATGCAATGTAAACGTTTCTCCATCTGCTGATGTATAGATGCGATCCGGATTAAGCGTCCGGCTTAAACTTTTGCCGCCTTTTGTGAATGTTGCAGATAAATTTCCCTGCATGAGGCCGAACCAATTTTTATAGACAAGCACTTTATCTTCCGCATCTACCGCTGTAACGGAATCTTCACAGTCCATAATGGTTGTCACGGCCGCTTCCATTAAAATATCTTTCACGCCAGCCGGGTCTGATGCACCAATCGGATGGTTCGGATCCACCTGTATTTCAAAATGAAGACCATTATTTTGGAGCAAAATACCTGTTTCCGCCATTCCTTTTAACTGACTTGGATCTTTAAGTGTCGTCTGGCCATTTTCAAACGAAATGGTCAACTGCCCATCTTCCACACGATAGCCTGTTGCATCCTGATGCGATCCATTCGAAAGCGGAGCGGCCTGATCTAAGAAGCGGCGCGCAAAAGCGATAACTTTTTCACCACGAACCGGATTATAGCTTGCAGATTTCTCCGCACCATCCGCCTCAGAAATCGCATCCGTTCCGTATAACGCGTCATAAAGACTGCCCCATCTTGCATTCGCCGCATTTATCGCATAACGGGCATTATTAACTGGTACAACGAGCTGAGGTCCGGCTTGGATGGCAATCTCTTCATCTACATTTTCAGTCGCAATTTTAAAATCATCCACTTCTGGTTCTAAATAACCAATTTCCTCTAAATATGTTTTGTATGCTTTAAAGTCAAATGACTGCTCTTTATGCCAGTCGTTTATTTTCGACTGAAACTCGTCCCGCCGCTTAAGCAACGCACGGTTTTTCGGTGATAAGTCTGATACAAGGCTGCTAAACCCTTTCCAAAATGCTTCCTGCTCCACCCCTGCCGCAGGAATCACACTGCTATTCACAAAATCAAACAACCGTGAATCCACTTGTAATGAACCTGCCTTCACATAATTCCCCATGTAAAACATCCCCTTTGTTTCGTATTACGCAACAGCGTTTCAAAAATGTTATAAAAAAAGAGTAGCATGACTTTCAGAAAATTTCAACTAATTTCCGAAAGCCCTTTTTTCATTTTTTCCACATTTTCATAACAATCGGATACAGCTTCACCATCGCAAAAAACACAATCAACCATACAATGATTTGAAAAACAAGATCGTTCATGTCCACATTCTCCTTTGTTATTTAGTATAACAAAAAATCCGACATATTTTAACATATGAAGGTCCAGCCTAGTCACTTGCCTATTTGGCGGACGAATTTCAGCGGTCTATCCTTCAATTTAAGTTAAAATGAACAAGTAATTGTATCAGAAATACCCAAAGTGTGAGATAATAGATAGGATTGACCAACAAACCCGGGGGTGACGTTAATGTCTTATTACAGCAAAAACCGTACGGAGCCATTGCCAAACGTTGATATCGCGACGTGGGAATGCACGTCGGATGGCTGCAAAGGCTGGATGAGAAAAAACTTTTCAGAAGATGATTCACCGTCGTGCCCATTTTGCGGAAGTGAAATGGAGAACGGAACCCGGCTCACGAACTCGCTGCAAAACAATACGTTTCGTAAACCGGCAGATGCCGAACAAAAAAAAGCGTGATTCCACATGGGAATCCGCTTTTTCTTTTTAGACGAGCGCTTCAATAAAAAACCAGCCAATCATGATCAACTGAATGACAATTTTGGCGAATGTTCCGCTTAAAAAAGCAACCAGTGTCGCATACGCTACGAGAAATGCCTGCTTTACGTTTTTCAAAATGATCAGTTCTACGACGAGGACCGCAATGAACGGGACGACGATAATGCCAAACGGCGGAATAATAAACGAACCGGCAATAAGTGCGATCACCGCCGTCCACTCGCCCCATTTTGATCCGCCGTATTTTTTCACAAAATAACTATTAGAAAAAAAATCGGCCAAAAACATAAGAATGGTTAAAAAAAGCATTCCAATCCAAAAAACGATGGATAATTCTTCGCGGCTAATGCCAACATAATAAAGACCGAACCCTGCCCATAAAACAAGCACAGACGGTACAATCGGAAAAATGAAGCCAACAAAGCTTGCAATAAACAATAAAATAATGACGATCCAAATGAAAATAGACATACACAATCCCCTCTTCTCTGTTATGATAGCATTGTACCATTATGCAAAAGAATAGGAAGTGATTCACATTGATCAATATTGAGCTGCCACAGGCTGACTACATTTTGACAAGAAAACGAAACCCGGAAGATACGAGCGAAGCGGCGATTGCCCGGGAATACGGATTTACTGATTATCATAAAATCCCACGCGATAAAGCGGGCGTGTTTATGTTTTACGATGCACAGGACCGTCTTTTATTCGTCGGGAAAGCACGCAAGCTGCGCATGCGGATCCGCAAGCATTTCGAAGACAACGTATCCGACATTAAAAACCATCGCGATGATGTGCATAAAATTGTGGTACTCGTAGTCGACGATCCAATGGAACGGGATATTTACGAAACGTACATCATTAATACGCTGGAAGCGAAATACAATACAGATAAAACATTTTTTCGTTCATAATGATGTAGCCGGCTGCTTAAAGCCGGTCTTTTTTTATGTAATAGGCAATTGGATTTCAACCGTTGTCCCTTTCTCTGCTTCACTTGAAATGTTCAATTCGCCGCCATGGCTTTCAATAATTTTCATGCACGTCATGAGACCGAGACCGGTTCCATTTTCTTTCGTTGTATAAAAAGGCTCACCAAGCTTCGGTATATGCTCGGCCGGAATACCAACTCCTTCGTCAATAACGCGAATCGTAATAAAGCGGCTTCTCCGCCTCATTTCCACACTGATCACCCCGCCGGCCGGCATTGCTTCAATTGCATTTTTCAGCACATTGAGAAAAACCTGCTTCAACTGGTTTTCTTCACAATAAAGAGGCGGCAAGTCCGGTTCAACCTCCAAATTGATTCGAACATTTTCCATTGATGCCTGTGATTGAATTAAAGCGACGACATCTTCCAGGATCGCTGTGACAGCCTGCTTTTTATATACAACATCTACTGGTTTTGAAACGCCTAAAAGCTCACTCACGATAAGATTGATTCGGTCCAGCTCAGTCATCATAATTTCATAATAATCATCCCTATGTTCACCTTGCATGCGCGACAATTGAAGAAACCCTTTAATCGATGTGAGCGGATTTCGAATTTCATGGGCAATCCCTGCCGCAAGCTGGCCTACTAACGCCAGCTTCTCAGATTTTTGCACGAGCTGGGCTGTTTGCGCTTTTTGAGATGTTAAATCTTTTACGATCGACAAGACAGCTTTTTTTCCTTGAAAAGTCATAAATAACGAAGAAACGCCACATGGCATGACGCGTCCATCAAGACATGTTAATTCTTTTTCTGTATTCATTACCGGCGTTTTTTCCTTATATATTTGTTCAATATGCTGTATCGACAGCTTTTGATCATCCGATTTGATAAATGCGTAAATCGATTTCCCGATTAATTCTTTTTTTCCGGAAGCAGCCAGCAGTCCCTCTCCCGCTTTGTTGACGTACAAAACCGTTTCGCCTTCATGAATAAACACCGCTTCCGGAAGCAGTTCCACCAATTGCCGGTAGCTTTCCGCACTTTCTTCCCGACGCTTTCCCTCCAGCTTGACCAGATCGTATTTCCAGCCTAATAAATAAGCGAGACTAGTCACTACGATAAAATCAACCAGTTCTTTTTCAACGCGTTCTTTGAAAATGAGAAGATGAATGAGTGTTAATACGACGGAGGCAGCTACCATCACAATTCGTCCTATGTAAATCATATTTAGCCCCTTTTAATAGGATTTGATCAAAGAATGATTTTACGCGATAACCAGTCAAAAACCTACCGTTTTCGTTCGTTAAATCTCGACATGTTTGTAAGGTTTTCAGAAGTTTTGTCGAACGAGTATAATTGATGGCGGCTTTTTCGTATACTAAATGCTGTTCCTTTTTAATATAGGAAAAGAGCTTTTTTATGGAGGAATAGCCATGAATAATATAACAACCAGCGATGAATTAATGAAAAAAATTAAAACCGTTCGCCGTGAAATGATTGCCACGGGCACAGCAAAAGGGCTGAATCATATAGAAACAATTCAATACAGCCAAATGCTGGACCAGCTCATGAACCAGTTTCAATCTTCCAGCAAGTTTTAACACTCAATCGTAAAAGAGAGGCCTCGCGTAAATATGCGGTGGCCTCTCTTTGTACATTTTGACTTTGTTGGCCAGTTCCTGCAGATAAGCAAAAATTTCCGAGTATCATAAAAAGTAAATGAAACAAAAAAAATCAGCTCCGAATAGGAACTGATTTTTTTGCCGCCTTTGCCGTATTATAAAGTATAAGAAAGTTTTAAACCACCACTCCTCAAAGTGGGTGTTCGCAAAAACGTTCATGTCTGTCCTCCTTGCCGAATCGGCAGAGGCCCGTCAATCCCGTCTCGATGTTAAACTCCCTATTACAGCTTAAAGGTTAAAACTTAATTATTGAAACACGTACAACGCAGCTGTATTTGTATCTTACCCTTTTCTCTTCCGGAAGGCAAGTCATTTTATTTTGCCCCACGAAATATTCCTGCTACACTAAGCACACCAAAACCATCACATAGAAAGAAGTGTACTTATACAATGTCTATTCTTTATTCAGTCCTTGACCTTGCGCCCATTACAGCCGGCGGTACCCCGGCGGATTCTTTTCGAAATTCCGCTGATCTCGCCCGTCACGCGGAGGAATGGGGCTATAACCGCTATTGGCTGGCAGAACATCATAATATGCCGGGCATTGCAAGCTCGGCAACATCTGTTGTTATTGGGCACATCGCTTCAGCAACGAAAACAATCCGCGTTGGTTCCGGAGGTATTATGCTTCCTAACCATGCACCGCTCGTCATCGCCGAACAATTTGGTACACTAGAGTCTCTTTTCCCTGGACGCATTGATCTCGGACTTGGCCGTGCACCAGGAACGGATCAAATGACGATGCGTGCGCTGCGCCGTCAAAACATGAGCGACGGCCATGATTTCCCTGAACAGCTGGAAGAACTTCGCGGCTATTTTGAAGGAAGAAATCATATTCATGCTGTGCCGGGTGAAGGACTGAACATTCCGATCTGGCTTCTTGGTTCAAGCGGCTTTAGCGCCCGGCTTGCCGGTGATCTCGGTTTGCCGTTTTCATTTGCGAGCCATTTCTCACCGGATAATACAATGCCGGCATTGGCGCTTTATCGCCGGCATTTCACACCATCTGACGTTCTTAAAAAACCACACGCAATGCTTGGGGTTAATGTTATTGCCGCTGATACGGACGCAGAAGCGGAACGCCTTGCCACATCGATGCAGCAGCAGTTTTTAAACTTAATTCGAAACAACGCAGTACCGCTTCAGCCGCCTGTTGACAGTATGGACGGCATTTGGAGTGAATTTGAAAAAGCGGCTCTTCAGCAGCAGCTCGGCTCGTCTATTATTGGCGGACCAGAAACAGTAAAAGAAAAACTCTCTGCTTTTATCGAAGACACTGCTGCTGACGAGTTAATGATCAATGCACAAATTTTTGACCACGTTGCAAGACTGCGGTCATTTGAAATTGTTGCCGACATTCTAAAATAAAAAGTCATTTTACTATTAAGGTACCATCACGTAAAAAATCCCCTTCATCGCAATGAAGGGGATTTTGCTTTTAATATGGATCAGCCTCGTGTCCTTTTTCTTTCGCATTCTCAGCAGCTTCATCGGCCGCTGCAGATCCTGTATTGTGTTTTGATTCACTGTCCATTTCCTTGTTTGCTTTTTCAAGCCCTTCTGCTACACGGCGGCCATATTCTTCATCTGCTTTCGTGAAATGCTCAATCATCTGTTTTTGAATTTCCGGATGAGATACTTTAAGCGCGTCCACTAGATTGCTGATTAATTCATCTCTTTCCCAATCTTCAAAGCTGCGGTATGTATCTCCCGCCTGTCCATATTCATTTTTGCGCTCAATTGCTTCTCTGACCAATTTCCCGTTGTAGGCAGGCTCATGCACTTTTCCAACCTGTTCGGATTCTTTCAAGCCGCCAAGAATGGACGGCTCGTAATTCACATGTGGATTTTGACCCGAATCCACATAATGAGCATTCTGGCCATCGCGCTGATTCGTTGCCACACGTTTTTTCGGCTTGTTAATCGGCACCTGTAAATAGTTTGCCCCTACACGATAACGCTGCGTATCAGAGTAAGAAAACGTGCGGCCCTGCAGCATCTTATCATCTGAGAAATCCAGTCCGTCCACAAGGACACCTGTCCCAAACGCTGCCTGCTCCACTTCTGCGAAAAAGTTTTCCGGATTTTTATTCAGCACCATTTTCCCTACTGGAAGGAACGGGAATTGATCTGCTGGCCACAATTTCGTATCATCCAGCGGATCAAAATCAAGTTCCGGATGCTCCTCGTCACTCATCATTTGAATGCAAAGCTCCCATTCCGGGTAATCCCCTTTGTCGATCGCTTCATAAAGGTCTTGTGTGGCATGACTCGTGTTCATTCCTTGAATTTCATTCGCTTCTTTTTGCGTTAAGTTTTTAATGCCCTGCTTTATCGGTTCCCAATGGTATTTTACCAGGATCGCTTTTCCTTCCTGGTTCACCCATTTGTACGTGTTAACCCCTGAGCCCTGCATCTGCCGGTAGTTCGCTGGAATGCCCCATGGTGAAAACAAGAAGGTAATCATGTGAATCGCTTCCGGTGACTGTGAAACAAAATCAAACATCCGCTCCGGATTTTGAATATTTGTGACAGGATCCGGCTTAAATGCGTGAATCATATCAGGGAATTTTAATGGGTCACGGATAAAGAATATTTTTAAGTTGTTGCCGACAAGATCCCAGTTTCCATCTTCGGTGTAAAATTTCACGGCAAATCCGCGTGGATCACGTGCTGTTTCAGGAGATTCCTTCGCTCCTGCTACAGTTGAAAATCGAACAAAAACTGGTGTCTGCTTGCCAGCTCCATGAAATACTTTCGCCCGCGTATATTTTGAAACGTCTTCATCTCCTACTTTTCCATACGTCTCAAAATAACCGTGTGCTCCGGCGCCGCGTGCATGCACAACCCGCTCCGGTATACGCTCACGATCAAAATGAGAGATTTTTTCAATAAAATCGTAATTTTCTAATGTGGAAGGCCCGCGATTTCCGACTGTTCTGATATTTTGGTTGTCAGTAACTGGATGTCCCTGGCGGTTGGTTAGTGTTCCTTCCGCTTCACCGGTACCCATTTTTTTCTTCTCCTCGTTTTCCACTTCCATTCCTCCCTGACCTTTTTATTCAAACCTCTACTATTTATATCCTTTTTTGAGAAAAAATAAACACAAAAAAAGCACCTAAAGAAATAAGTGCTTTGTACAGACATTTTTCTTATTATTCACCTAGATACGAACAGCAGTAATCCACAACTGTATGTACTTTCAGCTGGAACGCTTCATTTGCCGGCACATAAAACACACCGCTTTCCTCAATCATTTCCCATTCGCCACCCGCAAGTTTATATTCAAGCTTGCCTGCTGCAATATCCATTTCTTCTTTTAATTCCGTTGAAAATTCATACTCCCCTGGCATCATGATGCCGAGTGTTTTTTTCGTTCCATCTTGAAGTAAAACCGTTCGGCTCGTCACTTTTCCATCAAAATAAATATTTGCTTTTTTAATAATGTTTACATTTTTCAGTTGTGTCATGTTATTCACCCTTTCGACTTATCCCCTTAATTTATCATAGAAATATGTCAAATTAAACAGAATTTTTTCACTATTAATGACTTATTTTTATTTTTATGTCATAAAACCTGCATTTTTCGAATATTTCCGGTTAATAATCACGTTCAAAAATAAATACTAAACTAATTTGTTATATTTTATATCATATTAATGTCATATTTTATTTTTTCATTAAAGGGATTTGCCAGCCTTTGTCGTATTCTTTTAAGTAATACTTTTACACCAAGGAGGTACTGGCATGTTTAAACCTTATGAAATCGGCCCCTATTTTGATGAAATGCTGGATCAAAACGGAAATCCCAAAAAACATTATCAATCTTTTTATAACGTTCTTCAGGATTTAACTGACGAAGAGCTAAAAGAAAAGCAGGAGACAGCAAACTTAAATTTTTTAAGGCAAGGCATCACGTTTACGGTCTATGGAAATGATGGCGGCACTGAACGAACGATGCCATTTGATTTTATTCCAATTATCATTCCTGCTGAAAAATGGAGAGAGATCGAAAAAGGAATGATTCAGCGTGTGGAGGCATTAAATTTATTTTTGGATGATATTTATCATGAACAAAACATTTTAAAAGATGGCATTATTCCGAGAGAGCTGATCGAGCAAAATCCTTACTTTTATTTTCAACAGGCTGGCGATATTGATATTCCACTCCGAAACCATATTTTTTTAGCCGGGATTGATTTAATAAAAGATGACCATGGCGTTTACAGAGTACTGGAAGATAACTTGCGAAACCCTTCAGGAATGTCCTATGTTTATCAAAACAGATATGTGATGCGGCAAGTCTGTCCTGAATTCTTTTCTGAACACTCCCTTAATATGCTGGAGCAGCAAATGGGCTACCTTCATTCAGCTCTCATGTCTCATCTGCCTAAAAATGCAAGCAGAACGTCAGACCCACGCGCCGTTTTATTAACGCCCGGCATGTATAATTCAGCTTATTACGACCATGTTTTTTTAGCGCAGCGCATGAATATCCCATTGGTTGAAGGGCGCGATTTATTAGTGAAAAATAATATTGTCTATATGAAAACGATCAGAGGGCTAAAAAGAGTCGATATTATTTACCGCCGCATTGATGATGACTTTCTTGACCCAAAAGCGTTCCGGAAAGATTCCCATTTAGGGGTTCCGGGATTAGTTGACGCTTACCGGGCAGGCAATGTTTCTATTGTAAATGGAATCGGCAACGGTGTAGCAGATGATAAGGCGATGTATGCTTATGTACCCGACATGATTAAATACTATTTAAATGAAGAAGCCATCATCCCAAACGTGGAAACATTTATTTTGCGTGATCCTCATCAACGCGAATGGGTACTTGAACACCTTGACGAGCTGGTGATCAAAAATGTCGGTGCTTCCGGAGGATACGACATGCTGATCGGACCCCATGCAACTGATGAGGAATTAATGATCTTTAGAGAAAAAATTCTGGAAAACCCGAATCAATATATTGCCCAGCCGACGATTAAATTGTCGCGGGCACCGGTTTATCAAAATGGACGTTTTTATCCCTGTCATGTTGACCTGCGTGTATTTGTCATGAAGGGAGAAAATATAAATATTTTCCCGGGCGGCCTTTCCCGCGTCGCCCTTAAGGAAGGTTCGCTTGTTGTTAACTCCTCGCAAGGCGGAGGAGCAAAAGATACCTGGGTATTAAAGGAGGAAATGCAGCATGCTGAGCAGGGTAGCTGATTCATTGTATTGGATGTCTAGAAATTGTGAAAGAACGGAGCATAACGCCCATATTCTCAGCATGCAGCTCATCACCATACTAGAAGCTTCTGAACAGGAAATTTCAGCGGGCAATGATTGGGAAACGGTACTCGACATTTGCACGTCAAAAAACAGCTTTTACAGCGTTCATGAGGCCCTTACATTAGAAAAGGTTGTAGACTATTTAACTTTTTCAAAAGAAAATCCTAATTCAATGGCAAACACCGTTTCACTCGCCCGGGAAAATGCCAGAATCACCAGAAACAGTATTCCAAATGAATTGTGGGAAGTTTGGAACGAATTTTATTTATACTTGCAGAAAGCTCAAAAAGCAAAAAATTGTTCTCTTAGGGAAATTCATGATTTTTTAAATAACATTAAAAAATCTTCTTTTACTGCAACAGGCGTTATCGATTCTTCGATGACGAGGGATCTTCCCTACCACTTTATGAAAATAGGCAAATGGCTTGAGAGAGCAGAAAAAACAGCGCTTATCCTGAATGTTTTTTTTCAAAAGTCCAAACATGCTAATCAAAGCGCAATGGATGATTTTTTCTGGCGATCTGCTCTGCAATTTGTCAATGGGTCCGAAACCTATTTCAAACACTTCCCTCCTATTATCAATCCGAGAAGTGTCCTTCAGTTTCTTGTTTCTGATTTGTCCTTTCCACGCTCGATTCGCTATTGCATGGAACACGTTTGGGAAGCTGTTAAAGAGTTGGAAAGCGGAAAAGTGTCCCATTATTCCTGGCAGATGTATGCTTTGTTAGATACGATAATGACAGAATTTAATGAAGAATATATCAGTAATCTCGCTGATGAAGAAATCGAGGACTTTCTTATTCAATCACTAAACCGCTGCATAGAATTTGGCAAAATATTCTCCAAGACGTATTATTTGGTTGAGCGTGAGCATAGTGTATGAAGGAAAAAAACAACATACTTGGAGAGGGAAGGTTTTATGAAATACGAAATTGTCCATACAAATACATTTCATTATGAAAATGATGTAGACCAAAGCATGAACCATATCCGGCTAAAGCCAAGCATGGATGAATGCCAGCGTCTGCTGTCTTACCAGATTGATGTGACCCCTGCTTCTATGACAAAAGAATCCTTTGATCTTTGGGGAAATACTGTTGAAAGCTTTCTCGTTCCGGAAAAACACAATTCACTGGAGGTAAAAACCACTTCTATTGTCAGTATTCAGCGGGCGCCATTTATTCAGAGAATTGAGTACTCTTCAGAGATGAAATCGATTTTCCATTCTAAGCTTTTCACTGAACATTACCTGCCCTTTTTGAGGGATAATGTGTATACGTATCTCAGCCAGGAACAGATTGATGAAGTCATACAGGCTATCGGGGATATTGAAAATCCTGTCCAGTTTTCAATAGAATTGATGAGTTATTTGCATAGCGTATTTACGTATAATACTGAATCCACGACTGTGAACACAAACGCCCAGGAAGCATTCTCCTTAAAAAAAGGAGTCTGCCAGGATTATACCCATGTCATGCTTGGCGTACTCAGAAAAAAAGGCATTCCGGCGAGATACGTTAGCGGTTATTTGTATGTAGGGGATAATTCCGGTTTTATCGGTGATTCTGCTTCGCATGCATGGGTGGAAGTAATGGTTCCCGGTATTGGCTGGATCGGCCTTGACCCGACAAATAATGTAGAGGCATTGGAAAACCATATTCGAATTGGCACAGGGCGGGACTATATGGATGTCAGCCCGCTTCAGGGAACTTATAGAGGCGGACATGGACAACATACGCTTGACGTTAAAGTCAGTGTGAAAAAACTTGACTATCTATAATAATTGATTCAGAAGCGGCGGCTTTTCAAAATGAAAAGCTGCCGCTTTCTGCTATGCATTTTTATAAACTATATAAATTGAACAAAGATTCTTACTTTAGAAAACAGTGACTGTTTAGGCTGGTGTGTTTCGTATAGGTGCAAGGATGATCACTGATTTGTTTTGGAATCCATCCTGCTCAACAATCCCTTATGTGCGCAAGCATGAGTCGGCCTTGTGGAGGTTTTTGAACAGGGGCCGATAGGTGAAGCTGGCCGGACTTCGCGTTCCACGGGCAGTGCGGCAGCTTCCTCGGCTGCGCCTGCGGGATCTGCCGATTCACTGTACGTCCCGCAGGAGTCTTCGTCCGGCAGGCTTCACCAAGTGTTTTGAGAAAAGCGGTGAGTGTTCAAGCTGGCGCGCTTTGCTCTTTAAATGGGTGATCGCTTCGTTTTAAATCGAAGCCTGCTAGCCCCCCTTTTTCTTCTTTATCCTTACATCCTTACTTGTCAAAAAGCAGAGGCGGCGGGTGTACGGCGCAGACTCCAGTGGGACTAGCGGGCAAGGGTGAGATCGGTGGAGCCGCAGAGCGGCGGAAACGAGCTCAGCGCCTGCCCTGTGGTGCGCGAAGCCGTGCGCCCGCCGCCATTTCGGCTCCTATCAAAAGCAGCAAGCCAAAACGGCTCTAACATAAAAGTAAAGGTAAAAAATGGTGATGAAATTTTTTTGTTAGGCGGGCCACTCTTTATAGGAGTTGATCGGTCACCGTGTGGCATAAAGAAAAATAATAAGGTCAACTTATATAATGTAAAAACAAAAAAGACTTCTTCCGAAGAAGCAGTCTCTTTTAAACAAATCCATTTATTCACTGTGTATGTCAAATGTAATGTCTTGATTTCGGTGGTCAATAAATGCAACACTGAACATGCGGTTGTCTGGTGTCGCTGCATCCGGTGTTTCAAATTTATAGTATGTTTTTTTTCGGTCTTTTCTGTCATTTAGATAACGGTCGGATATCATATCATACAATGCTGATGACTCTTCGCACTTAATATGAAAGTGAGTGCCTTCGCCGATTTTCAGCTCTTCTTCGAACAATTTAGGCTGTTTCCACTCACCATGTCCATTTCGGTATACACATTTCACTTTGTTTGTTTTCATTGTTCAGCACTCCTTCCCTATTTGATTACTATATTCCCTGATTTTCTTTAAAAAAACCTCTTATTTGTTATAAAATCTCACACCATATTCATCAAACCAGAGGTGCAATTGTATAAAGTAGGCGACAAGCTGCGGACCCGTCATCAGCTGGCCAAACCAGGGAACACGAAACGACGCTCCGCCCGTATTCGCCATTTCCTCGAGCTTTTCCCGGGAGAAAAATTCAAGCAGCAGTGAATCACCGGATAGAATCTCCCGCAACATGCCCGACACAGCCGCTGTATAATCGGGATGATGTGTCTTCGGATAGGGACTTTTTTTCCGGTACAGCACATCCGCCGGCAGTACGCCGTCAAGCGCCTTTCGCAAAATCCCTTTTTCCCGGCCATCCGCCATCTTCATTTCCCATGGAATATTCCATGCATATTCCACGAGCCGGTGATCCGCAAACGGCACACGCACTTCAAGCCCGGCTCCCATACTCATCCGGTCCTTGCGCTCAAGCAGCACCGCCATAAATGACACCATGTTTATATAAAACAGCTCTCTGCGCTTTTGTTCCAGTGACGTTTCTCCGTCCAGCTGCGGTGTTTCGCTTCGGAGCCAGCCGCTTTTTTCCCGGACATATTCCTCTAAAGAAAGTTCTTTTCGCCATTTATCGTTCAGCAGTAATGTCTTTTCCTTGATCGATGTTAGCCATGGAAAACCATTTTCTTTTAGTTCCCGGTGAAACCACGGATAGCCGCCAAACACTTCATCCGCACATTCTCCCGATAAGCCCACGGTGAAATCCTGTTTAATTTCATCACAAAACCATAGCAATGATGAATCTACATCCGCCATTCCCGGCAAGTCCCGCGCGATCATCGCTTCTTTTAATTTCGCCGCGAGCGTATCGTGATCGATCACTTTTGTATGATGAACCGATCCGATATGATGCTGCATTTTTTCAATCCACGGTCTGTCTTCTCCAGGCTGAAACAGATTTTTCTTAAAAAAACGGCTGTTATCTTCGTATTCAATGGAATACGTATGAAGCGGTTTGTCAAAGAAGTTCGCCGCAAATGCACTGATCGCGCTTGAGTCAACACCGCCCGACAAAAAAGTGCAAACCGGCACATCCGCCGTCAGCTGCCGCTCAACTGCATCCCGAAGTAAATAACGCACGCGCTCCGCTGTTTCATTCAATGAGTGGCGGTGCGGCTCACTTTTCACATTCCAATAACGCCACACGTTCAGCCCGCTCCGCTTTACTGTTAGTGCATGCGCCGGTCGTAATTCGAATATATCCTTGAATACACCGTTTCCCGGCGTGCGCCCCGGTCCAAGTGCAAACAATTCCATTAGTCCCGATCGTTCGATTTCCGCCTCAACATCCGGATGTGCAAGAAGAGCTTTTAATTCTGAACCAAATAAAAAAGCACCGTTTTTTTCCGTATAAAAGAGAGGCTTCACACCAAGCCTGTCACGTGCCATAAACAATTCTTGGCGCTGCTCATCCCACACGCCAAATGCGAAAATCCCGTTCAGCTGCTCCAAACAGTTTTCACGCCATTCGATAAACGCGGTTAACAGCACTTCAGTATCGGAGTGCCCTTGAAATGCATGGCCACGTTTTATCAGTTCTTTCCGTACCTCTTCTGTATTATAAAGCTCGCCGTTGTACACCATCGTCAATGAGCCGCGTGTCATTGGCTGAATACCGCCCGCCGGATCGACAACGACAAGCCGGGTATGACCGAATGCCGCATGACGTGACGTCCACACATTGAAGTCGTCCGGACCCCGCTTTTTCAGCGTCGCCGCCATTTTGCTGACCGTTTCTTTTTCATTCACCAGCTCCCGCTGAAAATGAACCAGGCCCGTTATGCCGCACATGTTCATCACCCTTTCCTGTATTACTTTATTCACCGCTTGGACAAAACATTCCACAAAAAAAACGCCGGGCAGTTACTCACCGGCGTTTTTTGTTCGGTTCTTCAGTTTTCGGTGCAGCTCATTTAAAGTTCCCATCATCTGCTCATATTCGGTTACGCTAATGTTGCAAAGCTGTATTTCTTCGGCGACACACTTCGTGATGGCAGACTGTTCTCTGCGTGCTTTTTCTTGGAGATAAATAAACACTTTCCGCTCATCGTCTTTCGAGCGCTCTTTTCGCACCCAGCCATTTTCCTGCATACGCGAAATCATTGGCGTCAGTGTTCCCGTGCCAAGATGAAGCCTCGCACCAAGTTCTTTCATCGTTACTTCATCTTTTTCCCACAACGACAACAGCACCAAATACTGCGGGTATGTCAATCCAAAAGGCTGAAGCACACTTGTATACAGCTTATTAAATTCACCAGCCGTTTTGTACACGGCAAAGCAAAGCTGTTTATTCAGCGATAAAAAATCATTCATGACAATACGTTTTTTAAGTCCTCTTCTATTTTTTCAGGATCTGTCTGGGGTGCATACCGTTCTACAACCTGACCATTTTTATCAATTAAAAACTTCGTGAAATTCCACTTGATTTTTTTTGACAGCAGCCCTTTTTTCTCTGTCGTTAAATGTTTAAAAAGCGGGTCCGCATGATCTCCATTTACATCAATTTTCGCAAATATGGGAAACGTGACACCATAATTCACCTGGCAAAATTCTGTCGTTTTGTCGATATCATCGAATTCCTGGTTATTGAACTGATCGCATGGAAATCCAAGAACCATTAATCCATCATCCTTATATTTTTCATACAGAGACTGAAGACCACCAAACTGTGGCGTAAATCCACATTTGCTCGCCGTGTTCACAATAACGAGGGGCTTTCCTTCATACTGTTTCAGCGAAAGCATTTCGCCATTTGGTTTTTTTACAGTAAAATCATAAACAGTGGTCATGACTATTCCCCTTTACTTAACGGATAATTCAACATCAACATTGCCTTTTATGGCTTTTGAATATGGGCAGAAATCATGCGCTTTATGCACGTATTCTTCCGCAGTTTCACGGTCAACCCCTTCAATTGCCACTTCAAGCTTCACCCCAAGTTGAAATCCATTATCTGTCTTATCCGGGAAAAGTGACACAGTCGCTGTTACCTCACTGCTGTCAAACTTCACATTGCCTTTTTCTAATAATAATTCAAGTGCACTATTAAAGCATGCACTGTAGCCGGCCGCAAAAAGTTGTTCGGGATTTGTAGCCGTTGTAGCGCTGCCGCCGAGTGCCGCCGGTTTGGCGACATCAATATTGAAAATATTATCCGGTGAATGCACTTCTCCCTCACGTCCGCCTGTGTTAATGATCGTTGTTTCATAAAGTGGTTTCATTTAATAAGCTCCTTTTCTGTTAATTAAATCTTCTACGATTAAATCGTACACGTTTCAAATAAATAATGCAAACAAAAAGAAGCCATCTTTAAAAAAACGGCTTCTTCATATGTAATAGCGACAATTTATTCATTGATTTTTTCTTATCAAAAAAACCGTCCGGAAAGTCTATAAGCCCGTATGTATTGCAAATAGCCTGAAAGTCACCTGTCGCGCCGCTTCCAGTCAAGACAATCCGCCAGCCATTATCTGCCCGGCGCACATCTCCAATGACGAGACCTGCTGCATCAGAAAAGTCCTCCCCAAGCTCATAACGGACCAATTCTTCTTTTGTTTCACCATTGATCATGCGGACAAATGCTTCGTTGACATCACGAAATGTGCGATCGTCCGATTGATGAAGTGCTACAGCGATGACAATTTTATTAACAGACGCAGGCAGCATGGACAACTGAACGTATAATTCTTCATTATCACCAGTGCCCGCACCTGTTTGATTATCATTTGATAAAAGCAGCACACCGTCAAGAGCCGTCAATTGGTTATAAAAGACGATGTGTTCATATGAACGGACTGTATCGGTTTCATCAACTAAAATTGCCATCATATCAAGATCAAATAGTGAAGCGCTGCCATCCCATCCTAGCGCAATTTTAATCGATTGCTTCAGCCGATTCGGTCTCAAAAAAATTCCTCCCTTCTCTTTGATCATAACAGCTGCGGGCTTTCTTTCAAAGCAAAAGCCCGCCATTAATCACCTTGTTTCCCGTTGAAGCTGGTTTAGCATTTGATCCGCAATCGCGTGGTAGCCCAGCTCACTTGGATGAATACCATCATCCGACAAATTTTGCGGCATCTCGCTATTAATGACCTCTGCTGTGTCAACAACAACCGCATAATCATGTTCCGCCGCCAGCTCATAAAACTGAACGTTCCATCGTGGCAAAAACCGGTCCGCAAGTGTATACAATTCAAATTCTTTTTCCAGCGGATTATACAACTCAAGCAATAAAACCGTTGCGTCTGGATTTAATGTGTGTACCCGGTTCATAATATCGGTCAAATTAGTATTAAATTCTGTCTGAAGCGAATCTATTGATTGAACTGCCTCGTAAAACCCTTCTTCAAATCCAAGCTTCAAAATATCATTTCCGCCAATATTAATGGTGACAATATCTGCCTGTTTAATTTGTTCATCAAACTGTCCGTTTTGCACAAGCTCATTCAATTCACTGCTCGTTATTTCATTAATTCCCTCATTTTGAAATTGAACCTCTTTTTGAATGGATGATTCGAGGTTTTCTGAAAATGTTTTGACGAGATTTTCTTTTGGATTCGCACCAAATCCGGTAATAACTGAATCCCCAATGGCAATATGACGAAGCACTTGCTTGTCGCTTTTACGAAAATACTCAACATACGTGTCTTTCCGTTCGCTCGCAAGTGTATGAGGTCCTTCTTTTAACTGTTCTATTTGATATTGCGGATAATACATCCAAATCGCAAACCCTGCCACACAAGCTGCTAAAAGACTAAAAATGGTAGCGATCACTTTCATGTTCTTCCCATTGTTCCTCCTTTTATATCGAAATACCTTTCAGTATGACCGTATTAATTGTTCATTATACGTGTGGGCGCATTGTTTCCTCAACTGATCTGTTTCTTATATCGATTTCACCAGGGATCTTTTTCATAGCCACACTGTTCCCAATAGCCAATATGCTCTTCGTCAATCAGCTCGATACGGAGCACCGGCAGGCAATAAAGAAAACCGATCCAAATATGACTTTCTTTTATCCATACCCGCATTTCCGGAAAAGAAGCCCGAAGTGCCGTCGAAAAAAACAGAAAATCTTACACATCCTTTTCTTTTATTTTTCTTTAGTTTACGCTGTTCCTTTCTTCCTCTTAAATTTAGTTGTATTTATGAAAAAACCCCTGTCTATTTCGACAGGGTTCATGCTCATTCAAACGAATTGTAGATATCATATTCCTCCTGTTTTTCTTCAAGCCAAGTTGTGTGTTCAGTTGACAGCTTTTCCTGCATCAGTGCTTCTTTTATTTCTGCTGTACTGTCTTTTAAATTCGCTTCTTTCGCTTCCTGCTTATCAGTTACTTTAATAATATGATAGCCATAATCGGTTTTTACCGGATCACTTGTTTCTCCGACTTCCATCGCAAATGCGGCGGTTTCAAATTCCGCTGCCATTTCCCCAGTGCCAAAAAAGCCAAGCTCCCCTCCGTTTTTCCCACTCGCTGTGTCAGTAGAATATTCTTTCGCCAGCTCGGCAAATTCGCCGCCGGCCGCTAGTTTCGCCGCTACTTCATTTACTTTTTCTTCATCACCCACCAAAATATGACTCGCTTCTACTTGCTCAGATGTCGCAAACGTCTCTTTATTTTCATCAAAATATGTGCTGATTTCTTCATCTGTAATTTCGATGCGCGGCTCGAGCAGTTTTACCGTCTGTAAATAAATTTTAATGTCTTTTTTCATGTCTTCTTCTGTCATACCGCCAGATTCCAGCGCTGCCGTATACGCTTCTTCACCGCCATATGATTCAATCGTTGCATCGAGTTCTTCCTGAATTTCTTCGTCTGTGACTTTAACCTTTTCCTTTGCTGCTTCTTTTTCGACAATTTTATCTGCAATGAGGGATGCCGCCGTATCAGCCCCGTACGTCTCAACGAGCGAATCGTACAATTCATCTTTTGTAATTTTCGTGCCGCCTACTTCAGCTATCGTTTCCGCGCTGCTGTCCGCCGTCGCAAAAAAGAAACCGGCTGCCGCAATCACGGCAATCACACTTGCCCATAAATACGTCTTACCACTTTTCAAAAACTTCATCTTCTCGCTCCCAACATTTATGATCTATGGTTAGTATAAAAAAGAAAAGTGAAAGAACGGTGAAAACTACATAAAAGTGTGTCCACTCTTCACAAAATCTATTTCGCACTTGATTGATTCCATTTTTTCATCAAGTACTTTCATCGTATCCGCTGCGCTTTTAAGTTCTTTGCGGAGCGCATCAGGGATTTCCTGGTCGAATTTGTAAAACGGCTTGTGTTCAAGGCTTGCCCAAAAGTCCATCGCAACGGTGCGCATTTGGATTTCCACTAATGTTTTTTTCGTCGAAGCGGCAAGAAACACCGGGATTTTCACGATAAGGTGCAGTTTGGCTTCGGTTTTTGTATGTAGTCTTTTACATTAACGACGGTAATATCCCGCTGATGCTTAATCATACGCAGTACGTGATAGATATCCGATGTAAAGGAACACGTAATGCGGATGCCTGCCATGTCGTGAACATAACGGTGCGCATTTTCCTGTGTGAGCGCGTCTCCTTTCCGCTCAACCTTTTGAATAATGCCCTGCTGGTGTTTCAGGCGGGATTTAATATGTTCAATTGGATTTTATTGATGAATATGCTGAAATTCTTCATTTAAAATTTGCAGCTTTGTGTTCACTTCATCCATCGCAAACTTATGAATGAGCATGAGCTTTTTCCACTTTTCCATCTCTTGATTCATTATTTACACGTCCTTTATCGTTCGTTACCTATTGAGCGTAACGGTAATAGTGAAAATTAAGTGAAAAAAGCAGTCCCGTTTACACAGGACCGCGATCCAGCCTTTTTCCTTTGACGGAGCAATTAATGTCTTTTTTCATGTCTTCTTTTGTCATCCCGCCTACTTCAGCTGCCCGCTGCCGCAAAAAGAAATCGGTTATTTAATTTTCATCTAAAAAAAAAGCATCCTTTTAAGATGCTCAGCCGTTTCCATTGCCGCTTGTTAATTCAAAGTTTCCGAGTTGATTTACATCTACATTCAGCCTGTCGGACGCATTTAAATAGCGTAATATTGTAATAAACTGGTCTTGATCCATGCCGTGCTTTTCCATCTGCGCGCGCATATTATCGAACGGAGGGAGTTCGTCTGTTTCCGTTTCCGCCTCTATATAAGGAGAAAAATATCGAAAAACCACGTCCACTTCTTCTTTGCTTATAAAATTCAAGTTTCCAAATTCTTTCATTAAAGCTTCTTCAAACCCGTTTAACAAGCCGTAGATATGACCGTTATCTACCTTGCTGATTCCTTGTTGTTTTTGAATTTCATATAATTCACCCAGGACTTTCCCTAAGGTCAATGTCAAGTCTTTATCCACCTTATTCCCTCCTTTTTCTTTATCTTAAGCAGATAAACCCAATTTATACGGCTTGCTTTTTTCAAATTTCCCCGCTCTTTTTGACTTTAAGCAGCGCTCAATTTGAATGAAGTTTGTGTGCCTCCAGCCATGCACGTAAACTGGTTCGGGAAAAATACATTTTTCCGTTTATCTTTATAGAAGGGATATCCCGGTTTTCCTCAAGCAGTGCTTTTGTATCTCCTTTTGGGGTACCGATAAAACGGTGCACCTCGCCTGCTTCAATTAATTCAGGCTGATCATTTTTTTTAAAATGATCGATAAAATTTTTTTCGGACGGATTTTTCCAGTTTTTCAGCCCATCCCCAATAAAATAGCCCGCTATGGCAATTCCCACTCCTAAAAACAAACTCATGGCTTGTCCCTCCTTCTCATTCTTTATCCACTTTCCTATCCTATGAACAAACGCCAAAAATCATTTCCTCTTTTAAAATAAAAAAACGTGCCTAAGCACGTTTGGTCATTTCAAAAATTAGTAAAGCTTTTAATCAGCTGATTATTTAAACCAGCCCTTTTCTTTCGACTGGGAAATCGCTTCGATTCGATTTTTCACTTCTAATTTATCAAAAATGGTGGAGATGTAGTTGCGGACTGTACCGTTTTTTAAATTAAGCTTTTTCGCAATCTCGCCCGTATTTTTCCCTTCTGCTACAAGTGAGAGTACATCTTTTTCCCGTTCAGTGAGTGGATTCTCTTCGCTGTAAAAGTCGTCCATCAGCTCCGGTGCATATACTTTACGCCCGTTCATAATGCTGCGGATCGAGCTTGCGAGTTCTTCGCTCGGGCTGTCTTTTAATAAATAGCCGCTCACTTTCGCTTTTAATGCGCGTTGAAAATAGCCGGTTCGGGCAAATGTCGTTAAAATAATCACTTTGCACGGGTCGCCTTTCAACTCTTCAGCGGCTTCAAGCCCGGTCTTGAGCGGCATTTCAATGTCCATAATGCAAATGTCCGGCTGTAATTCACGAACAAGCGCTACGGCTTCTTCTCCGTTTGCCGCCTGGCCGATGACCTCCATATCGTCTTCTAAGCTGAGCAGCGATCCAAGTGCACCAAGCAGCATACGCTGATCTTCCGCAATAACAATTCGAATCATGTTCTTGCCTCCTCATCATGTTGTGTTACGTTATTCGGCACCGTCATCACAAGTATCGTGCCATTTTCACATCGGACGTCCAAACTGCCGTTGACAAATTCAAGCCGTTCACGCATGCCAGGCAGCCCGCTTCCTTTCCCAATGTCATGCCGGCCGAGGCCAACCCCGTCATCTTTTATCGTCATCCGAACCGCGTCTTCAAGCTGTTCAATTTGAATATGGCACGAAAACGCCTGGCTGTGTTTTACAATATTCGTGACAGCTTCTTTCATACACATGCTTAACACGTTTTCTACGAACAGCGACCCACTTTCGAGCTGAAATGACGAAGTACCGGTGTATTCAATTTGCGCCGCTTTTAACATTTGCTGAACAAGGATAATTTCATCATTCACCCGGATACCACGCATTGAGGAAACAAGATTTCTCACTTCGTTCAGCGCTGTCCGTGCTGTCTGCTGTATGTCTAACAGTTCACTTTTTGCTTTTTTCGGATCTTTTTCAATCAGCTTGCGTGCCAAATCACTTTTCAGCCCAATTAATGACAGCTTCTGGCCAAGCGTATCATGCAAATCGCGGGCAATCCGCTGCCGTTCCTCCTGCTTAACCAAATCCGAAATCCGGTTATTAGCCATTTGCAGCTCTGCTTCGAGCTTGTCCTGATTTTTTCGGTTGTACAATGTAAACGGCAATAAAATAACGCTAATAAAAACAACAATAATAATGGGCAGCTGCCGAATGAACAGCGGGTCCTGGACGACAAGATTGTAGTTGATGGATGCGATTGTGCTGACTAAATGAATCACATAAGCAGTGACAAACGCCGCACGGTTGCGGATATTGCCATTGTAATACGCTATATAAAACGAAAAATAAATAAATTGAAACAAAATCGTCATTGTTACAGAAATAGCAACAAGAATGCAAATCCATAAATAAACCGGCCACTTGGATGATAAAAAAGCAAACCGAAAACTAATAAAAAATAAAATAGTTAATGTGATGCCGAGCACAATTTCAATGGTCGAGGAGGATTGGAAAATAAAGTAAAATGGCAAAAAACTTAAAATACTCCATATGTATGGAGACAGTCCAGAGCTTCTTTGAAGCGATGCGAGTCGTTTTTTCATATAACACCTTTTTTGACCTTATTTTAACATAAAAAAGCTGTCCTCATCGAGTGAGGACAGCTTTTCAGTTAATTGACTGCACTTCGTTTGTTAAGCGCACCGTACGTTTTCTTTGCGTCTTTAAACGTAATAAATTTATTCTGTGCTTCATCCCACAAACGGAATTTCACGGACTGGATACTCGTCCAGAGTGTAATCGTCGGGACATTTTGAAGCGGCTCTGAATTGGAATGCGCTTCTTCAAGCTGGTAGTTCGGTACGCGCGGGCTTAAATGATGCACATGGTGAAAACCGATGTTGCCGGTAATCCATTGGAGCGGTTTTGGCAGCTTATAGAACGAACTTCCTTCAACGGCCGCTTTCACGTAACTCCAGTTTTCATCTTCTTCAAAGTACGAATCTTCGAATGTATGCTGTACATAAAACAACCAAATCCCCATTGCGCCGGCGATCCAGAACATTGGACCATGTACAAGCAAAAATGCCTGCCAGCCGACAAGCCAGCTCATGAGAAGTGCGGTGCCGAGAATAATCGCGTTCGTTAAATACGTATTCATGCGCTCTTTTTTGCGGGCACCTTTTATATTAAATCGATTTTTAATTAAAAACACCCAAATCGGGCCAATCACAAACATGACAAACGGGTTGCGGTACAAACGGTACGCAATACGCGTTTTCAATGATGCTTCGTAATACTCATTCACAGTCATCATCCACATGTCACCTGTACCGCGCTTATCTAAGTTTGAACTCGTCGCATGATGGACATTATGGCTATGCTGCCATTGGTCATACGGGAAAAGCGTCAAAACACCTGTCAATGTACCGACAATGCGATTTAATTTCCGATTTTTGAAAAACGAATGGTGGCAGCAGTCATGAAAAATAATGAAAATGCGCGTAATAAATCCAGCACCGACGACCGCAAGTCCAAGTGTTAAGAAATAAGAAATAGATAAGCTTTCATAAGCCAGATACCAGACCAATAAAAACGGTCCAACCGTGTTGATTAATTGAAAAATGCTTTTTTGTGTATTGGATTTTTCATAGGGAGCTACTTGTTTTCGTAAAATTTTTGTGTTTTCTTTGCTCATGTTTACGTTTCCTCCGCTCAGTTATAGACCTAGTATAGCGGAGGGAAAGTATCTTGTGCAGTAGCACCCGTCATGCATATTATATGACAAGTGTCATATTTATTTCTCATTAAGCAAATAAAGGACTTTTGCTGCTTGAGCGCGTGTTGCTGTGTCACCTGGTTTAAAAATCTTGCCTGTTCCTTCCATCAATCCAAGTTGATACGCTTTGTGAATGGATTCTTGAATAGATCCACGGTATTGTGCCACATCTGTAAACGGCATTGACCCGCTTAAGGTTACACGGCCATGTTCTTTTTCATACGCACGAACAAGCATTGCAGCCATTTCTGCACGGGTGATTGACTTTGCCGGTTCAAATGTTTTTGCTGTTGTTCCAGCCGTGATGCCTGCTTCATAAGCAGCAGCGACGTCTTGTTTCAGACGCCCTTTCACGTCAACAAAAGGAGATTCTTTTTCAGCTGTCCACTTCATTGAACGAACGAGTAAGCTGGCGAATTGACCGCGTGTTACGCTGCCTTCCGGATCAAATGTAGTATCGGTTTTGCCTTTAATGATACCGGATTCTGCTAAGGATGTAATATATTGGGCCGACCAATGATCTGCAGGCACGTCTGTAAATGGATTGCCGCTTGATAATCCTTTTCTTAAATC
The DNA here is from genome assembly GCF_024213455.1 of Domibacillus sp. A3M-37. Taxonomy (NCBI): domain Bacteria; kingdom Bacillati; phylum Bacillota; class Bacilli; order Caryophanales; family Bacillaceae; genus Domibacillus; species Domibacillus sp. A3M-37. The sequence goes on along the minus strand of NZ_JANAVL010000002.1, from coordinate 170,384 downwards.
AAGCTCAAAAAGGCCAAAACCTTTTTCATCCGTTTCACCTGTATAGGTGATATTATTTGTTTCTTTCGCGAGCGCCTCCGCTTTCGGATTCGATATAAAAGTAACGGTCGCATTTGTTTTAGCAAACGTCCAATTGTTGTTAACTGCTGCATCAATTTCTTTAAATTCCATAACATAGTTCATCATCGCCTGGCGGTTGGAATCCGGAGCTTTTAGTACTGTATTCACGCCTCCTGGGTTCATCAGCTTGCTGCCGGCTGCCCGATAATCATTTGTTGCAACGATAAATTCCATATCGTCTGTGACAGCTTTACCATTGTATTTTACATTTTTAATCCGATTCGCATTTGCGTTAATCATATTTTGGCCTTTATCGTATTTTGGCAGTGATGTTACATCGATTTCATATGTAACACCGTCGATCACGTCGAAATTGTATGTTGGAAAGTCCGAATTGATTAACGATTGGGGTTCTCCTTTTGCTGGATCAATCGTATTAAATTGTCCTGCTGACCACTCCAGCCATTCTTTTAGCGTTGCGCCGTTTACTTTTACGGCGTTCACAACGTTATTATCATACAAATATAAATCCGCAATATTTTTCAGCACAATCGTGCCTGACTTTACATCCGTATAATCTTCCACACCGCCGCGCCCCGCTTTAAACGGCGCTGCTGCAGAAAGAATAGGCAGTTCTTCATATTGAGTGCCTTTCAACGCGTTTTCCACATACCATGTTTGCGCGCGGTTTAAAATTTCCATCGCAGCGTTGTCTTGAACGAGGCCGAAATACGTATTTAAGTCTCCTTTAAGCTCACCAACAGGCGTATCCATATACGTAATGGTCGCTTCATGCTCTTCTTTTACCGAATCTGTGATGGCGGGATCTGCGTCTGCCGTCACCTCTCCTGCCGTGATCGGCTTCAGTGCAGATGTCCCATTTGTAACACTCCATTTGCCGTCTACTTTTTCTACTTGGAGGTCAATTAAGCCAATGTTATTTCCCCATGAGCCCGGCATCACTGTGGCTACACCGTTAATCGTTCCATTCGTATTGTCAATACCATTTCCATCTGGGAACGACGGCTTAGCCGCATTTGGGAAGCTTAAATGCTGGTGACCTGTTAAAATCGCATCTACATCCGAAATTTTGCTTAAATAATAAGAGGCGTTTTCAATGCCTTCTGTATAAGCTTTCATATTGCCATTCTGGTCATATTCCGCAATGCCGGAATGTGACAAGATCACGATGACATCTGCCCCGGCTGCTTTCATTTCGGGTACAACTTTTTCCGCCGATTTCACGATATCTTCTACAACCAGTTTTCCTGTTAAGTGCTTGGCATCCCAATTCATGACGCCCTGCGGCACAAACCCTGTTACGCCGACTTTTATTTTATGTATATCGCCATCTGTATCCGTTACGTCTCTTTCTAAAATTTCAAAAGGCGTAAAATAGGGATTTCCATTCGTATCGTAAACATTGGCGTTCACATATGGAAAATTCGCTCCTTCAAGAGCCATATCCATAAAGTCAAGTCCATAGTTGAACTCGTGGTTTCCAACTGTCGCCCCATCATAACCAAGCTGATTCATTGCTTTATAGACTGGATGAATGCAGCCTTCTTTCATCACCCCGTTATTGTACGCGTAATCACCAAGCGGACTTCCTTGAATTAAATCGCCGTTATCGAATAAAAGACTATTGTCTGCTTCGTCGCGCGTTTGTTTAATCAGTGTAGCTGCTTTGGACAGTCCATACGCTTTTGTGGACGCTCCTTTGTAATAATCGTAATTCATCACGTTGGAATGAATGTCTGATGTCTCGACGATACGTAAATTGACAGTATCATCCGCTGCCTCCGCCATATGCGGTACAATTAAACCCGCTGCGATCGCAGCACTTACTGTCCATGCTTTTTTCATACAACTGCCTCCTAAATTGTTTTTTAATATAAAAAGTATAGCACGGCTGCTTTAATAGAATCTGAAAATTTACAATTTTACCGACAAAAGTTTACACTATATTCGCATGCAAAAAAAGACACTTTTTTGCAAAATGTCTTCAGAGTGTAGACAAATAAAATCCTTTTTCAGCACATTTGTTTTTCTTATTCATCATTGTTCTTGGGTGATGGCGGTTTAGGGCTTTCTGATTGGAGTCGAAATGCGGCAGGGTCGCGACTTCGCGTTTCGCGGGAGTCTTTGTCGCAAGCCCGCCGCCGCTGTTTCGATACGAGCATCGCATGAAAGTGCCGGTTCACATGGACATGCTCCGCTGGCGGCGCCGAAACGGGACCATTACGATGCCCACTCGTTTTTCGCGAATAAAAGCCCGGCAAAAAACGGCACGAACATTCGCTGCTCTTCCAAAAAACGGGGTGAAGCAAAAAGAACGCAGACTCCTGCGGGAACAGCGGTGAACGTGAGACCCCGCAGGAGCGGGAGCGACGAGGAGGCTCACGCACTGCCCGCGGAAAGCGAAGTCCTTTTTGCTTCACCTATCGGCTCTTTCAAAAAAAAGACTGGCGACTTTGTGCAAAGTGTCTTTTCCGTTAGTTACATACTAAAATTCGCCTTGAAAAGGTTCCTTTTTTTGCTATGCAGTGGTCTTGAATCGTAAACCCAGCTTTCTGGACCATTTCTTCTATCGGGTCCACTGAAACGACAACTAATCGATCGGCAATGCGACGGGCGTTTATCAAAATGGACTGCTGTTCCGCCGGTGTCGAATGGGTGTATAAATTGTACGGCATATCGATAATCGCGACGTCATAATGCGCCTTCGTGTCTTCAATGGAGCCAAGTGTCACATTTCCTTCCAGGCCGAAATAAGCAATATTTTCACGTGAACCGTCTACGACGAGCGGATTGATGTCACGTCCTTCGATGTGAATGCCCATCGACAGCGCTTCAACGAGAACCGTGCCGATTCCGCAGCATGGGTCAACCGCTCTGATGCCCGCCGGATTTGGCACGGCAATGTTCGCAATCGCACGCGCATCCCGTGCGCTGAGTGCCGTTGAATATTCGCGCGGCTTTTTCACATGTTTCGTCCATACCCGCTCATTTTTTCGATAGCGACCTAAATACCAGCGGCCCCCGTACGCAACGATACCAAAAAGATAGTCTGGATTTTTCAAATCGGCTTCGCCAACGATTTCCCATCCAATCGCCCTTTCAATTGCCATTCGTTCACCATATTCAACTTTTTCATGAGGCAGCAAGTCATTGATTTTCACAAAAATGACTTTAAATGTTTTTTCCCCAAGGTCGATGCTGCCTGCCTTTTTTGTAATGTCGGCTGCCGTGTCACCGTCAAGCAGCACGTCTATTTTTTCCCGTATAAATGGGCTCCGATTCAGATCAAGATCAACCTTGCTTTTTATGACCGGTCCAGATGCATCCGGTCCAAAAAAAGCACGCAGTTCCATACCTGCCAGCTCCTGATCTTCAGCGCTGTAATTCACTGTATAAATAAATTCGTTCACATTGATCCTCTTTTCATGTTGTCTTCCTGCCTATTTTATTTTGACATACTTTTAACGATTGGGCAGAATCTTTTTTCAGCGAATGTGGCAAGACATAAAAAAAACCCTGACGATTTATTCAAAATCGTCAGGGTTTTTATCCTCGGGACGAGGGTCTTTTTTATCTTGTGCCCGCTGTGGTTCTATATCCTCGCCACGTTCTTTTTTCTTTTGCTGTTCTACAGATTCGTTTGACTGTTTGCCTTTTTCCGACATACAATATTGCCTCCTTTATGCTGCTTCTTTTACGTTATTTCCACATTCCACAGAAAATAAACGTTCATTTCCTTTTTAGCTGCTTATCACAGACGCGAAAAAACCCCACTGCCGGCTGACAGCGGGATTCATTATTTCTTTTTTAAAATAGCAAACGTGCGCACCATAGAACCGATGAACATGACGAGTGCGCCTCCGATTAGCATCACAAGAAATGACTCTTTTGTAATCATGCCAAACGGATAAAGAAGCCCGCAAATAAGGGTGATAAAGCCAATTGATGTAAGGACCCAGCCGAGTTTAATCATATAAGCACCTGCCTGATATACGTTCTTTCTGTTAGTTTATCATAGTTCAGCAATCGGGATAGCTTTTCCAACCATGCAATTTATACAAATCAATATAATCTTCTATCGCTTTTTCATCGTGATTCGCCAGTTCTACTGCCTTCAAGTGGACGTGGCATGCATTTCTTTCCAAGTCGAGCACAACCATCTCGACCTCCTGCGCATCACGAAAAGCCGAATCATTAATAAAGTCCCCTTTATGGGGAATAAGCATGGATTCATATTCTTTATATGTTTGTTTGCAGGTGTTTAAACTATGTTTAATCCGTATATCCTGGGCTAAATAAATATTCATCGTATCGCATCCTTTCCTCTTTCTTTTCCTACTATCCACTTTAAACACACGGTACGCTCGATTGTTTTTCATTCCAAAAAACAGTACACTTATTCTACTACTCTTAACGCAAAGGAATGATCAGCCCTTGAAAAATTTCACTGCACTTGATTTTGAAACGGCGAACGCCAGCCGGAGCAGTGTTTGTTCGATCGGACTGGCAAAGGTCGTCAATGGGAAGATAGACAAAACCTATTATTCATTAGTAAATCCGGGTGAACGGTTTGATGCACGAAACATTGCTGTGCATGGAATTCGTCCGAAAGATGTAGAGGATGCGCCTTCATTTGCCCATATTTTTGATGAAGTGATGGCGTTTATCGGCGATGATCCGATTGTTGCCCATTTTGCCCAGTTCGATATCAATGTTTTGCGGGGCACAGCCGCCAAACACCGGCTGGCGCTGCCAAACAATCCGTATTTTTGCTCCTGCATGCTGGCTAAATCGGTTTTAACTCTTCCGTCTAATAAATTAAATGTAGTAGCCAGCCATTTTGACTTTACCTTTGATCATCACAATGCCCTTGAGGACGCGGTCGCTTGTGCGGTCATTGTCAACAATATGATGAAACACCATATATCGCTTAATGAGTTTTTGGAAGAAGTAAATTATTCGTTTGGTTATATACATGGAGACTCATTCAAGAAAAAAAAGCCTGTTCGCAAGCCGAAGCCAAAACCAAAGGCTGCAGCGCATCCCTTTTCGCAAAAGTCGATCGCCTTCACCGGTACACTTACGTCGATGAAAAGACAGGAAGCCATCGACATCGTGACAAACCTTGGCGCAAACGTGCACGCCATTGTAAAAAAAGACACTGATTATTTAATCGTCGGCGAATCAGATGCGAAAAAATACCGGGATGGCCGCATTTCTGCCCAAATTCAAAAAGCAAAAGAGTGGCAGGCTAAAGGCGGACCGGTCAAAATCGTCTCGGAACGCAAATTTTTTGACGCATTATCTAAATGAAAAAACGCGCTTTTTATTTCAGCGCGTTCTTTTTTGCTTTTTTCGGCCAAATAAAATAGCTGGCCGTAATAACAAGGTCAATGCCTTGTAAAAGAAAACGTGTCAAAGCGAATCGACATCATTTTACAGTCGAACGGGACTCCAGGGCAGATCAGCATCCGCATTTTGCTCGAATTGATCCCTTATAATGAAGAAGATGTAGACACCTTATCGCTTCGCAAAGAGCTGGACACTTTACAAAATGGAAGATGACATGAAAAAAGACGCCTAGCTGGCGTCTTTTTTCATGTCAGTGGTGATGGTGCCCGCCTTTTGACGAGTTAGTGACGACAAACCCTTCTTTTGGAACGTAGAAATATTGTACGAAAATGCCATCTAAAAACTCTTCGCGGCTGTCGAGCAATATATCGATATCTTTATCCGTATGAACGACTACATCATGCTCTTTTTGGGTGTCGAGCAAAATGGCATAATGAGCGTGATTCCCATGGTGCTCCGTTACTTCAACACGAATCATTTTGCCTTCTGCTTCCGGTGTTTCAAGCATTCTTCTCAATTCTTTGGCTGCTTTTTGATTCACTTTACATTTCATGATCGCTGCTCCTTTCAATTGCTGATCAAAACATTCTCAACTGTATTTTAGCTGTTTCTTAATGAAAAGGCGAAAATTCTGCTTTTAGTCCATTATTTTGTTTAAAAAGCACCTTAAATTAAGAAGCTTTAGCTGAAAAAAGAGCTTCCTGACATGTCAGGAAGCTCTTTGCTGTTTATAAAATGACTTGGTCGTTTTTAGAAAGCAGCAGGATTTTGCCTTCGTCGAGACGTTCCTCATATTTTTGTGCTTCCGCAGGGGTTAATCCGACTTCTTCCATCTTCGCTCGAAGTGTATCGCCTGTGCTGCGGAATAAGTTTTTCATCGTCGTGCCGACACCCGTTTCATCGATGCCGATTTTCTCCGCTTTTGAACGATCCGCTACTTCATTGGTTACATCTTTTTCATGAGCAAGAACGTATACTTCTTCGTCCGTTACCCCTTTAGAATAAAGCAGATTAGCTCCTTGTATGGCTTCTTCAACAGTAGAGTATTCTTTTACAAGTGTCATAAAAATATTTCTCTCCTTTTTAGCGCTTAGTTTCTATCATATCTTCAATAGTAGTTTTCACGATTTGAAATAAAATAAACTTAGAAAGGAGAAGTTGAGACTTTTGACACGCTTCTGCTGAATGTGGTCCTCTGCATTTTTGTTTAATTGGAAACACCATCCATATTTCTTCTGGCAACTGGTCAAACTCATCAAATTTACGATCTTTTGACAGACTTTTTTTAAAAATGCGCATCAACATTTTCGAAACATCTTTGATTGCGTCGTTCAGCGATTTTTATTTCGACTAACCGCTGCTTTTCTTTTATACACTTCCTATCATCCCTTCGCGCCACCGTTTTATAAAAAAGACGGAGTACGCTTGTTCCTCAGTTTTTGATCTTCTATTTTTTTATTCACATTTTGTTGAAATGTCCCCAGGCTGAAGCCCTTTTCTTCTCACAAGGAAATCAGGTTCTGAATAAAATAAAGCAATAGAGCCCCTCTGCACTTCTTAATCTCGAATTTTTTCAAGACCTAATCTCACAATGCTCCTTTTCTATTTATCTAAAAAGGAAGAAAACCCATTTTTAAAATAATATGTACTTTCGTATTTAAAAGACTGCCAGGAAACTAAATACAGCTGAATAGCGAAAGGAGGAACAATGTGAAAAAAGAACCTGTCATTGGCATTACAAGTTCGTTTGTCCGTCAAACGTTAAATACAGAAGGGGTTTATGTTCATCGCGACTACCACCGTGCGATACTGACAGCCGGAGGCATCCCCATCATACTGCCGCCCGCCCCCTTACATGTTATTCCTTCCTACCTTGAAATGTGCGACGGTTTTATCTTAAGCGGCGGGGAAGACATAGACCCGATGCACTATGGGCAATCTCCCCATGACAAACTAGGTCCTGTGTTTCCTGAACGGGATGAATTTGAACTGAGGCTGACCGCTTCAATTTTAGAACAAAAAAAACCGCTTCTTGCCATCTGCCGCGGCCTGCAGCTTATCAATGTGTCGCTTGGCGGTACACTCTGGCAGGACCTGCCAAGCCAAGCAAACAGCAGTATTCTGCACTCACAAAGCAGCCAGCGTTCCGTTCCCACCCATCAGGTGACCCTCGTCGGCCATTCACGTTTAGCGAAAATCATTCAGGAAACCACGGTAAACGTCAACAGTCTGCACCACCAAGGAATCGAGACATTAGGGAAAGGGTTGACAGCCGTTGGCCACAGCCCGGATGATTTGATTGAAGCGGTGGAAATGGAAGGCGATGTATTCGTAGTCGGGGTGCAGTGGCATCCTGAGTCAATGGTACCAGAGAGCATCGAGATGTGCAGGCTCTTTTCCCACTTTATTCATTCCGTCCCCGTTTTTTGACAATCTAGATCAACAAAATGCTTAAGCCGCTTTTAGGTTCTTTAACGATATCTAAAGAAAGATAAACAAGAAGAAAAAATGACCAGGCTATTCTGGATACCTTTTCTGAATAGAAAAAAAGACATATACCGGAGTCTTAATCCCTTCGGATCAAGGTTCCGGTACATGCCTAAACAATTGAACAAACGAATCGAAAAATAAGGTATTTCCCCAAAAAAATAAAACGAGAGCGCTCCGATTGACGATCAAAGCGCGCTGGAATGAAAGCTTGGTTTTTACCTTTATCTGCTTGACAGAAATAGGACGACGGTTATTTAGTTAGAAGACTTTCCCATGTTTCTTTCAGCCAATGGTCAAATTCAGCGCCTTTTTCGCCTTCGTACGTATCGTATACGTCAAGGCGCATTTTTTTAAGCTTTTCTTCAAACTCGTCAAATGTATGGTCTTTCGGCAGGCTTTTTTTAATGCGCAGCAAAATTTTCGAAACGTCTTTAATCGCCTCGCCTTTTTTCTTTGGCGGCTGTACATCTTCGCCCCACTTTTTAAGCTCGCGATAAGCAGCATCCTGTACTTTAGTGACCGTGTCTATGGCCATAATCCGTTTTAATAACTTGATCGTTGGTTCGCTCTTCGACTGTCCGAGTTCTTCAACTGCATCCAGACGTCCCCGCCAATTCGACTTACGATCAGCTGATTTTTTCAATTCTTTAAAATTCGGAGGCACTTCGCTTTTTACTTCTTTGTTAGTCAAACAGTCCAATCTCCTTCGATGCCAAAATAATTTGACAAAATAATGTTCAACAGCCATTATAACATGATTTGGCAGGCCAAAACGTTTTATTCACAGCTTTACCTGAATCCTCAAAATCATACATCCATCCTTTTCATACAAAACGAACTGATAATTTTCATCCAATGCTTCATACTATATAGGCGGAAACGCATATTTCATCTACAACTGGAGGGGAAGAAATGAGGAACAAAGCAAAAGATTTCTCCGTTTCATCCATGAAAGGCGAAGCTGGAAAAGCACGGGCGAAAGCAGAATACGCATCTAAACGTGCAGATGGCACCATCAACACCCATCCGCAGGAACGAATGAAAGCATCAACAGATCGAACAGATTAATGGAGGGAGACGGGCATAATGGGGAAAGATGAGCATAAAACAGGCAGCCGCGGCAGTCGGGGACTTTCTCAGACCCCTAAAAATTTAAAAATACCGGCGGATACGGTGAACGAAGAATATGCCCGGGAGCTGGCAGAACTGACCAGCTTAAGACGAAAAAGACTGAACCAAGGCGAGGCATCTAAAAAAAATTAATTCCGGTTTTTCTGGAGGTAATCAAATGGACGTTCAACGAGCGAAACAAATTGTTTCTACTCCATCATCAGATGTGGAGGTTCAATTTAATGGGGTGTCCGTCTGGATTGATCAAGTCCATGAAGACGGAAAAACGGCAACGGTTCACCTGCGCGGTCCCGGGGAAGAACGGACAGAAGTTGGAATAGAAGACCTAAAAGAAGTCACTCATTAAAAAAAGGCTGTCTCCTTCAGTAAGGGGACAGCCTATCGTTTTTAATTTTACAGTTTCCATTTATTTCAACATCCGCTTTTCTGCCAGCAGTCGCTGAAATTCTTTTTCCAGTCCATCCGATGGCTCTATACTCATTTTGCCGAGTACTTCGGCGATTTTCGTTTCGATTAACAGCAGCTGTTCTTCTGTTTCATCACGCCCAGATTTTCTTTGTCTTTCCGTGTATTTCTTCAAAGTTCCATCAAAAACGTTTAGCTTCGTTTCATGAATCACCAGCACTTTTGTGGCGATTTTTTCTGCAAAACGTCTGTCATGCGACGTAAAAAGGACCGTGCCTTCATAATCGATTAAAAGGGACTCTAACGCTTCGACAGCTTCAATATCCAGAAAATTGGTCGGTTCATCCAAAACGAGGACGTTCATTTCGCTGACAAGCAATTTCGCAAGCGCCGTTTTCACCCGCTCTCCTCCGCTTAATACATTCACTCTTTTAAACACATCTTCCCGCCAAAAGCCGAGGCGCGCGAGTACAGTGCGAATCAGTGTTTCATCTTGATGGGACGTCTCTTTTACGTTTTCTAAAATAGTTCGGTCCGCATTCAAAATCGTGATATGCTGGCTGAAGTACCCGATATTTACAGACGGTGCAACGGAAATGCCGGTATCGTTGTGAATAATTTTTTTCAAAAGCGTCGTTTTTCCGCTGCCATTTGGTCCAATGAGTGCTGCTTTATCACCGCCGCGAATAAAAAAGTCAGCCGGCTTCCAAAGGAGCTGTGTTCCGATCATTCCTTTAACCTGCTCCACCCGAATGAGCACTCGGCCCTTCAAGCTTTCCTGTTCTTGTACATTCATGCGAATCGGAGGCAGTTTCTTTTGCTTTTCCACTTTTTCAAGCTTTTCGAGCCGTGTTTCCAATGCTTTTGCTGTCGTTTGCAGTTTCTTTTGTTTTTGGGCAAAATACGGCTTGACGTTTCGCGCTTCAGAGAGGCTGACCGATTTTGGCTTTTTCACTGCCCGTTCCGCTTTTTTCTGTTTCGCTGCAATCGCCTGCTCCAGCTGCTTTTTCGTTTTTTCATACTGTTCATGTTCCAACTCCTGCCGCTGCCGATCCGCTTCTTTTTGAGCAACATAAGCTGAGTAGTTTCCTTTGTATATATGAATTTCCCCATTGTCTATTTCCCATATAACGGTACATACAGCGTCTAAAAAGGTGCGATCATGAGAGACAACGACATACGCACCCTGCCATTTGGACAGCTTTTTTTCCAGCCACTCAACGTGACCCGTATCAAGATGGGTTGTTGGTTCATCGGCTAAAAGCAGCTTTGGACTTTTGCTCAGTGCTTCATTCACATAACGCTGCGTGATTTCCCCGCCGCTTTTATTTGGATCAATCTGTTTCAGTTGCGGCAAAAGCTGAATGGTCCCATTTCGACTAATAGTTCCATTATCTGGTTCAGTTTTTCCGGCCAACACATGCAGCAATGTTGTTTTCCCACTGCCATTTTTGCCGACCAGGCCAATCCGGTCTTTTTCCTGGATGACTAAATGATCAATTGACAACAATAACCGGTCCTGCACCTCTAAGTAAATCGTATTTGCTTCTAACACATTCATCTTCTCATCCCCTTTTGTTTAAATAGGGACAAAAAAAGCCCCCACTCATTTTCAGAATAGGAGGCATAGGAAAAAGCAGGGATCTCCCCTGTTCGCTTAAGCCTAATCCTATTCTGAAAACATCCATTGAAAGCATCACAAAAAAGCGCTGAATTGCTTTTTTGAAAAACATTTCAATTAGACTGCGTTCAAAAAATAGGATTAGAACTTCATTCGATTGGGTCACCCTTCCGTTTGTTTATTACAGCTAAATTAATGGAAATCTTTTGTTTTGTCAACTGCTTGGTCATCAAAACATTTCATTCTGGTTCCTGCTCTACAATGAACTGAAGACGTGTAAGCTTGTTGTTCCAGAACCGCTCATAGTAGTGAAGCCACTCCTTCAGCTCCATTAACGGTTCAGTATTCAAATGGTACATTTTCTGGCGGCCTTCTTTTCGTCCCTTCACTAATTTTGATTCAGACAACAAATGAAGATGCTTCGTGACAGCGGTACGGCTGATCGGAAAATACGACGCGATTTCTGAAATCGGCCGGTCTTTTTCCGCTAGAAGCCGCAGTATTTCACGGCGTGTCGGATCGGCGATAGCTTGAAATACATCATGTTTTCCCGCCGGTTCGGTCATGCGGATTCAACAGCCTTCCGAAGCTTCTCATTCACAAGACCGCTCCATCCACCATTCATCCGGTCACGAACAGCCGAAACAGGCGCATTAGCTTTTGGCATTGTTTCACCCGCTTCTCCCCATCCGCTATGAATGACTGTAAACTCTGTTTTTTCTTCTATCTCTTTTAGTAAAAATGTAACGATCCAACCTTCTGTATCCCATGAAAAAGACAGCCGGTTTGGCGGATCTATTTCGAGTACTTTACACGGTGAAGGACCGAATGGGGACTGTAAATGAAATTCCTGTCCTGCTTCAGGCCTGAAATCGTTTGGCATAAACCACTCCTCCAGCCCTTCTGCCGTTGCAGTTTTTGCCCACACTTTTTCAATCGGCGCATCCAATATGACTGTTTGCTGAATGTCTTCCACTTTTTGTCCCATCTGCTGCTTCCTCATTTCTATTTAAAATAAAACCTTTTGGTTACATATAAAATTATATAACACCTTTTGATTTTATTTCAACTGAAAGAAAAAACGCCGGATGAATCCAGGCGTTTTCCAAGCTTATTTAGTGTGCTTCAGCCGGCTGTGTAAGCTTTTCCAGCCGTTCTTCCACTTCTTCCGGCGTTAAGCCGTGTTCCTCGATATAACGGTTGCGTGGATGTGTCCGGCAATGATCCGAGCAGCTGCGCAAAAAGCGGTGTTCTGACTCTTCTGACGCTAAAATCTTTTTATTGCATTCCGGATTCGCACAGCTGACATACCGCTCGCACGGCTCGCCGGTAAAAAAGTCTTTCCCGACGATCGTTGGGTTGACGCTGTTAACCGGTACACTAAGCCGATCATCGAATACGAAGCATTGACCATCCCAATTTTCCCCCTGCACTTCTGGATCTTTTCCATAAGAGACAATACCACCGTGCAGCTGCATGACATCTTCAAATCCTTCCTGCTTCAGGAAACCGGAAAATTTTTCACAGCGTATGCCGCCTGTGCAGTACGTTAAAATTTTCTTGCCTTCCAGTTCATCCCGGTGATCCCGGATCCACTGCGGCAGCTCACGGAAATTCTCCACACCCGGCCGGATTGCACCTTTGAAATGGCCGAGATCATGCTCATACGTATTACGCGCATCGAGCACCACGGTATTATCTTCCTTCATTGCCGCCAAAAATTCTTTCGGTTCCGCATAGTCTCCGGTGAGTTCAAGCGGATTCACATCTTCTTCAAGACGAAGCGTCACCAATTCTTCGCGCGGGCGGACCTTTAATTTTTGAAACACGTGCCCCTCTGCTTCATCTATTTTAAACACCATATCTTTAAACCGGGCATCTTCCTTCATCGCCTGCATATAGCGTTCTGTCTGTTCCACTGTTCCCGAAACCGTGCCGTTAATTCCTTCTTTTGCGACTAAAATACGCCCTTTTAACTCAAGCTCCTGGCAAAACAACTTATGCTCCGACGCGAACGTTTCCGGGTCATCTATTGGTACATATTGGTAATAAAGCAATACTCTGTACATCTTTTCCTCCACCTATTCACTTTTTTCTTATGGTATCATATCACGTTTGACGGCGGGATGGGGATAATCTGCTTTATATTCATTCAGCCGAATGTGAGTCCATTTTATGTGCACGTTGTCTGCTTGTTTGGTGTTTCTCAATTTTTGATCCTTTTTCAATAAATTTCTCCTGATTTTTCTTTTGAGAGTAATAATCCTTTAAGTAGATGAATAGAATTATTTTCAAGCGGAATCGTTTCATTGAGAAAAATCCTATCGAGAAGGAATAAAAGTGAATCTCTTTAAAAAATAATATTTGACTTTTATGTAATAATAAGTATAATAAAAGTATCAAGAAGCTTCTCGTAGAATATGAGATAAACATGGTAGTATGGCCAAGCGGCAAGGCAAAGGTCTGCAAAACCTTGATCCTCGGTTCAATTCCGAGTACTACCTTCAAATGTAAAAAAGAGCGGGACAACATTTAAATTGTTGTCCCGCTCTTTTTTCACGAGATAATTTTCTGCCAAAAAAGGGTGCCTCAAGCTTGAGACACCCTAGTTTAAAAGCGTTTTGAAGACAGCATCACCTGCTGGCCGCTGAACCGCTCAAACAGAAAACGGTCTTCCTGCTAAAACAGTGAATGCGCCTGATCCAGCTGCGCTAATCGTTTTCCTTTTTCCAGATCATATATGAGCACAGTGGTGTAAGGAGCATTTCCAGCAAACAGATCAAGTGCAAGATAGCGGCCGTCCGGGCTTACCGTCATTCCTTCGATGCCAATTCCTTTTTGTTTATTAATCGATTCAACTCGGTCAATAAAGGTAAACTGCCGGGACTAATCTCCCTCACTATGCGGCGAACAATTCAAGCCATTTGTTTACACAAGCAACAGGCATTTATTCGATAGGCAGCCGGTATGCTTTTACTATAATGCCATCATTCGCCGGCTCAAAATCGTATTGCGGCATGCGCAAAAAGCCCATGTGTTCATAAAGCTGCATGGCTGTTTTCATAAAATCAGCAGTGTGCAGCCCGATGTACGGCAAGCCGCTTTCTTTTGTATGCCGAATACATTCGTTTATGAGCGCTTTCGCTGCTCCTTTATTCCGTGCCTGCGGTGCAACAGCCAGCATTCTAATTTCCGGATAATCCAGCATATCCACCAGTCCTGTGTAAGCATTTGATTTTGCCGGAAACAGCGCTACACTGCCAATGACTTGTTTTTTCTCAACTGCTACGAAAAGCTCTACTCCCTCCTGGTTCTCCGCATCTGAAGAAATAGCGCTTTTAAGCGCTTCCCAATGCCCTTTTGGAATGTGTTTTGCATGTTCTTCGTACGCTTTTATTCTTTGTTCGCGAATCAGTTCTACTTCGGCCTGCAACGCTTGTCGAATGGTGATCATCTTGTCCCCTTCTTTCAGTTTGGTTTCTTTATCCCTGCAAACATAGGATCAACCAGCCCGCAGAACTGCTTTTTCGTTCTACTGGTCTATTTACTTATTTTTCACAAGATACGGTTCTATTTTGTTAGATAAAATAGCTGTATCCCACGGATGCCAATAGTACGTGGTCCCGTCGAACTGTAAACCGTATTTGTAGGCAACCGGCTCATTCGTATACAACACTACCTCGTAATAGAGAGGAGCTCCTTTTGTCGTGTCCGGAATAAAGTTATCCACTTCTTCACTTGTAGTTAACAGCTTTAGAAACGTCTTTACCTCTTCACTGGCCAGCTCTCTGCCCATTTCCCTGCCGTCTTGATAAATCACTACTCTAGTAACCTTTTCAATCGGCACATTCTTAAAGTGCCATTGGTACTCTGTCGTTTTTGTTGAGAAATAAAGATTGTATCCGTTGATCGCTTGCTCATCTTTTATGGCAAGCAAATCAGGATGCCCTTTGACCGCATAAAGTCCAGTTCCTTTTTCGTGGAATGCAGCATCTCCATTTTTTGTTTTATAGGCTGGGTTGGTGATGTGATCTGCTACTTTGAATGTTACGTTTCCGATTTTTTGGCCAATCGCGCTTTGGTCTGCTAAAATCCCAGTATGAATCCCTTGATACTCCACTCCATCCCATTTAACAAAATCAATCCAATCGATGGCTGAGTGGCTGCTTTCGGACACACCAGAGCGGCAGCCTGCCAACAGGACAACCAGCAGTGCCAGCAAGGCATATTTTCTCAACAAATCCCTCCTGCTCAATAAAATGACCTATAAAGTATACTTGATGTATAGTATTCGCTGTCTGTAACAAGATACCTTCAACAATTCACCTGTCCCGCCAGTTGAAGAAGAAACTATCCTCATCAACCGCCTTTAAAAAAAGAAAGTTCCATCATGTTCCGGATGTAGAAAAGGAAAAAAATGAATAATTTGGCTTTTTTTGTACAAATACTGGGTTTTAAATAATCTTTTCCGGGGCATGATAGGCTTTATACACTTTTAGTCTGGAAAAAGATCTTTTAAAATAAGAAGGAAAGGAGCGGTGGAGGATGGAGGACATAATCAGCTTGATCGTGTCAATGAAAGAATGGCTGACGATGGAAAATGTGGTACAAGCTGTGTCTTATACGTTTTTCTTTGTGACCATTGGCGTTTTTGCCTGGCAGGTGTACCGCTGTATCCGTGTCGTTCGAAAAGCAGTGGCCCTGAAAAAAATCGGTTTTAAAACGATCCTTCAAAGCCTGATCACTCTTTATTTTGTCGTCATTGCCCTGCTGTCTGCTGGAATCAACGGGCTTACAGGCGTTTTTTGGGTATTTTCATTTATCGGCTTTTCTCTCACATGTATCTTTTGGATCGACCGAGCGTCAAAACGGGGAATGAAGCCCGCGAAACTAAAACGCCCTTTTTCGTAAACCAAAGCTTGCAAACAAACCGGGCGCATGGGCCCTTTTTTTGTTCCTTTTTCTGTCTTTCTATCTAAAATGGCAAACTACCCCTCGTTTTTCCCTATCAAAAAAGCCAATCCTCTTTTACGGCTGAGAATTGGCTGGCGGATCCTGTTCCTGCTCAAGATCAGTCTTCATGTTAAATCTTTTTTTATTATAGACCTATTGTTATCGTGCTTTTACTTTAATAATGGCTTCTCCGTACTGATCCATTGACTGGCGGTATGTTTTAATAGCCGAAGCGATCGCTTGCATGTATTTTCCGAAGCCTCCTTTTTCTTTTAAAACTAATGATGTATTGCTTATATATTTTGTCATTTCATTATATCTCCTTTATCGGTCAACTTTCCTTTATTATCCTATATCAGCATCTTTTTGAAAAAGCCGGAGAAAACGGAAACATTGGTCATGCAAGCGTGTATCATCGTCATTTTTCTTCTGATTGCTTACTTTTTCTTTGTTTTTCTCTTTTTTTCATTTTCCAGCTATCATTTTTTCCCCCCAGACAAAAAAGTGCCGATATTATTCCGGCACTTTGTTCATTTTTCTGTACACAATAATGTAATTAACAATCATAATAATGAGCACATAAATTCCGTACAGCCCAAAAGAAAACCACTTGTTTTCGGAGAAACTCGCCCCCGCAAACGACAAAAGAAGAATATTCGGCAATTTCCCAATTGCTGATGCGAGAAAAAAGACGAGCCCATTTACTTTGCTTAACCCGCAGACGATATTGACAACAGGAGAAGGCACGATCGGCACTAAGCGAACGAGCAGAATCGTCAGAAACGCATTTTTGTTCAGCTTTTCCTCGTATTCTTTCACCTGAGGATACTGTTCAATTTTCGTTTGCGCCCACTCTTTAAAGCCGTACCGGGCAATATAAAAAAACAAAAGAGTTCCGATCATGGCGCCGCTAAGCGTTATAATGACGCCTTGCGGGGTGCCGAAAATCCCGCCAATCAACCCGGCCAGCACAGGAAACGGAACAATCGGGACAAACACACAAATCGCTACCAGCAGCATGCTGATGAGGATGGAATAAGCCCCACCTTCGTTCACCATTGCTAACAACTGTTCTTTTTGGGTGATGCCTAGCACGAGAATGCTGGCAATCACGGCCACACTGATTATTCTTTTCATCATAAAACACCTCTTCTTTACCAACGTTCCTGTTCTCAGTTTACCATAGGCACGTGCAGGAAAGTCCTCTCTTTATCTGCCGCATCAAATAGCAGGATGTTAACTTATGTGGAAAGGATGTCTTGAAAAGCCTCATCAAGTGTTCTGAAGGTGATCTATATCCTTCACGCTCTAACCGGTCTGCTCCCATGAGATATGCTGTGTTTGCCTTGATATGATTTTCACTTCATACCCAAGCGCCTTAAATTTCGTTTCAAAATAGTTGCCAATGAACCCCGTTCCTCCTGCTAAAATAACTTTTTTCATATGAAAAGCTCCAATCTTTTTAAAGTCGGCTTCTTTTTTCATTCAAAAAAACAAGGATTCATGGAAAACAGCAAAAAAATTACCCGCTTCAGAAAGTGGGAAAATTTCTATAATTATGAAAACAATCCGTTTAATCTACATTTTTTCTTCCTTTTTCCTCATTCGCGATATCCACATAATACCATACGCTCGTCATCCTTTCTATTTTTTTATGTGCCGGCTGCTGCCTTCTTTTGATTTTTGCCCACCGGCGAAAAATGACAATATTTTTTCTTCTTTCAAAATACGTTGC
This sequence comes from Domibacillus sp. A3M-37, assembly GCF_024213455.1. Lineage (NCBI taxonomy): Bacteria > Bacillati > Bacillota > Bacilli > Caryophanales > Bacillaceae > Domibacillus > Domibacillus sp. A3M-37. Next base: position 152,616 of record NZ_JANAVL010000002.1, on the reverse strand, counting down.
TTTTTTGCGTTATTTCGACAAAAATGGCTTTAGGTGTTTTCTACGCTAGCGGGAATCGTTTTTTATAGGCTCCACAGTTGCATAATTATTCATCTCTCGTTTACTACCAACAGCAAAAAATTCTTTTCTTCTATTACAACTCATGTCAAGATTACTTTTCTGAAAAAGTAATGGTCAACGATTTTTTCTTTGATTATTATTTTCCAAATATTAGATTTGCGAAAACCTAATATATTTGCTCCGTGCTTTTATAATAAAACAATTTATTAAATACCTTTTTATGTAAATTGGTTTCCCCTCCCTCATAGTACCTGCTATAAAGTTTACGGATTATTTTTATTACACTGTTAATTTTTTCAGTAAAAAAAGCACCATTCGTTTTCATAAATGAATGGTGCTTTTCTTTTTCGAAGATTAAGGCACGCAAAAAAACCCTGTCCGCAAAATGAGAGGCGGACAGAGCTTTCCTTGGATTAGTATACTCTTTTTTCTTTTTGATTTTTAAAGAAAACGAATAGTTTGCGAATGACTACGATTAAGATCACCACGGCGACAACGTTAACAAGCAATCCCAGTAATGAACCGAGCATGCCCATGTTCGCGAACAAGCTGCCAAACAGCAAACCGGCAAGCCCGCCCAGCATTAACCCTTTCATTAAACCGCTTGATAGAAATCCGCCCTTTTTCTTTGCGGTCGTCGCAGCGGGGTCGGATTTTTTGTTTTGGACATTCGAATTGTTGATTGTATTGTTGCTGTTGCTGTTGCTGTTTATGCTTTTCTTGCCTCTTGCTTCTACAGTCGTGGCCTGATCTTGAGAAACAAAGTTTCCAACAGGCGAAAAAACTACCACTGCCGCAAGCATAGCTGCCAATATTTTTTTCATTTCATCGTTCCTCCCTAAATGTACGTACTCAGCTTTTATGGCTGTGCTGTTATTATCTTGTCTTGCTTTTTCACAACTTTACTATTATACCATTCTCCTGCTGCTTTGCGCAGTCCGGGCAGTTTTTTCTGGATGGCTTGAACATCAATTCGTTGCATGGATCAGCTTTTTAAATGCAGGTCATAATATCCTCGGCCGTTTGAATGGGCTGAAAATCAGCATAATCGCCTTTCCGAAATTCAGAAGAGACATACACTTCTGTCTGTGGGTCCACTTCATCCCGGAGTGCCGCGTTGATTTCATCAAACATATTCTTTTCTGTAAATGGAACGTGAAACGTGGAGTCAAAAATGAATCAAATGCCGAACCCTTTTTATCAGCATACATGGAAAAAGATCAATGCCAGGACGGTGATTCCGATTGTAGCAGGGATGGCGCGTCAGCAGAAGATTGAATAGAAGGTTTAATAGCGGGATTGTGCTGCAGACAAAAAAATCCCGCCGGAACCGGTCCGGCGGCACCTTTACTTTTTCTCCTGCTGTCTGCGGACAGTGATGGTTTCCCCGCCAATTCCCCAGTTGTCCGTTTCCACTTCATCAATTACGACAACCGTTGTATTCGGATTTTTGCCGAGCACGTCGACTAATAGCTGCGTGGCTCCTTGAATGAGCTGGGCTTTTTGCTCCGGCGTGACGCCTTCATTGGTAATTTTAATATTTACATAAGGCATGATCGATTCCTTCTTTCTTTTTCATTTTTCCCTTACATTGGCCGCATGACGTATGACTGATCAATCCGAACAAGCAGTGTTCTCACAGGCGGATCGTTTCTAGCTGCTGCAGCCGCCGCCGCAACTGCTGCAGCTGCTTGATGATGAGTCTCCTGAGGAACCTGAACCCTCCGAGGAATCTGAATCGTGATGAGAGTCATTTCGGTCGTGGTCATACCGGCGGCCATCGGATCCATTACAAGAGGAGGCGGGGCTGGCCGCTGAATCCTTTTCCTTTTCAGGCTCATGGACTGCTCCCATAGACGTATATAGAAGTAAATAGACCGCTTGATCATCGCCAGACGAGCTGCTCTTTGGCTTACGAATGTCTGCTGCTGCTCCTTTGCGTTCGACCCTTTCTTTTGCTGCGGTTACATGATGGGCTATTTTTTTAGAAGCAGCGCGAATCAAACGGTCATGCTGAGAGAAATCATGCTTAAAAAGTGCGTCCTGAATATAACGTTCCAGCTCCTGCCCTTTCAGCCCTTCACATTGGAGCATGAACTGCTTATCCAGCAGGCAATATCCAAACGGTCCCTGAATCAGCTCTGAAGCTGAATGAGGATCGAATAAAATGCTGTACACTAACTCATAAACAGCACGTTCATGGCTGGCAGAAGCCTTGGTTTTAAAGGCTTTATCTGTCGGTGTATGATGAATCATGGCGCCGTTAAACTGCTCGCAAAAATCGGCATAATCTTTCGTAAAAAGAATCATGTCGTGCCAAATCGCATCGGCTTTTTCGTTGTACATCGGCACATTTTTCATAATGGCAGACAAACAGAAAAACCGCTTTAGTTCAAGCTCGTACCAATCATATTCTTCGTTAGAAATGACACCTTTTCCAGACAAACGATCCTTCACCGCCGCTGCTGGTGCATCATTCCACGCATCATTGAGCCTGTTTACAAGCGGATACCCTTCCTCAAGACGCATCCCCAACGTCTGACTCAACTCAGCCGGCAGACCAGGAAGACTCTCCTTTTCTTTCGCTCGATTTCTTTTGTTAAAATAATTCGTCATAAAGAACATTCAAACACCTCCTCGCTGTATTTTCTGCCATTGCAGCCATTGACAGACTACCGATTCCTCCTTCTTTCACTGGACCATATCAGACGGTTTCCCGAGAAAAATTTTCATCAGCAGAGTGGTCCCATCCACTAACATATTCATTTTGCTTTGCTTGAATGTCCGCCGCTTTCTGTAAAATAGAGGCGACATTCTTTTCAATCATCTGCAGTTCCTGGCGGGATGATGTAAACTTTTGAAACTCTCCTTTGGCTATACGCCTTTTCCGAAGCAGCATCTGTAATTTTTTTGCAAACTGGTACCCTTGCGAGGCGTTAAATGAATTCGTTTCCATGTCATGATAAATGCTGCTAATTTGTTTATCCAGGCTGCTAATCTCACTGCTAATTGCCTTTTCAAACTGCGCTGTTTTTTTCAGCAGAGCCTTCATTTCTCCAATCATCTGCTCAAATTCACCTAACGGAACAAGCTGTTTTTGCTCAGCTTCCTTTTTTTCTACACGCAAAATCTTTACTACTTTTCTCATTGGCTCATCAAGCACTACATTCAGCCCGTCTTGCACAAACGATTGCCCTGTTACTTGCTGATCGCGGTAAATGCCCGCATACCGGCCCGTTTGAATCACATGCCGAACTTTGCTGGTTAACTTTTCCCTGGTCATTCCTTTTGTTTCAGCTTTTTTATGAAGTGCTTTGCTTACTTGAATGGAAGCTGTTTGTATCTTGATTTTATTTACGATTCTCATAAATTTATTCCTTTTCTTTGCTCCCAGCCAGCTGCTGTTTCGCATCTCTTTCTTTTCATTTTACCAAAAAAGGAAATGCGTTCCTATTGCTTTTCTATTCTTTTTTCTTTAAAGTAGTCTCTTCTTAGTTTCATTTTCACAAATCGAACCAATTAAGCATATCGACTGCTGCTATATTTAGTTGTCATATTAAAATCTAAAACGAAATAAATAAAGAGGCAGCACACCATTTGGGAATGCGCTGCCTCTTTCTGCTTATTTTTTCGAAAGATCCACGTGCTTTTCAATCTCTTTCAGCATCTCCACGGTTGCCTGAACATCCAGTATCCCGTCTTGATTGAGCTGCACATAATCGCTTTTCACCATAACTGTCATGGTCTGTCCATTTTTGGATCGGGCTGGCTTTTGAAAAGATAGGGCTTCAATAGATGGTTGTTTCAGCAGATGCGCTGACGCTTTCAGACGAGAATCACGCTGTTGAAGCTTGTCGCGTTCTACTATTTTAATGCAGAGGCGCTTCTCTTCCAATTGAAAATAGCACACGTTTTCTGGTTTTTTTGACCACCAAAACCCTTGAAATCCACCCCTTGCATTTGCGACGTATCCCCAACCTCCATTCTTCAGCTCCTTTTGAAGCAGCCGGTAAAACCCCTGCCAGGATAAAGAAGTCCAGGCATCAATCGGGAGCCAGCGGTACGATTGATAACCTGCTTCAATCTGTTCAAGCCGCTTTAAGTAATCAAGGAAAATATGATTTCGCACGCCCATGCTTTTTCCTTCATTCATAATGTCAATCATGCCTTCACGCAAAAACGGCTGATAACCTGCTATTTTACAAGAGCGGTAATGGCTCTGACTTCCTGATTTATAATAAATCGGCAGTTGAAGGTGGTTAGGATAATCTTTCTCGACCACTTTGCGATACCGAATCAGCTGGTCCGAATGATCTTTTGTGTACGTTTTGTCTTCAATAAGAATAGCCGTATTGCCGTTTAATAAGATTAAAATATCCAAGCCTTTAAATTGCTGAATAATTTCAATAGATTCAATATTATGAAATAACCTATACCAAAAAAGGAAATTCTGCAGATGCGCTTAATCCATATATCGGTCCACAAGCTCATAGCACCGCTCTTGTGTAATACTGGCTTGTGTGCTTACATATTGAACAGACTCCCACGAACCGCCGGCGAATCCTGATGCCGTTTCTTCAGCCGTTTCATCACGATACGTAATCCATTCACGCTGCGCCTGACGCAATTGATCCATTTCAGATGCCGGAAGCTGTTCTTTTAACACCCCGTAAATCTCATTAAGTGCATCGTCCCAGCGCTTGTACCGTTCTGTTTCCGCCTCTCTCATTTCAACAGTTGTTCCATTTTCATATATGTAGGCCAAATCCGCCTGGCTCCGTTCGATCCGGTCCAGCTTTTGATAATATTCTGTTTTCTGATTCACTTTTGCGGCAGCCGCTTCCTCCGCTTTCTGGATGGCAGCTTCTTCCGCCTGCTGAACAGCCGCGGCTTTTTCCGCCTCTGCTTCCTGTTCTAAGCCTGCCTGAATCTCTTTCTCCACTCCATCTAATTCATCAGAAAAGCTTACAGCCGCCGTTTTCAGTGCGTCATCGTCATTCACTTCATCCAGCAGTGATTTCGCTTCACTGTACTTTTTTTCACTCGTTAACGATTGAATGCTTTTCACTTTTTCAACTACAGCCTGCTCCTGTTCTTTCCCGTCTGCCGCTGATTGCTTATACTGTGCAAGCGGTTCTTTCAAGCTGCTGTGCAAATCCTTATTTTTCAAAAGAACATCTGCCTGCTTCTCCGCCTCTTCCCACTCTGCATTTTCAAGAGCGCTCCCTATCTCGCCAAAATTTTTCAGCTGTTCATACATAATAGAAGCATCCGCATCTCCTGGCTCTTCTTCAAGCGCCAATTCAAATGATGCCCGCGCTTTATCAAATTCACCCGAAGCGAGTGCTAATTTCCCCTGACTCATGGATTCATCATATAGTTTGTTTCCGCATCCCGCCAGCATTAAAGCGGCTAGCAGCGCTGCTGCTTTTCTCTTCATTTCCATCCTCCATTACTGTTCACAAGAACTCTTTTTTTCAAAAATTTCTATATTTATATTACCATTGACTTAATGAAAAAGGATGGCATTTTCATTAAAAAGCTTCCGGATAATCTTCGTGTTCCATCCAAAAACCGCAGCCGACAAATTTCCAGTCACTTTGGTCATTGTGTATCACATAGCGGTTCCAGTAGCGAAGCTGAGTCACCCGCGTGCCCAATTGCTTCGGCTTGCCGAACAAATTGGTAAAGCAATGTGCCGTTTTTCCATCCAAACATTCATCCAGCATCGAAAGAGTTTTCCATAAGTTTTGAACCGCATAAACATCCTGCGGCAAAAATGTTCTTGTTTTATCGAATCCGATTTCCTCCATGTACTTTAAAATTTGTTTGCAGTACAAATCTTCCCGGTATTCTTCTTGAAGCCAATGAAACACTTCAAACCATTGCAGCTGCTGAAAATGATCTTTCACACTGTCCATATTTTTAGGATCGTAATATTGTGTGACATAAAAAAGATGGACAGCAAAGCCGCTTAATTTATGGAGTGTTAAATGATCCCGATAACGCTCTAACTACAAGTAGCCTTCACCGCTTCCAAGCTTGTTCTCAATAAATACAACATGGCGTGCACTTCCATGGTTAAATGTGATAACTAAGTCCGGACGGCTGTCACTCAGGTGGTATTCAAGCTTGTGATACGTTCGCTGCGTATGTACTTTTATATGAGATAAGCGAGAAATCTTTAATCCTGCAAACCGTTCCAAAAAGCGGGCAAGTATCTCATCCTGTTCAAAAATAGGAGCAACAATTCCCATTAAATAATCTTCAAGCGCGGCTCTCTCCGTTTGTTTTAATAAATGATAGATTCGGTTAAATGCAGAAGACATGATAGACATCTCTCTTTTCTTAATGAATCAATTTTATTTTCTTTATTAATAAAAAGTTATAAGTCTTTTGATCTGCTGTTATATTACCACTTTCTCCTATTTAATTTTATGAAAACAAGTCAGGTAGAGCGATTATTTTTTGAACGTTCTTTACTGTTGACATCTAAAGTGAAAGCGGCCGAATATAATGAAGGGCGCATGATATAAACCCTTGACTGGGCGTAATGGATTATTTAAAGCGATGAAGGCATAAAGACTCGGTATTTTTATCCTGATCATCAAATTGTTATAGGTTGTTATTTATTTTAATGCTGAAAGGAAGAGCTTATTGAAAAAATTTTTACTTGGCTTTCTCATTTTTTATCTTTTCTATGCGGCAGGCATCAGTGTTTATTTACTGAATCTTGAGCCAGGCTATGTTCCGGCAGAATATGCCGGAACGAGCGCAGATCCAAAACAGTTTATGACGGAAAAGGAAATAGAGGAAGCCCACCATTTAGATTTAATCCATTATTTTAGGTTCTTTTTGCAAACTCCGCTTGATGTGATATTAGTGCTGTTTTTCATGATGATCTCGGTTAAATTGCGCAACCGGGCCACTGGGCGCTTCCGCAAATCGTTTTGGCAGGTCAGCTATTATTATTTCTTTTTCAGTACGGCCCTCACGCTATTGTATTTGCCGCTTGAATTCTTTTTTTATAAGCTGTCGCGCGACTATGGCCTTTCAAATCAATCGTCCGCTTCGTGGCTTGGCGATATGGGCATCGGCTTTGGCTTAGACCTTGTTATGGGCATTCTGCTTATCTGGCTGCTTTTTTTCGCGATAAAAAAATTCCCGAAAAAATGGTGGCTTGCCGCTTGGGCGGCGTCACTGCCATTGACCATCCTTCTGATGTTCATTGCGCCAGTATTTATTGCTCCATTGTTCAATGACTATAAACCGCTTGAAAATGAAAAAGCCAAAGCCGAAATTCAACAATTGGCCGATGAAGCCGGCATTTCAGATGCGAAAATTTTGGAAATGAATATGTCGAAGCAAACAAACACTATTAATGCATTTGTCAATGGCTTCGGAAGCAATATGCAGATTGTGCTCGGTGATACGGCGATTAACGAGCTGACCGTCGATGAAATCAAATTTGTTATGGCGCACGAGATTGCCCATTACAAAATGGACCATATTTACAAAGGACTGGTACTGCAAGTTATCGTTGGTTTCTTTACCGCATTCGCGACCTTCCGTTTGTTTAATTGGATGCGCAAAAAGTGGGGGCATCGATGGGGAATTAAGGATCAGCATGATATCGCGGTCCTGCCGCTTCTTATGATCTCGTTCAGCATCATTTCCTTCCTCGCTTCACCAATCGGCCAATTTCAAAGCCGCCTTTATGAAGTGGAGGCGGACCGCTATGCAATTGAGGTGACAGCAGATAGAGAAGCAGCCATTACCGCTTTCCAAAAACTAACAAAAAATGTAAAATCAACCGGATATGAACCGGCAATTATTCATTTCATTATGGGATCACATCCACGCATGACGGAACGGATTGATTTTCTCGACAAATACGACGTAAGCAATTCTGACAAAACCGATTGAAAATGTAATACTGCATAAATCAATCCCCAGGGAGCAACCGACCTGCTGTGGCCCGCATTGCGGATAAGCACAGCAGGTTTTAGTTGTTCCTGTGCCTTTCATGCTTCAGCCAGTTTAGTAGACTACTCCATAATGCATAGATGCACAACCATGGCATGTATGCTCGTCAAACCGATGTTCAGACGGTGTTGGTTTTCCGCAGAATTGACAGATTTTAAACTGATTTAAGCGTGTCTCTTTTGCTTCAACCAGCGCATCGAGCAGCCATTGGGATTGGCTGTCACAGTCTTCTTTTTCCCACTCTGCCCGCTTTTTTTCTCTTGTTGTTTGGACAGCTTTTACTGGTTTACTGGGTCCATCCCAGTAATAAGTGCCGAATCCAACGACCAGTTTGCTTTGATGAAGCATGACATATAATTCTTCTTCCTCATCAAATCCCTGGAATTTATACATTTGTACGATGGATACCGAAAGGGAAGAAGCGGGTTCAGCCTCCCTCATCCCTTCCTCGCGCAGCCGCTTCTGTATTTGAGAAAGAGGTCCATACATCTGATCTAAACAGCTTTCATCTTGCTTTTCTTCCAAGCAGCCATAAAAATCATCACGACTTAATCGAATCATTCCTTCAGGTACATCATTCTCCTGGATCATTTCTTCTCTCTCCTTTCCTTTATTAAAGCGCCTGCACGCAGTTCCGGCCGTTTCGTTTAGCGGCATACAGTGCCTGGTCTGCTTCTCTCATCAGCGTTTGAATCGGGGAATCTGTGCCATCGGCTTCGATCTGTGTATGGGAGAGACCGAAACTCGACGTAACATTCAAAGGCTCTCCCCCTGCAATGGTGATCATGTCAGCAATGGCCGTACGGATCTCCTCCGCCCGTTCATGTGTTTCAAATAAAGAAGCATCCGGGAGAAAAATAATAAATTCCTCCCCGCCATAACGGGCAAACAAATCATTGGGCCGCATTTTCTTCTGGACAGTACAGGCTATATTCTCGAGGACAAGGTCCCCTGCTTCATGGCCAAACGTGTCATTGACCCGTTTAAAATGATCGATATCAAACATAATCATCGATACGCTGCCGCCTTTTTCTTTTACTTGCCGGCAGGCTGCTTCCGCGCGTTCTAAAAAGAACGTACGGTTAAGCACACCAGTTAAGCCGTCCATGCTGGCGAGTTTATGCAGTTTTTCCTCCATCTGCACCCGCTCGGTTACATTAATAAATGTAATGATTTTGCCGATCGATTCACTTTTTTTGCTCTGCAGGACAGCGAAACGAATATGAAAATGAAGTGTGCCTCCACTTTGGATCAGCTGATAGTCGCATTCCTGTCCGTTGCAGATAATATTTCCCAACTGCTCATTGTGACCGATCACTTCTTTTAACGGCTTACCAATTGTATGAACTGTTAAGAAAGGCAGCACCATTTTCATTGCTCGGTTGTAATCGACGACCGCGTCGTTTTTGTTCAATACGATGACGCCTTCTTCCAAACTTTCAAATACCGTTTCCCGGGCAATCGGGACAACATCAAACATTTGAAACCAAAGCAGCGCCACGCCTTGGAATAAAAACGATACACATATGGACACGGGTCCTAAGTCAACGCCGCCGCTCCAGCCGTTAAGATAAAAAAGGCTCGCACCGACCGGGATTAACAGGCCAATGACCATCAAGCAAATTTGCATCTGGAAACGAAAAGAAACCTTTTTCAGCTGCAAAAGCAGGATAAACACGCTGGCCAACATGCAAAAATAAAGAAAAAAAGAATGAACCCAAAACCAAGGTCCGCCTTCAAGCTTCACAACCGGGTGTAAAGTATCACTGCGCATACCGACGGCTGTGTAATATAAATGATGGTAGGGATTTGTATAATGCACGATAACGGTTATAACCGGGAGAACAAACAGGACGCCGTACATCCACTTTTTCAGTTTCCGGCCGGCATAATCGATGCACATCATCAAAACAGCGACCGGCAGAAATGGAATGGCCAAATATTCAACAGCCACCCAGAACATAATACCCTCAAGTGATACAGACGTTAGTTCAAACGCATAAGCCACGGCGAAAAAAGCGGCCAGGAAAGCAGCCGCGCAAAAATATTTCCCGCCGGGCGCGTTTCTAATTTTTATAAAGGCGTAGACTCCTAAAAAAGAACTTACTGAGGCACCTGTAATCAAGGCAAGTATGTACGTCAGTATATGATGTGGCATTTCCGTCTCCTCACTTAGAAAAAAAAGTATATTAGTATCTATTAATATATCATCTTATACTTGTTTTTATAGATTATCTTTTTCTGTTCTCTTTCCAGGTACCCCGGAGCTATCCGAAAATGACCAGCAAAAGATTGTAACTGAAATCGCCAGCGTCCGTCTTGCAATCGAAGAATTTAAGAATACAAAAGTCCCCTTTTTCTTAAGAAAAGCACAAAAAATGCGGTGGAAAAATTGAATAAAATAGATGAGGCTCTTCTGGACGTACAGCAAAAAGCAGAAAGAAAAGCAGCCACACAGGATGATATTCAGTGGATCAAAGAAGAACTTTCCAATGATATTCAGATAAATGTGTTTAGCAATTGACGAATGATAGAAGTAAAAAAGCCGCATATCCCTTATAAAAAGGAATAACGGCTTTTCGCTATCTTATTCAGCTGCTCTTCTGACTTCATGTATACCGAAAAAAACCGAAAAACGGGTCGCCTGACGGGTCCGTCTTTCGGTTTTTTTACTTGGTCTCCTCTTTGCCGTACGTATATTGAGAAGGATCGACCGGTTTCATGCCTTTCACGTCATGAAAGCGCAGGAGGTCACCGTACAATACTTGATCCGAGAAAGATAATTCCGCTGCCACTTTCTTTTTAAAAGCCTCCATCTCGGCTGTCGGCTCTGCTTCTTCGCCGGTTTGCGTATCATAATACGTTCCGTCAATTGACGTGTATTTCGGCGATACATAATCACCGTTGCGGAATGCGACGACTTCATCGTGTTTTGGCGATAATAAGTCGGTGCCAAATTGGATAAACTCTTTATTGTCGATCCCGAGTAAATGCAGCATTGTTGGCAGTACATCAATTTCTCCGCCATATTGGTGCTGAACGCCGCCTTTGACGCCAGGCACGTGGATAAACAGCGGAACACGCTGCAGCTGTGCATTTTTAAACTCTGTGATGTCTTCTCCCATAATCTGCGCCATTGCTTTATTGTGATTTTCAGAAATACCGTAATGATCCCCATAAATCATGATCATAGAATTATCGTAAAGACCTGATTCTTTCAAATCAGCAAAAAAGGAAGCCAGTGCTTCATCCATATAACGCGCTGTCTGGAAGTAGCGGTCCACGGTTCCATCACCCGTATTGGCCGGCGCGATTGAGGCATCTCCTTCATCCATCACATAAGGAAAATGATTGGTCAGTGTCATCAAATGCGCGTAAAACGGCTGCGGCATGGATTCGAGCATCGGCATGGATTCTTCGAAAAACGGCTTGTCTTTTAAGCCGTAATTGACTTTTCGATCTCCTTCCATGTTATAGTAGCTGGCGTCAAAAAACGTATCTACGCCCATTTGTTTGTAAATTTCATTTCGGTTCCAAAACGTTTTATAATCGCCATGCAACACAGCGGTCGTGTAGCCTGCTTTTTGGCTCAAAATCGCTGGCGCCGCCTGATAGGTATTGCGCCCTTTTAGCACAAATGCGGATCCTTGCGGCAGACCGTACAGGGAGGTATCCATCATCAGCTCGGCATCAGCTGTCTTCCCTTGCCCGGTTTGATGAAAAAAGTTATCAAAATACATAAAATTGTCATCATGGGCGAGTGAATTTAAAAACGGTGTGACTTCCTCTCCATTTAATTTGTAATCAATTAAAAACGCTTGAAATGACTCAAGGTGAATTTTAATGACATTCATGTCTTCCGCTTTTCCGAAATATTCTTCGTTCGGTTCTGCGTAATGAGACTTTGTGAAGTTTTCCACATTTGTTAAGTCGTCGCTGCTTGCGAACGCGCTTTGCTTCTCGTTTTTCACGGTTTGGACGGCATCATATACTGTATAGTTATAAGCGCCCAAATATTTGATCAAATAACTACGATCAAATGTTCTTGACAGAAGCTGCGGCCTGTCTATTTCGGCCAGTCCGAGATTGACAGCGAAAATAACGGCTCCGACCGCTAAAATAGCTGCGGCCTTTTTCTTCGGCAGTACGTGCTGCTTAAAGTTCTGCTTTTTCATCCAAAGGACCAGCATCAGCGCAATCAGATCCACAAAATAAATCACATCATGCCACTCTGCCAAATCCGCAATGCTCCCACCCAAATGCCCGGCGTTGCTCGTTTGAAATAAAGTTGGCAGCGTAACAAAATCATTAAAGAAGCGATAGTACAGTATATTGCTGTATAAAATAAGCGTCATGATGCTGCTAAGCGCAACAATCCAAGTGCCTCCCCTTTTTAAAAACAGACCGAATCCTAAAAAGAGAATGGCCGAACTGAGCGGATTAAGGAACAGGAGAAACGTCTGCAGTACATTGTTAATTCCCAACTGAAACTCGGTAAGATAGGCGATATATGATTTAACCCAAACAAAAATAACCGCCAAAACAAAAAAGTGCAACGGTTTAGAAAATAATTTATTCATTTTTCATCCCTTCTCCCAACTGTTCATGATGAACCAGCGTCTTTTATAAAAAGCCGCAGTTATTAACTATACATCATGCGGCTTCCATCTGTCGAGTACCTTCATTTACCATGTATTAAATGACCAGTAGTGAAAAAATAAGAAAAAAAGGCTGATCATGGACAGCCAAATTTATTTTTTGTCAGATAAATTAACAGGCTGCTTGTTATTGTTTTTCTTTGTTAACACAATAAAGACAAGGAGAGGAGCTGATTTTATAGTGTCAGCCTTTATATTAAATAATCTGCTGGCGGTTTTGTGGATCGCTCTTTTTATGAAATCGAAAAATGAAAAACAGCTGCAGGTGGCCCATTTTCTTTTTTTGGCCATCGCGATCGGTATTTTAATCCATTCTTGTTTGAGCGCTTTTGCTCCTCATTATTCAATCGGAACCCAAATTTCCGAATATGATTCTTCCTGATAAGGGTCTTCGTCCGGGTACCGTTCAAATTCTGGAATACCTGGTGCATGTTTATATGCATTCGATGGAAACCATTCCGCATAAATTTGTTTCCATGCCTCTTGGATCACGTCGACAAACTAACCATTACACGAAGACGGTCCTTGAGCGGGAACCGTCTTCGTTTTTTATTTGGACCGCTTCCGTTCATTCGACTTTCGCACCCTCACCAGTGTTTCAGCCGGCTGCTTGCGGATCCATTTGATGTATTTACTTATTTTTTCATCATGGCGCAAACGTTCAATCGTATCGTGGCACACAGCCAGTTCTTTATTCGTATAAAGTGCATGAATTTGTTTGTGGCACGTGCGGCACAAATTAGCGGTTGGGCCGTACGATCCGCCTTCTTCACGCGGCGTCAAATGATGGACCGTAGTTTCAACCGGTGAGCGCCCGCACAATTCACATGTGGATGGTTTCATCAAAGCACTCCTTTTCTTGTTATTGTACCAAAATCGTTTTGACGGCCGGAATATTTGGCAGATGGTCGGAATCTACTGAAATTCGACCATTTTAGCTTTTTGCCGACTGTTAGAGCTAATTCCCCAACCATTAAGTTCCTTTTATGCTAAAATGAACTAGACCACATGGGGAGTCTTCAGGCTGAGAACAGATACGATCTGGACCCATGGAACCTGTCGGATCATGCCGGCGCAGGGATGTGGATATTTTCCTCTTTCTTCGCGTACCGGCAAAGAAAGGAGGAAAAAGAATGAACCGTAAAGTACCACTGCAAGCCTTAATTGAAGCAGCCGTTATGGCGGCGCTTGCGTTTATTTTAGATTTGCTTCCAGCCATTAATATCGGGCCGTGGATATCTGTTTCAATTGCGATGCTTCCCGTATTTCTCGTCTCACTTCGCTGGGGATGGAAAATAGGTATGGCGTCCGGCTTTATTTGGGGGCTTCTACAAATTGCTTTAGGTGATGCCTACATTTTAACACCGCTTCAAGCATTCATTGAATATTTCATCGCATTTTCATTTGTCGGACTAGCGGGACTATTGGCGAGCCGTTCCCTATCGGCGCGCTCCATTGTATTAGCTGTTTTACTCGGCTGTCTCGCCCGCTACTTCTGGCATTTCATCGCCGGTTGGGTGTATTTTGCCGAATACGCGCCGGAAGGGATGCCTGCTGCGCTTTATTCGTTGATCGTCAACGGCGGAACGGCACTTTTAACCTTTGTTTTATGTGCCATTGTGCTTGTTCTGCTTTGGAAAACAGCTCCAAGGCTTTTTAAAACAACATAATGTTTTTTGAAAGACCGGTCCTGTGCCGGTCTTTTTTTGTTCTCAAAAAACCGTCTCCTGTTAAGAAGACGGTTTAAAAGCTGATGCTTGCTTTCCCGAAAAAAACAGTGCCGTAAAAAGCAGAAGCAGCATGATGCTGATTGTGTAAAAAAAGCTGAATCCCTGCCCGAATTGAATAACCGTTCCGCCGACAAATGGTCCAAAAATGCTGCCGATGCTAAACAAGATGCTGCACATAATATTTCCCGCTGGCAGAAGTGTTTTCGGCAATAAGTCCACCATGTAGGAAAGGCCAAGCGAAAAAATCGATCCGACGAGCATGCCCGCGATAAAAAAGCAGACAAATAAAGCGGTTTTCGATTCTTCCAGCCAGCCGGCGAACATAAAGACGGCGACACCGGCAGCCGTTACGGTCATCAGTACGTTTCTCCGGATAAACCGATCACTCAGCATGCCAAGCGGCAGCTGAAACACAATGCTGCCGATCGCGAATGCCGACAAAATAATCGATAAGGCGCTGACGTCCAGACCGAGCCGCAATGCATAGACTGGAAAGCTTCCGTTCAATGAAGACTCTAAAAAGCCGTAGCCAAATGGGAACAAAAGCGCCACCCATCCATATTTCCAAACGCGGCCGAACCGATGAAATGTATGAATAAATGATGTTTTTTCCACCACTTCTTCCGGGTAATCATTTTTCAGGAAAAACAATCCAGACCAAACGAGCAGGCTCATAAACGACGCCAGCAAAAACGGCAGTGGTTCAGCCACACCAGCCAGGCGCGTCATGACCGGGCCGATGCCAAAGCCGAGCCCAAATGACAATCCGTAAAGTGCAATGTTGCGCCCACGCTTGTCTTCCGGCGAAAAAGCGGTCAGCCACGTTTGGGAAGCGAAATGAAGCATATTGTTGCCAATCCCGATTACAATTCGCAGCACAAGCCAAAACAGGAGCGATTTCCACACCGCAAAAAGAGCAAGACAGGCCACATCTGCGAATCCGCCCGCAATCATCACCCGCCTATAGCCGAATTTCCTCAGCAGCCCTTCCATAAATGGCGCTGCGACGAGCATGCCGGCATACATCGCTGCCGCATGCAGCCCGTTCACCGATGAGGACACACCATCCTGCTCAAAAATAATCGCCACGAGCGGAATAAGCATCCCTTGCGTAAACCCCGATACCGCCACCACTGCGATAATCATCCAAAATCGGAATTTCATTCATTCTTCCTTCTTTCTATTTGCTATATTACAAAAATGTTTAAAACACCCCATTTAGATTATCGCCGGACCGAACCCCTGTCAATTGCCGATTTCAGTTATAATAGAAAAAATGAATTTCATCACGAAAGGAGCCTTTTCAATGCAGCCCATTACCCCTTTTTTCATGTTTGAAGGCAACGCGGAAGAAGCAATGAATTTTTATCTGTCTATTTTTGAAGGAGCTTCTATTTCGCATATTACACGGTACGGCGCAAATGAAGCGGGAAAAGAAGGATCAGTACAGCAGGCTATTTTCACTCTGAACGGTCAGACATTCATGTGCATTGACAGCCCGATAAAGCACGATTTCACCTTTACTCCTGCTCTTTCTTTGTATATTACTTGTGACACAGAGGAAGAGATTGACCGCCTGTATGGGGCGCTGTCAATTGGCGGGGCCGTACTTATGCCGATTAACGCCTATCCGTTCAGCCAAAAATTCGCCTGGTTCAATGACCGGTTCGGTGTTTCCTGGCAATTAAACCTTCTTTAACCCATAAATCCGGCGTGCTCATAAAAAAAGCCCGCCGGATTTATGTCCACTCGCACCACAAAAAAAGCCGCCTCATAATGAGACAGCTTATCCCTTTATTTTCCGCCGGTAAAAGAAATACCTTTAATGAAATAGCGGTTAAAGAATCCGTAGAGAATCAGGACCGGCAATGTAAAGACCATCGAAGCGGCCATAATGTAATTCCAATAGCTGATGTACTGCCCTTTAAACGTATTCAATCCGACCGGAAGCGTAAACATCTCTGCATTGGTCATGATGATAAGTGGGCGCATAAAGTCATTCCAGAAGCCCATAAAGACGAAAATCGCTTGAGCGGACAGCGCTGGAACCGCCAATGGCAGCACGATCCGGAAAAACAAGCCGATTCTGGTCAAGCCGTCGATTTCCGCTGCTTCCTCCACTTCTTTCGGGAAGTTAATAAAGAACTGGCGCATCATAAAAATAAAGGTCGCATTAATCATGCCCGGCACAATAATACCCTGATAGCTGTTCAGCCAGCCAAATTCTTTCAAGATCAAGTAATTAGGCACGAGCGTGACTTGCATCGGAATCATGAGAACAGCCAAAATGATGATGAACAGCGGCTTTTTCCCCGGAAAGGACAGCCGTGCAAGCGCATAACCCGCCATTGAATTAAAAATCAGATTCAATGCTGTGCCAACGACGGCAATGAAGGCGCTGTTAAACAGCCAGCGTGTAAACAGTTCTTCCCGAATGAAAATCTGTTTATAGTTGTCAAATGTAAATTCTTTCGGGATAAAGCTGATGCCCCCGTTCACGATCTCTCCTAATGTTTTAAAAGAGGAAGAGAGCGCCCATAAAAAAGGAATGAGCGTGACAACAGCGTATAGAATCAATATCGCATATAGGATCATTTTGCCGATCGACATCGATTTTTTCATTTTTATCTCTCCTCCTTAATAAAGGGATTCTTCTTTTGAAAATTTCCGCTGCAGCAGTGTAGCAATTAAAATGACAATGGCCAGCAAAAAGGCCAGTGCCGCTGCATAGCCCATCGTTCCCATGCTCTTAAATGCATATTGATAAATTAATAGAACAACAGTTAGTGTAGAATTATCCGGCCCACCGGAACCTGCCGAGAAAATATACGACTGGTCAAACAGCTGAAAGGTGCCAATTAACCCCATAATAAAGACGAAAGAGGTGATCGGCCGAAGCTGCGGTACGGTAATGTACCAGAACTTTTTAATCGGCCCTGCTCCGTCAAGCTCTGCCGCCTCATAAAGCGAATCCGGGATACCTTGAAGTGCAGCTAAATAAATGACCATGAAAAATGGAGCAGTCGACCAAATATTCATGACCATAATCGCAGCAAGCGCAACTTGCGGATCACCGAGAAAATTGTACGTCGGAAGACCAAGTGTATCGAGCATAAAGTTAACAAGCCCTTCCTTGTTGTACATCCACATGAAAATAAGTGTGAGCACAGCGGAGGATGTCAAGGTCGGAAGAAAGTAGACAATGCGGAAAAACTTTTCGCCTTTTAAACCCGCGTTTAACGTAGCAGCAAGCACAATTGCAAGGAACGTCTGAGTGGGTACGACGATGATCACGTATTTAAATGTGTTCCACACCGCAATTTTCGCACGTTCATCGTCGAAGACGCGTGAATAGTTATCGAGCCCAACAAATTGATAGCTTGTTCCGCCAAGCAGCTCTACTTTATGAAAAGATAAAAAAATCGCGTAAAGAATCGGTCCTAAAATGAACAAGAGCAATACAAAAATCGTTGGGCTCATAAAAAAATAACCTTGTCCGATTTCACGCCATTTCTTCGCCGATATCGTCCGTTTCAATGTGAGTCATCTCCTTAAGGATCAAGCGGACCGCCAAGGCAGTCCGCTCAATCTTATTGATTCGCGTCAATTTCGCTGTTCGCCTGATCTTCCGCTGCTTTTAGCGCCTCATCAAGCGGCTGGTCTCCTAAAAACGCACTGACAAATTGATTGTTAAAGTTATTTGTAATAATTGGTAGATTTGTTCCATTTGCCCATACCGTTGCATAGCTTGCGCCGGTCACGATCGGTCCGCGCAATTCATCCTGGTCATAGCCAAGTTTTTCTGCGACAGACTTACGTGTTGGAAGAGCGAATCCTTTGCTTGTCCACGTCTCCATTCCTTCTTTTCCAGTCAAGTACTCAATCAGCTTCCACGATGCTTCTTTTTGCTGGGATTCTTTATTCATGACATACGATACAGTGTAGGCCATCGTCGCTTTTTCCCCTTTAATGGCCGGTACTTCGGCTGTGCCGTACTCAATGTCCGGGAATGTTTCTTCCATAAATGGAATCGCCCAGTTTCCTTCAATCACCATCGCTGCTTTTCCTTGACCAAACATTTCGGCACCCCACGATGCACCGACTTCTTTCGGTTCCGCAGCGGATTTATCCACATTATGCATATCAATAACCGGCTGAATGGCTTCCACTACTTTCGAATCAGCAAAGCTAGCACGGTCATCTGTCACGATGCTGCCGCCCGATGATTCCGCGAGGAAATACTGACGCGCTAGTTCAGGAGCTACTCCATAACCGTATACGCCATCTTTCGTCAGCTTTTTCGCAGCCGCGCGAAATTCTTCCCACGTTTGCGGCACTTCTACGCCGGCATCGGCAAGCATTTGTTTATTGTAAAATAACGCAAGTGTCGAAAAGTCTTTCGGGAATCCATATGTGGCGCCATCTTTTTGGAAAGCTTCTAACAACGGCTTTTCAAAATCCGCCGTATCAAATTCATCCGTCACATACTCATCAAGTGGTTCGAGGACGCCTGTTTCAATGAGGGCAGGCGCTTCAAAGGCATCCAGATAAAAGACATCCGGACCTTCTCCGCCGATCAGGCGGGTTTTCATGACATCCATGTATTGATCCGCAATGACTTCATGCTTTACATCAATATCAGGATTTTTCGCTTCAAAGTCATCCAATGTTTGCTGCAAAAGCTCCTGCTCCTGCGGATTGCCGCCCCAGCCAGCTAATGTGACCGTCACTTTTTCTCCATCTCCGCCTGATGATCCTTGATCAGATGATTCCCCGTTATCGCCGCTGCATCCCGCCAATACGCTTCCTGCTAAAAGTGTCGACATTGTTAAACCAGCAAACCATTTCTTTTTCATGTGTGGTTCCTCCCCTAATGGTTAAATAGATTTTTAGTTGGATGAAATACGCATTGCTTCTTCTGTCATCATGACTTCACAACCGGTTGTATTTTCTTGAATCTCTACTTTGATGACGCCGTTTTTTCGGTAAATGGAAACAGACAGCTTTCCTTCGCCAATTTGCATGTCATTCACATGTAAATAGTCCATGCCCGGCAGTAAAAGAGGGTGCAGTGAAATCTGCTTATTTGGTACGTCCGGAAACAGTCCTAAAAGTGACTGGATAAAGACAAGCGGCGTGCCGGCCGCCCATGCTTGTGGCGAGCAGGCAACCGGGTATTTAACAGCCGGGCCCATTTCTTTTGAATACCCGCAAAATAGTTCAGGCAGACGGCTGTACTCAAAATGCTTGGAAGCCTCAATCAATCCGCCGATCACTTTTGTTATTGCTTCCGGCTGACGCATTTTGCTGAGACCAAATAAAATCATGCTGTTATCATGCGGCCAGACACTGCCATCGTGATAGCTCATCGGATTGTATCCCGCTTCTCCTTCCGCCATCGTCCGAATGCCGTACCCAGAAAACAACAGCGATGAAGTAAGCGTTTTCGAAACTTGATCGAGCCGGTCTCCTTCCACAAGCCCCGACCAGAGCGTATGTCCAGGGTTCGATGTGATGGTACCCACTTGTTTTTTGTCAGCGTCTAATGCGATCGCATAATAACCGGCATCATCCATCCAAAATGCTTCATTATATGCTTCTTTTAACTGTTGTGCTTGTTCCCGGAGCTGCTTCGCTTTTTCAGTTTCTCTGTTTTGTTCAAACAATTCAGCTAATCCTGTTTTGGCCTGGTATATATATCCTTGTACTTCACTGAGAGCAATTGGTGAAGCCGCATAATCACCGTTGCGGTGTACAATTGAGTCGCCTGAATCTTTCCATCCTTGATTCGCGATGCCTTTTTCTGACTCCTGGTGATATTCAACGAAGCCATCGCCGTCCCGGTCTCCGTATTGATCGATCCACTGAAGTGCCGCTTCCACATTGGGAGACAATTCTTTGAATAGCTCCTGGTCGCCGGTCCATTTCACATATTCCACCAGCAGCATCAAAAAGAGCGGTGTCGCGTCAACGGTGCCATAATACGGCGTGAATGGAACCTGGTTTGTATTCGCCAGTTCACCGTAACGGATTTCGTGCATAATTTTGCCCGGCTGCTCATCACGCCATGGATCATTTTTCGTTCCTTGGTAATGGGCCATCGTCCGAAGTGTTCCTTTTGCCACATCCGATGCAAATGGCAGCAGCTGCAAGGCGGCAATGATACTGTCACGGCCAAACGGAACACCAAACCATGGCAGCCCCGCGACAGGAAAACGGCCAAAGCCGACGTCTGTCATTAAGACTCGCAAATCCGCCGTTCCTCTTTGAATGAGTTCATTGAAAGCGGGCATGCCGGTCTCAAATTTTGGCAGCGCTTTATTCCATGATTCATGAGAAGCTTTCAATTCGTTCCATGCTGTCTGACGATCGACCGGCGCAAAGTTTTCTTCCCCAATGAGCGGCTGAATCATCAATGTAATGGTGCGGGAATGCCCGTGTTCAAGCGTAATATCATAATGCAAACTATCCTTCGTTGCTTTCGACGGCGCTTCATTCCATTGAACACGCGTGCGGCGTTTTATGTTATCTGCTCCGTCATAATGAAATTCAAGCGCCTCATCTGTCAATTCAGCCGGCCGGGCCGAACCGATTTCTCCGTACTGAAAACCGCGGGCAATAAACATATCTGTAAAATCAGCGTCAAGATGCAGGCTGATTTCAAATGACACTTCTTTCGGAAAAAAGCTGGCAACCGTAATCATTTCATACAGTACGCCATTTGCGATAAAGCGCTCTCTTTTCAGTTCAATCGATTCTCTCCATAAAATCAGGTCGCCGTTTTGCTCCTGGTGCGGATTTGTCAATAATATAACCGATCGCACATTTTCTGCTCCGCTTGAATGAAGCGCAATGGGTTCTTCTCCATTAATTTTTAGTTCAAGCTGGCTAAGCATCCGCGTGTCTTTCGTATAAAGCCCCAGTTCGTACGGATGGTTAGAAGTAATATCTCCTTTTTCATCCGTCAGCAAAAATAAATCATTTTCTTTTAAAACTCGATAAGTCAATTTTTCCACTCTCCTCTGACACAGTAACCCGAAACGTTTCGGATTTTGATAAAAAAGAATGTCCGCTACTTATGCGAACGTTTTTCCTTTACTTTTTTGCATGACTGCCGCTCTTGCAGCGTGTGTTCCATAATAATGTGTTTTGCCACGCTTTCGTTTTTCAATATAGAAATGAGCTGCTTGGCCGCTTCCTGCCCTAATCCGTACATATTTTGGGCGATTGTCGTCAATTGCGGCTGTACGTATGATGATAACAAAATATCATCAAACCCGATCAGCGACACATCATTTGGAATTTGTCTTCCGGAAGCATGTATCTCTTTGATTGCGCCGATTGCCATCAAATCACTGGCGCAAAACAAAGCAGTGATTTCCGGATTTTGCTCCAGCAGTTTGAGAGCTGCTCTGCCTCCTGCTCCTTCTTCGAATTTACCGTTTCCTGTATATTCCATACAGAAAGGAATGCCCGCTTTTTGCAACGCCGACTGATACCCTTCCAGCCGATGCCTGCTGACAAACGCGAATTCATGGCCGTTTACAAATCCAATATGCCGATGTCCGAGCGAAATCAAATAACTGACGGCTTCTTCGGCTCCTTTTCGGTTATCAATCGAAACAGAACCCACATGCTCACTTGTCACCGGTATATCAATGAATACACACGGAATATTGCTGTCAACCACTTCCTGCAAGTACGGATCATCTGTCCGGATCCCCTGCACAATAACGCCATCTACGCGCCTCTCCATACAAAGTTCCCGATACGTTTTTTCCCGCTGCTTGGATGAGGTTGTATTAAACAAAATCAGATCATAATCAGTAGACGCAACATACTCATTAATACCGGTCATCACTTCCGCAAAGAAATTGTCTTTTACACTTTCCCGTGTGAATCCGGAAACAAGCAGGCCAATCGTCTTTGACTGATTCATCACAAGGCTTCGCGCAATCGAATTTGGTGAATAGTTTAATTCTTTTGATGCCTGAATAATGCGCTGGCGTGTTTGCTCATTGACATCTCCATAGCCGTTCAGAGCGCGGGAAACCGTCGTAACAGAAACACCAACGTGTTTTGCAATATCTTTAATTGTGACCATTTCCCTCACTCCATTATGTTACAAACTCAATCCGAAACGTTTTGGATGTTGTTAAAAAGGATATTACACTAATTTGTTACCGTTTACAATAATATTTGAAATTTTTTATTTTTTCTATAAAACAGATTTATGTCCATAAAAAAAAGGCCGCTGCTAGTTCGCAGCTGCCTTCCATTGATGGAGCAGTGGTCCGTCACTCCCGAAAACCGGATCGGTATCTGGAACCGAGACATTCGCGATTTCACTGAGCGACTCGGCCCGTACAGCCGGATCCCGTTTTTTCAAGTTTGGACTTTTCCCGTCCGGATATGCGCCGACAACCGAAAAGTCCGGGCTTTGTTTGAGCCGTTTGTGGCCTGTCCCAGCTGGCAGCACAATGACGTCGCCCGTCTTTAATTCCAGCTGTTCGCCCTGTTCGCCGCCAATCAGCACGACCGCAGTCCCTGAGTTTATTCCGAGCACTTCATGCGTGTTCGTATGATAATGATGATAGTCAAATACACCGTTTACCCAGCTGTTTGTCCAGCCATTCCGGTTAAACACCGGTTCAATATCATTGGGATTGTCCGCAAATACCCCCGCATAAACAACCACCGGCAGCTTCGCGTTATTGGGAATCTCACCATCATCTTTAAACTGAAAAGAAGAAATGTTCGAATTCATTCGTACCCGCTCCTTTTTGTTTAACGTAACAGTTTGTTATACCCAGATGCGGGACCGATACTCATTTTTCATGAAAATGATGGCTGTGTAACATGAATCGCATCTTGCCCGACACATTTCTTTCCGTCACCAAAACAAAGCTTCGTTTCAAAATAATAACGGCTTCCCTCCATTTGAGCCGGAAGCTGAAATGAAAATGGGATACGTTTCGATGTATTTGGCGGAATGTGTTCTGACATAAAAATCATAATTGCATCTGCGGCCGGTGACTGCGCTGCAGCACTTTCCGTCAACAAATCGCATTCGAGGCGGCTTAATTTTTGCTCAAACAGCCCGCCTTTTATAATAAAAGAACCCGTCACTTTTTCACCGGGAAAAAATTCGTTTTTATCCAGCAACAAATCGATATGCAGTGAGCCAATACGACCTTTGACCTCACTCATTAACTTATTCAACATACCTGGCTGTTCCCTCCATTGCTTGAAAATAAATATTGGCGTAATCGCCTGATAAACACGTACTATACGCCCGTTTTGACGATTTGTAAAGAGGAAGAGAAAAAATTATATTGCTAAAAAATTATAAGCATTATCGTTAATGAACAATCTGTTAAAAAAAGCGCTTGTAACCATGATTCCTCCTGCATGAAAATCATGTTTTTCCACACGCTACTTATACGGAAATGGAGGTGTTTGATGATGGAGAAGGTGCAAAATACAGGACAGCGTATTCAAGAAACGGCAGATGAATTAATGAAGCAAGGTGTGCCGCCAAAAGCCGCTGCCTTCGCTGCTTCCATGGGTTTTTTACGAGAGCTGCAAAAAACAACAAACAAAAGGTAACGGGCAAAATGGAAAAATAACTTTTCTAACAAAATGTATATTTATTGGAAGTAACATTTGTTTTTATACTGAATTGGAATAAATTTATTTCTTTGAGATTACGATCGTGCAGTGGAAATAACAATCGTTTTAAAAGAAATTTTCCGCCCGGCTGCGCCAGCACCACACCGCGGCAAGTCGTGTCCCATGCACCCGGGATTCTCCGGGCTTTTCATCGAGCTGTAGCGGGCGCGCTATGGCACAAATGCCATCTTCCGCGCTTACAGCTTAATGAAAGGCGGCACGTATTTGCTGCGGGCTGGACACGTCGGCGGTCATAAAAGACCTTCGCATGGAAATAAACAGCAGTCAATCAGGCGTTTTTCCTGAATGCCCTTGCTTCCGCATACACCGCACATTTAGAACAAACGCTTCTCTTTCGATTTTTCTGATTCACTTGAAATAGCGGTTCACTTTTCGTTTTGCACAAAGCGCATTTAGACTTGGCCAGCCGATCCACCACACGATATCTAATAGATTGTAAATATGTAAGGTTGCTTGTTTTCATAATGACCATCCTCCCTTTTTCTATAATTTCGATAGAATAAGAGATATTTCCTGTAAAAATCGTTCATCAAATCACGACAAAAAACGCGGTCACACGGATACATGGATCGCGCTTTTTTCGAAAAAATTCAAATATTAATTTGTAAGGATCAAATGCTAAGAACGCGACGTCCTGTCGCAACGCATTTGTGACCTGCTTCGTGCAGGCCCAAGAACGCGACGTCCTGCTGCAAGCATTCGTGACCTGCTTCGTGCAGGTCTTTGGAAGCCCTTTGCTTTCGAGGCTTTTTATCGTTTTTCCTTTAAAAAGGCATTCGTCAACGCAGCAAATAGCTGAAGCCCCTCGGTTAAATCATGCTCACTCATCAGTGAATATGTCAGCCTCATATGATGATCCGGCGGCTCATACGGAAAACAGACATGTCCTGGCAAAAACGAAAGATCTCTCTGCAAGCAATACTCATATAAGGCCATCGTCGAGACGTTATCCGGGAATGTCAGCCAAATGTTCAGCCCGCCTTCGGGTATTGTCCACGATACAGAGGAAGGAAAAGAATCCGCTAAAATCGCGATCGTTTTATCACGGCGCAGCTCGAGTGCGACACGCAGCTTTTCAAAATGCTGGCGCATCCGGTCTGACGTTAAAAACGGCAGCACCGCACGCTGTGTTAAAAGCGGCGTCCCCAAATCGGAAGAAGCTTTCGCTGTTAGCAGCATTTGCTTAAACGGGCCTTCCGCAAAAATCGTCCCCACTCGAATGCCAGGTGCAAGTGCTTTACTGAAGCCTTTCAAAAATAAAACCCGCCCGTCATCATCCAACGATTTGATCGGCTTCGGCGGCGGTTTCTCATCAAAGTACAGCTCGCTCCACGAATCATCTTCTATAATAAATAAACCGTGCAGCTGAGCTTGGTGCAGCACTTCTTTCCGGCGCCGGGCGCTCATTGAACGGCCCGTAGGATTTTGAAACGTTGGGTTCACATACATCGCTTTCGGATGATATGTTTTCGCGACGTGCGCCAGCAAATCAGCCCGCATGCCTTCTTCATCCATCGCAATCGGAATCACTTTCGCTCCCCGGTTCATGAAAATATCCAGCACGCCAGGGTAAGTTGGCGCTTCTGTTACGACGACATCCCCCGGACCAATGAGCGCTTTTGCGATCAATTCGATGCCTTGATGAAGCCCAGTCGTCATAATCAACTCATCCGCTGACGCAGAAAGGCCAAGCTGTGTCGTCAAATACGCCGCAAACGCTTCTCGTGTCTGCGCATCTCCCTGCACCTCTCCGTATGTCCCTAAAATAGCTGGTTCTGCCTTGAGCATATCCTTTAACTGATCCGCCAAGTACATCGTCGGCAGCAGCCCGGGATTCATCGCCGAATAATCGAATGCATATGTCGTCTTCGGCCGGGAATGAAAGCTGCTTCGCGTTAAATATCCCGGAATCGCCAGCTGCCAGTCGAATGCACTGACAAACGTTTCCTTCCGAACAGGACGCTCCACAAAGACCCCTTTGCCTTGAATACTTTTCACCATTCCCGCCTGCTCCAGCTTTTTATATGCTTTATGAATCGTTAAAAAACTAACGCCTGAATCCGCTGACAATTGACGGACCGATGGCAGCTTCTCACCGCCGCTTATCATATTCGTTTGAATGCGGCCCGCCAACTGATAAAAAATTTGATCCGTTAAGGACTCATGTGATGTTCGAGAAAGAAACAGCTTCATATGGATCACCTCACTCTCAGTATAAAGGAAAACGCCCAGGCATCTTTGGCAACTGTTATAAAAGATGTTTTACTGTTATACAGGAAAGCCCGTATGATGCTGTAAAAAGGAGGCATCATCATGATTTTATTTCATTACGTACTAATTTGTTTAATCTTTGGCACGACCTTTTTAGCGATCAAAGTGGGCGTTGACGCTGGCGTCGATCCTCTTTTATCTGCCGGATTGCGCTTTTTCATCGCCGGACTGCTCGTCGTGGTCTACTTTGCCATTCGGAAACAGTTCGTTTTTTCTTTTTTTTGGTCAAAATCGGTTTTGCTCATTGGATTTTGCTTAACGACGATGACATTTGCGACATTATACTGGGCGGAACAGTATATCACGTCCGGATTGGCATCAGTTCTTTCCGCATTTGGCCCGATTATGGTTTTTCTCCTTCATACTAAAACAACGAAAACAAACATAAGCATCAGCCAGGGAATCGGGCTGCTTTTAGGCATACTCGGTGTCCTGCTTATTTCGTTTCCCGGACTTCAACACGAGCTATCGGTTCGCTGGTTTCTGGCAGCTGTCGCGGTTGTTTTCGGGCAATTCTTTTACAGCATCGGCGCCGTTCACTCAAAATCGTTCTTAAAAGAGAACCCATCTGCTTCTCCGTTTTTCATTAACGGTGTTCAAATGATGATAGGCGGATTGTTTTTGCTCATCTTGTCGATTGTTTTTGAACGGCCCTCGCTCAGCAGCCTCATCTTGCCGGATGTTCAAGTGTCGCTGCTTTATTTAATCGTCATCGGTTCGATTGCTGGACACGGGTTGTTTTACTCGCTTGTTCATAAAACCAACCCTGTTTTTCCATCCACTTGGCTGTATGTTTCGCCTGTCATCGCTGTATCATTGGGGGCCTTACTGCTGGACGAAACGCTTTCAGCGGTTACAGCTGTGGGTGCAGTAAGCATTTTAATTGGCGTATTTCTTATCAATAAGCATATGCTGCTGAGCATGTGGAAAACAGGAAAATTGCTGAAAAAAGTGGAGTGAGATGAAAAACAGCGGGACGTCAAAAGTGTTTACTAATTGGAATGCAGCACATATTCAAGAAGATTTCTGCATAGCTTTAAAAAGTGTTAAGGATACGAGACTATTTTGGAAGGATCTTTTTCCTCAAGATCCTTCCATTGTCTATTTTTCTATCGTCACGCTTGTTTTGTGATTTCCTTTTCTTCTTGGAAACCAAGATACACAGCCGTAAAAAAACCTCCTGCCCCTGCTGCTAAAAAATAAAGAGTCGTATCCCACCACCAAAAACGATCATAAAAATGCAAAATGCACCCTAAAAAAATATGCAAAACGGTCCATATAATAGCTGAGAAAAATGGGCATATTAAAGGGACTCTTCCTAAAATGTAAGAGTAAAAGCGGAAGCGCACTGACTGCCACTCTGCCAAGCGCTTCCGTCAACTGAAGTTGTCTACATTTACCAGCTTCAATAGATACACCGATGTCATTAAAACGACAAAAGATACACTAAATAAGAGAATGGCTTTTTCTTCATCGCATCGTCCCATCCAGAAAAGTTCTAAATGCGACTCATTTCGCTGAAAATTATTTTACAACATCACAGATGACATTCTCTAAAAAGAACGATATACTTTTAATAAGTTCTTTATAGAGAACAAAAGGAGGCTTATTAACCATGAGACAATGTATAGAAGACACATTTTTCGTTCATCACTTAAAAAATGAATTAAAGCCTATTTTATCCGGCCGGCAGGAAGTTGTATTTGTCTGTATCGGCACGGACCGCTCATCCGGTGACAGCTATGGCCCCTTTGTCGGCTCCAAGTTGAAACAAACCTTTTTTCTCCGCAAATATACACATGTATCCGTTTATGGCTGCCTCGATCACCCTGTCCATGCGAAAAACCTGGCCGAAACCGTTCAAACAATTGAAGCGCAGCACATCAATCCGGTCGTCATCGCAGTCGACGCCTGCCTCGGCGCTTCTCAAAACATCGGGACGGTCGTTTTAGATCAAGGTCCGATGAAGCCCGGCTCCGGCGTTCAAAAAGAGCTGCCGCCCATTGGCGACTATCACATTTCCGGCATCGTTAATATCGGCGGTTTCCTTCCACTTCAAGTTTTGCAGGGCACACGCCTCGCCCTCGTATACAAAATGGCTAATAAAACGGCTGATTTTATTACGCGGGCGCTGTTTGAATTGGAATACGAAAAAAAGAAAAGTCAAGCCGTCTAAATGCAAAAAAGGTGCGTTGGCTCACGCACCTTTTTGTTATCTAAAACGCTGAATTTCTTCCGGGTCATCTGATTTTCGGTCTGTCAAAATCCCCATCTGTTTAATATGCTGCTTGGCTGCTTCATCCCCTAGAAGGTAAAGAATTGAATACAGTACTTTTTGCGACGCATCATAATGATCATTTTCAGGATCATGGTGATATTCCAAATATGGGATATGTGAACGGACGTATGTTTCTAAATCAGCTTCGTACTTATCCTCCATTACAGCCTGCAAAACCCCTACTTCCTTCTCCGTTGCATGAATCACAAAACTTGGGCTGTCAATCGGTTCAGGCAAAATACTCTCACTATTAAGATCCACATAATATACTTTCTTTTCCTGCTCCATCCTCATCATCTCCTTTTTTTTCTTTATCCTCTACCCGATACCAAATAAATAAAACACATAAGCAGGACAGGCATCCTAACGTTTACTTTTTTTTCCTAAAGGGAACGTCAAAACTGACACGTCTTTTGACAGGAGGAATATACATGAGCAAAACGATCTTTATCACAGGAGCAGGTACAGGTCTTGGACGTGGTGCAGCGCTTGGTCTCGCGAAAGCCGGTCACCGCGTTATTGCCACAACTGAAATCACCGCTCAGAAAACGGCCTTACTTGAAGAAGCCAAAAAACAAGGCTTTAAGATAGATGTATTTAAGCTTGACATTACAAATCCGCGTGACGCAGCTCAAGTAAGCTAATATGACTTTGATATTTTCGGCGGATATGATCGCCAAAATGATCGAAATCATCCCGGCTGACCACCTCCATGAATATTCTCTTTAAAAAGAAAGATTGTTTTTTCATACTCAGGACGGGTAACATAAACATATCGATATAGAAATAAAGGAGTGCACATAATGGTCATCAAACAAAGTCAAGGAATTCAACTGCACGATTTTAACAATCTGACAAAATCGCTCAGTTTTAATATGTATGATATTTGCTGGACAAAAACGAAAGAGGAACGGAAAGCGTACATTGAATATATCGATGAACAGTATAACGCGGACCGGCTGACGGAGATTTTGAAAAACGTAACCGATATTATCGGCGCCCATGTGTTGAACATTGCCAAGCAGGATTACATTCCGCAGGGCGCGAGTGTCACGATGCTTATTTCTGAAGGGCCCGTCAACCCCGGGTCACGGGAAGAATCCCTTGAAGAATCACCCGGTCCCCTTCCTGATACAGTCGTCATGGCACTGGATAAAAGCCATATTACGGTTCATACGTATCCCGAATATCACCCGAATGAAGGCATCAGTACATTTAGAGCCGATATTGACGTGTCCACATGCGGTGAGATTTCACCGTTAAAAGCGTTGAATTACCTCATTCATTCCTTTGACACGGATATTATGACAATGGACTATCGCGTCCGCGGTTTTACACGGGACATTGACGGAAATAAGCTCTTTATCGATCACGACATCAATTCCATCCAAAACTATATCCCGGAAAACATCAAAGAGCTGTATCACATGATCGACGTGAACATTTACCAGGAAAATATTTTCCACACAAAATGTAAGCTGCGTGAGTTTGACTTGGACAATTACTTGTTTGGCCATACGAAAAACGACTTGGATGACGATGAAATCAACAAAATTACCCAAAAGCTGCATCAGGAAATGGATGAAATCTTTTACGGGAAAAATATTGTGAACGGTGCAAACGTCGGGGAACAATAAAACTTTCTATATAAATCAGAACATATAAGAAGAAGATGCTCTCAAATATGAAGAGCATCTTCTTCTTTGCTTTTCATTTCACCGGTCGATTTGCTTAAAATAACGATAAATTTTAGTCGATTTTTCCGCTTGCTTCCCTTTTTCGCTTTCCATGCCGCCAAATTCAAAAAATCTGACTTTTTTGATTCCTACTTTAAACAAAAATAATTTATTTTATAACTTCGTAGCCTTCACAGCCGCCGTTCACCGTGTGAGAAATGAAGTAACGAAAGATGCTAAATCAGACAACCTTACACCCGTTCAATACAGCATCCTTGAGTATATTGCCGTAAGTCAGCCGGTCACGCTTAGTGAAATTAGTGATTGCCCTCATATACCTGTACTTTCCGAAAGACCCATCCAGCACCAACCTTCAGGTCCCCGAATTTTTTGTATATCCTTTTTCAAATAGTCAATAATAAAGACATGGACTTGTAGCTCAATGATTAGAGCAGCCAATGGGATAAACTATTGTGTATCTTGTGGGTTAAAATCCCACCAAGTCCTTTTATACGACATTTGATTCTTTTCTAAAATCCAGTGTTTAAAACTTCACACTTATTTCCCCCAATTGTCATGCCGGTACATGGAAATGACAATATATTCCCGCTTAAATGAGCTATACATACTTAACTTTCTTCATTTTAAGGAATGAGCAGGAGTGACGCTTATGTTTTTTTTAAAAGGTCATGCCATTAGTTTGATTATATTGACATTAGCCGGTTTCCCAAGTGCAGCTTTAGAGGAAGACAAGATCGGCCTGCAAACAAGTTACATGGATGCAGGTTACTCGTCTTTATCCGAAGCGTTTTATAAAAGCAGCCACCCTTTTAACCGCGGCATTGGGCTTTCAGTCCAAGATTCTCCTGTTCTCTTTATCCATAATTCAGGAAGGCTGAATTACATGAATGGCGAAATAAACGGTGAATTTGCAATGGACTATATAAATCAAAACCAGCTTGAAAATCATTTGATCATTCGTGTTAAACCTATTGGACAACAAGTGAAATTTAAAGAAGATGAGATCGACCATTCCATTCAGCTCAAACACGGAACGGAAGCGGTCTACCTTTTTGGGAATCGATTTAATACGTTAGCCTTTGAAAAAGATGGATGGCAGTATATGATCACTACAAGTAAACATACATCCGGTGCAATCAACCTCGACCTGTTAACGGCTATTGCTAACTCCATTATTGAGACCGCAAAATAAAAGGGTCAGAGACGTCAATTTACAATGCTCCGACGTAGTATATGATTCCTACTGAATTCGAACCCGTTGTTTCTTTCCAGGAATTTTTTTCTGCAAAAGATTTCTCACTTAAACAGATGATGTATGTATAAATTTAAAAGCAGATCTTTTACCATACATCCACAATCAAAAACCGGAAGCGGCTGCTCCCGGCTGATCATCTTCTTTTGCAAATATTAAAAGGTTAGGCGCACGTTCTTTCCTTGCTCCATAATCGCATTCTCGCCATTAACCGCATCACTTGTCAAAAGGTCGATCCATTCAATCGTTTCGCCTTTCTCTACAATAAAGCCCATGCTGCCGGATTTAATTTCACTCGGCTTAAGTGTACTAGCTAATTCTTCTAAGTAAAAATCATCTTCCCATGTTTTCAGCTCACCGGCGCTCGTTTTCAAGTGGGCAGCCGGATTGAATTGGACGGGTTCATCTGAAGTATTTTCAAATGTTACGCTGATCTTCACGAAATCAAATTGCTCCTCATGTGTGTACATATGAAAAAAATCGATCATGCTGTAATCCGGCGTAAAATGCATGACCTTCGCTTCGTTCAATGTCACCTGCACAGGTCCGACCTGCACCTGCTCATCTGCTGATTGATAACGTAAAAGCATCAATTCCCCTTTTCCATCTGAAACAGCTTGCTTTTCCTTCAAAAGCGTTTGGTCATCGGTCACTTGCGGATTCGGCACATATTCAGCCGCTTCTTTCGTTTCAGCCGCTTCTGTCTCTACTGCAACGGCAGGCTCAGCTTCATTTGGTGATTCTAATGATTGGCTGTTATTGCTGCAGCCCGCTGCCAGCAGCATCGCCGCCATCATCCAGCTTAATCGTTTCATCACATAGCTCCTGTTCTTTTTGAAAAAAACGCCCGCTGCCCGATCGGCAGCAGGAGCATTTTTCACTTATTTTTTCTTGCTTCCTAACAAGCCAAAAATGATTTCCGCATTTTTTGTGTTGTCAATTTGGCCTGCAAATCGTTCTTTGTACGGTCCATATGCGTAAACCGGCACATCTTCACCAGTATGGCCGCCTGTTGTCCAGCCTGTATGAGAACGTTTATTAAAAATTTCTTCAATCGCATTATCAATATTTGCCTGCTTGCCGTCCGCTGCCGCTTCTTCAACGGATTGGATTTCTTCATCTGTCAGCGCAAGCATATTTTGATCAATGTACGTAGTCAAAATCTCTTTTACATTGCCGCCTTTCATAATTTCAGCAGCCATAAAGTCCGGTGTGCGTTTTGCCGCTTTAATCGGCTCCCCAAACCAGTTGTAAATGCCATCTGCTCCGATTGAGTAACCGCCTGTGGAATGGTCAGCCGTCACAACTACAAGTGTGTGCTTGTCTTTTTTCGCAAATTCGATCGCTGCTTCAACCGACTTTTCAAAGTCCTCCATCTCACTCATCGCGCTGACAATATCATTATCATGCCCGGCCCAGTCGACCTGGCTGCCTTCTACCATCAGGAAGAAACCTTCTTTGTCCTTTTTCAAACGATCGATCGCTGAAGACGTCATGTCCTCAAGAGACGGTGTTTCTTCGTTCCGGTCAATCATTTTCGGCAGCCCGCCTTCTGCGAACAGGCCGAGTACTTTTTGGTTGTCATTATCGAGCATTGTTTCCTTGCTTGTAACGTAGCTGTAGCCGTCTTTTTGGAATTCAGCTGTTAAATCGCGGTCTGCCCGGACAAAATTTGATTCACCGCCGCCAAGAAGGACATCAATTTTATGGCCGCCGTTAACAAGCTCATCATAATAATCATCCGCAATAGCATTCATGTTTTTCCGGTTTTCATCGTGTGCACCGAATGAAGCCGGCGTCGCGTGTGTAATTTCAGACGTCGCCACAAGTCCCGTAGCTTTGCCATTTTCTTTCGCTGCTTCCAATACCGTTTTCACTTCTGACTTATCGTTGTCTACCCCAAT
The DNA here is from genome assembly GCF_024213455.1 of Domibacillus sp. A3M-37. NCBI lineage: Bacteria > Bacillati > Bacillota > Bacilli > Caryophanales > Bacillaceae > Domibacillus > Domibacillus sp. A3M-37. The sequence goes on along the minus strand of NZ_JANAVL010000002.1, from coordinate 119,087 downwards.
CGCCGCATTGTATGTTTTAATGCCGGCTGACATTGCTGTTGCCGCAGAAGCGGAATCTGTGATGTTTTGTTGAGGGTCTTCCGGATATGTCATCTGCTGGCCGACCAAATACGGATCAAAGGCCGTCTGCTCGACAACCGGCGTAGACGGGTCATCCTTTAAATAACGGTAAGCGGATGTATACGACGTGCCCATGCCATCCCCGATCATAAAAATGACGTTTTTTATTTTAGCGTTATCCTGTTTTTTAGATCCGGCAGCTTCCGCATCTGTATAAGAAAACCCGCTTGCTGCGCCTGTTATTGCCATCACTGACACTGCACAGATCGGGATCCATTTTTTTCGCCACTGCTTTTTCATTTCATATAACCTCCGGTAGTATGTATTGGATTCGTGCTTTACTATAGAGGTTCAATATGAAGTGAATGTTAAGGGAATGTAAAAATGACTTGGACGGTAAAAGATCTTGGAAGCCTGTACTCCAAATGACTTACTCACTTTCAAAATACAAGGACTATTCACATAAAGAAAAAGGAATAAAATATAGGCCTATTAACCAATTAAACTGTTTATATATAGAAATATATTAAATGGCAGGAAAAAAGTAGCCTTTTTTCAAAAAAGGCTTTTTGATGAGCTTAGCCCCCTTGTTCATTTTAGTATTGATCATTTTTTTCCTTCATGAAAGAGCTTTGTTGCAGAGGGTTAAATAGAAATGAGCCATCTCCCCTTATCCAGAAGAAAAACGGACGGAAATGGAGAATAAATTTAAAGTGAAAGAGCAACATATAACCGTCGTGTAAAAGTGATCATCAATTTAAACCAAATCATTCAGAATTTTAGAAAGTGGGTAAAGAATGCAAATTGAAAAGATAGAAACGTTTCCATTGGTTCATAAACTTTCTGCTCCTTACGGGGATGCAAATGGTTATAAGAAATATAGATCCTGCTATCTGGTACGCATTATAACAAAATCTGGTATAGACGGCTGGGGGGAATGTGTGGACTGGCTTCCTACATTACAGGTGGGATTTAACGAACGAATCATTCCTTACCTAATTGGAAAATCCGCATCTGACCGGCTGCAGTTAGTGGCCACGATTAAAAAATGGCATCAACGGGCTGCGGCTGCTGTAAGCATGGCTTTATCAGAAATTGCAGCCAAACATGCCAATCTCTCCGTATGTGATCTATGGGGAGGGAAATGGAGAAACAGCATACCTGTATACGCCTCATTTCAATCCTATACGGACAGCAAAGATTGGATCAATCACTCCCTACAGCTGATTGAACAGACCGCTGCAAAAGGGTTTAGCAGCATAAAGGTGAAAATTGGCGGTCGGAGATTCCAGGAAGACGTATCTCATATTACCTTACTGCAGAAAATGACAGAGGACCGATTACGGTTAATTCTTGATGCCAACCAGAGCTACGATATGGCAGCAGCACGTATGTGGGAACGTTATTTTTCAAACTGGCAGAATTTATTATGGCTCGAAGAACCAATGCCAATAAACAATCTGTCTGAATATAAATTGCTGCGTGCAAGCCTTTCAGTGCCCATTGCAGGGGGAGAAAATATGAAAAGTGCTAAACAATTTTTGCCGCTGCTTTGTCAGAATGCCTTTGATATTATCCAGCCGGATATATTGCATGGGAATGGAATAGAGGACTTTCGGGACACGTTACAGCTTGCCCGCCATTTTGGAATACGAGTTTCCCCTCATAGCTACGATGGAGCACTTTCAAGATTATATGCCTTATTTGCCCAAGCAAGTTTATCTGATTGGAGCAAAATGGAGGAAGAAAAAATTGAACCGGTAGAATGGGATGTGATGGAAAATCCTTTTTCTGAGCTTATCCCCCTGAAGCCATCCAATGGCCATGTATTGATTCCAGATGGAATAGGCATTGGTGTGGAAATAAATACAGATATAATCAAAACATATCTCTGGGATGGATCGCCTTATTGGGAATAGCATAAAAAAAGTCCATCCTGCTATTTTCGCAAGATGGACTGATACACAGATTTTATCTTATTTTACGATCACAGAACGATAAATAAGGTGTTTCTTCCGTTCTCTGAGGTTTTCCCGGCAAGGAACGTTTATTTCTCTCTCCGATAGACCGCTCTTGTTGGCGTGTTGTAAGCCTGGAAGATTCGATCGATTTCTGCCTCATGATTTTCTTTCGCATCAACAAGCACAACAATGTTTCCTTCCTTCAAATACCGCTCATACTCTTTTGCTTTTTCTTCCGGAATACCGGCTCCTGCCAGCGCTCCGATAATCCCACCGCTCCCGAGACCCATACCTGCTCCAGTCAGTCCAGCAAGAATCGGTCCAGCTGCCACAATCGGTCCAATTCCCGGAATCGCAATCAAGCCGGCTCCAAGTATCGCCCCAAGTGAACCCCCGAGAAGACCGCCGGAAAGAGCCCCGATGCCTGCCCCTTTCTCGGCATGCTCCATGCGTTCACTGCTGTCCGTAATAATGTCTGCATTCGTTTCATGCTCAATGTCACGGACGTCCTTGCTGCTTTTCGCAAAAACGGAAATGTCATCAATGCTGTACCCTTTCAGCTTCAATGCTTCAATGGCTTTAATCACTGCTTCATGTTCTTGAAAGATACCACCAATAATTCTCATTGTCATGATCCCGATTCTCCTCTCTTTTCTTACCCTTATTCTTATTCCTATTCTTATTCCTTATTACCCCACACTCCAAAATTACTCAAACAGAAATTCAGAAAAATATCTCTTTTGTTCCTGGCGAAAACAGAAAAATGATGAATCAAAGCTGTGTGAAGCGAGAACAACGACACATTCTTTTTAAGCCTTTTTCTTTATATATCACGCCTGACAGCCTATCTTTTGGTGAAAAGGCCAGAAGCCTTACTATTGAGAAGATTGTGATTAAATGAAGCTAAGTGTTCTTGATCAATCCGTTGTTACAAATGACGGAACTGGAACTGCTGCATTAAAAAATACGCTGAAGCTGGCCTAGTTAACGGAAGGAATGGGATACACCCGCTTTTGGACAGCGGAACAGCGGAACATCATAACACAAACGGAATGGCGGATCCCTCGCTGGAAGTGCTCATTTCCCATATTGCTTCGAGTATAAACTCGATACGTGCAGGATCAGGAGGGGTTCTTCTCCCCCAGTATAGACCGTATAAAATTGCTGAGAATTTCAAAGTACTGGAAGCTTTATTTCCAAAACGGATTGATTTAGGAATCGGCAGCTCGCCTGGAGGTTCCGCAGATACCCGCTTGGCCCTTACGGATGGTGTCAGGAAAAGCTTAAATGAGTTTCCGAGATAAGCGAAAGACCTGCAAGGCTATTTAACAAACGAGGACTAGGGTCAAACCGTAAAAGCGTATCCACTGACAGACAGCATTCCTGAAATGTCGATGTTGGGCATTACCCACCACGGAGCAAGAACAGCCACTGCTTAACATGTAAAAAGAAGCAGCGGAAAAATTAAATAAAACTTTATTTGGATGACCTTGAACATAAATAAAGACAGCCACTTTCGCCAACTGGTCGCCAAATTCGTCGCCACTTCGCCCACAGTGCCTTTAAACACAAAAAAAGACCACTTCCGAAGAAGTGATCTTTTTGTAGAGAAACCGTGTTCCTGACGCTCTCTCAAGGGTTTTGACACCCAATGATTCCTACTGGGTTCGAACCAGCGACCTCTACCCTGTCAAGGTAGCGCTCTCCCAGCTGAGCTAAGGAATCGTTTTACTGACAATTTATATTTTATTCAATTAAGCTGGTATTGTCAACGTTTTTTTGTATTTTTATTTAAACTACTTAATCTCGATAAACTTGTTGGCATGATAATATGCCGTATACTGCAAAACTTAGATTTGGTCACGAACATCTGAATTTGGTCATGAAAACATGCCCTTTGCCGTTGAACGGTAAGGGCAAAGGGCGTATTTTCTTCTATTTTATTCTCCGCCACATTAAATACAGCACGGTCATAAATAAAATCGTCATGATAAGAGCGGTAATGAGCGCGATGTGGTATGTGTTTGAGTCGGATATCGGTGACTGGTTGCCCATCGAGACAAAGATGCCGGCCATAATGATGCTGAAGGCTAGCATGATGACACTTAGAACAATGAGCGAGGCCATCCGCTCGATGCGCCTCATCATGTTGTCGTCGGCGGTCAGGTGCATTTTCAGTTTCGGCTGGCCGCCCTCCCATTCGTTCAGCGTTTCATTTAAAATACCGGGCAGCTTCACAGCGGCCATTTTAAACAGCCGCAGGAATGAACGGGATTCACGCATCATTTCTTTCGGATGGACCCGCCCCATCAGCACTTCATGCGCCATGTCGCGGACCATGCCGGATAAACTTGAAGCGGGGTCGAGCGCAATAACAGTTTGTTCGACTTTTAAAAAAGCCTGGCCGACCTGGACAAAATCTTTTGGGATTGTAATATGATGGCTGCCGGCGACCATGAACAGCTCCTGCAGCATCGCCCCCATTTGTACGTCCGCAAGCTCAATGTCCATATAGCCGGCCATCCAGCGGCTAATGTCGCGCTGGAGCAGCCGCCGCTCAATTGGTTTTCTTGCGCCCATTTCAAGTACTAACATCGACAGCGACGCGGCATCCCGGTCAGCGAGCGCAAACAAGCAGTCTGAGAGTAAATGCTTCATGTCGTCAGAAAGCCTTCCGGTATTGCCAAAGTCAATGAGTCCAAGGCGGCCGTCTTTTAAGAGCAGCAGGTTGCCAGGATGCGGGTCGGCATGAAAAATACCGTCGATAAACACTTGACGAAGCACGGTTTCCGATAATGCACGGGCGAGCTCCCGCCGTTCTTCCACTTCAATCGCTGCGATGACATCTCCCCGCAGTGATTTACCGCTCACAAATTCCATTACAAGCATCCGCTCAGTCGTCCATTCCGGGAAAATGCGCGGCACGTAAATGCGTTTTTCTTTCATTAAATCGCGTACACTGACTGCTTCCATCGCTTCCATCCGATAGTTCATTTCCCGACCAAGCGCTGCGGCAAAGTCGTCAATGATCGCTTTTAAGCTGATCTGCCGGGCAAGCTCGGAATTCCGTTCGGCTAAATTAGCAAGCTGGCGCAAAATCGAGACGTCGTTTCGGATCACCGGCTCAATTCCTGGCCGGCGGATTTTAATGGCCACTTCAGTCCCGTCTTTTAGTGCGGCACGATGCACTTGCCCGATGGAAGCGGCACCGAGGGGTATTTCTTCCATGTAAATAAGCCAGTCTTCCAGCGGCTGCCCCGCTTCCGACTCGACGATTTTTTTTATGGCCTCATATGGCATCGCCGGCGCACTGTTTTGCAGCTTAGCGAGCGGATCCGTCCATGACGGTGGCAATAAGTCTGTTCTCGTTGATAAAAACTGGCCGAGCTTCATAAATGTCGGTCCAAGTTCTTCAAGTGCCCGCCGCAGCTGCTCGCCTTTTACGTTTTGTTCTTTCGCGCCCCAGCGTGTAAATGGAATTTTTTCCGCCAGGCCAAGGTCTTTTATGTATCCAGCAAAGCCGTGCTTCGCGAACACCGCCACAATTTCTGGCGCACGCCGAAGCGTTCCGATTTTCACCACGTCGTCACCTTCTCCGTTTCCATCTTTTTTTCCATCATATCATATCCGCTTCTCTTCTCGCTCAAAAAAGAACTTTCGTTCGCTTCTGGTCATGGTAAAATGAGCTGACAACATTTTTGGGGAGGTTTTCGGATGAAACGCGGAACGATTCAAGATCATCTTATACATTCAAACGAATTAAACGAAGACATTTCCTTTCTCGTTTATGTTCCGGCGGATTTTTCGCCAATGTTTTCGTATACGTTTTTAATTTGCCAGGACGGAAAGGATTATTTTCAAATGGGCCGTCTGCCGCGCGTAGCAGATGAACTGCTTCGAGAAGAAGAAATTGAGCCGCTTATTATCGTCGGCATTCCGTACAATGATAAATATGACCGGCGTGACAAATACCACCCGGAAGGTGCAAAGCAAAAAGCCTATATTCGCTTTTTGGCACATGAGCTCGTGCCGTATTTAGATGAGCAGTTCCCAGGACACGGTGCCCGGTTTGGCCGGGCGCTTGCGGGCGATTCATTAGCTGGTACGGTATCATTCATGGCAGCACTGGAATATCCGGATTTGTTTGGACGCGTATTGATGCATTCTCCGTTTGTGGACAGCACGGTCATACATAAGGCAGAACAAGCGAAAACACTTCCCTCTCTTTATCACATGATTGGCACGGAAGAAACGGACGTGCTTATGACAAACGGCGAAAGAGCTGATTTTTTAACGCCGAACCGGACGCTCTACTCTCTTTTAACTGACAAAACAACGGACTATTTTTATGACGAGTTTGCAGGTGGCCACACGTGGACATATTGGCAGAAAGATATGAAGCCGGCACTGATAAAAATGTTTGAATGAGCTTCGGCTCTCATTCCGCATTTTCGAAAACGTTTGGTATACTAATAGAGGAGACGTTAATTTAAAGGGAGTGAATGAACATGAAATACGGTGTTGTCATTTTTCCATCAAAATCTTTGCAGGATAAAGTAAACGGTTACCGGAAGCGGTACGATCCGCATTATGCGCTTATTACGCCGCATATTACGCTGAAAAGCCCGTTTGATGCGGATGAGCAGGACGTTAGTCAGATCGCGGAAAAGCTGCGCCGCATCGCCGCTGTTCATCAGCCATTTTCGTATCATGTCAGCAAAGTAAAGTCGTTCGAGCCGGTCAACAATGTGATTTATTTTAAAGTTGACCTGAACAAAACGCTTGATTCTTTATATGAGATGCTGCATACGGATGAGTTTCCAGGTGAAGAGCCGTATGGATTTGTTCCCCACATTACGATCGGCCAACAGCTGTCCAATGATGAGCATTCGGATGTATACGGATCGCTCCAAATGGAATCGATTGATTTAACGGAAATCGCGGACCGCTTTCATTTGCTGTATCAGCTTGAAAACGGCTCCTGGACGGTATATGAAACATTTTTACTAGGAAAGGATGCATAGTATTTTGAATGTCGTAAAAACAACAGATTTGAAGCAGCGTGAAGACGCGTATTCCGTGCGCACTACCGTTTTTGTGGGTGAGCAGAATGTGCCCCCTGCACTTGAAATTGATGAACTTGAAGAGGAAGCCGTACATTTCGTTTTGTATGATGAGCAGCACGAGCCATGCGGTGCTGGCCGTTTTCGTACAGTCGGGGAATTCGGCAAAGTCGAGCGTATTTGCGTCTTAAAAGAAGCCCGGGGTCACGGCGCCGGCAATCTCATTATGGATATGATTGAAGAGTATGCGAAAACCGTCGACGGCTTGACAACACTAAAGCTTGATGCCCAGCTGCAGGCCATTCCTTTTTATGAAAAACGCGGCTACGAGATTGTATCTGGTGAATTTTTAGATGCCGGCATTTTGCATAAAACGATGACGAAACCGCTCTAACAGCAAAAAAGCGTATTCTCCAAAACGAGGAATACGCTTTTTCTATGGGATTGTCTCGATATGCCATCCTTCTTTCATTATGCCAATTTGTCGATTTCAAATCCTTTACCGCTAACTTGTGCCATATGTACGCGGAATGCCTCATGTTCACTTTGGCGTTTTTTTCTTTGCTCTTCTAAACTCATTTGTGGTTCAGAGCGGTCTCGTAATACTTTATCAAACGTTACTTTTGCAGCCGGATCGACAGATGAATAGCCCATGCTTGTTTCATTTAAAACCCGCTCTCTATAATCGTTGTACTGATATTGCGGAATCGGCATTATGTAACCCATTTTTCTCGCTCCTTTCTTTAGAAAAATGACCACTATATAATATGTATTCACTCTTTCCCCGTTTTATTTCTTATGTAAACGGTTTAATTTTAAAAAGAACCATTTTACCTATATATATAGGAAAAAAGGCAGCGTTTCCGCTGCTCTCAGCATAGTCTTATTTGATCATTTTTGTAATCGCGTCCATGTCGAGCTTTTTGCCGTCTTTTAAAATCGTGTTGACAATTTCGTCTTCTACTTGTTTTGGCACTTTTTTTCCGGCAAGCGCTGCGGTTTGCGCGACCACAGCCCGAATGGTGCGTTCATCTTTAAAATCAGCGTACTGAAGTGAATCGACGAGCGCAAACACGTCACTCATACGCACGCCGGTTTTTTTCTCGATATTGCTGAAAAACTTGTCATTCATGGCTTGCTCCCCCTCATTTCAACTCAATAAAAGCTTGCACCGACGATAATGAGCAAAATGAACAAAACAACAATCAACACAAATGTGCTTGAGCCGCCGCAGCCGCCGTATCCATACATACCCATAATGCCTCCCCCTTTCGCTGTTCTCTCCTTATCATATGAAGGAGTGACAAAAAGGGATGGGCCCGCTCACCCTTTTGGCTTAAAAAAAAGGGCGCCAATAAAGCCAAAAACAATCGCGGCAGAAATACCGGAGCTTGTCACTTCAAACATGCCCGTTAATACGCCGACGACTCCATGCTTTTCAGCTTCCTGCATCGCACCGGCGACTAGCGAGTTGCCAAAGCTCGTAATCGGCATTGTCGCCCCTGCCCCGGCAAAATCCACGAGCCGGTCATACAAACCAAAGCCTCCGAGTATCGCTCCTACTGAAACAAGAATCGAAAGCGTGTGGCCCGGTGTCAATTTGCCAACATCCATCATAAGCTGGCCAATGACACAAATAAGTCCGCCAATGACAAATGCCCAAAAAAACATTGCAATCATGTATCTCTTCCTTTCTTTATGCCGTTTCTTCTTTTAATTTAATAATTTCCGAGAGCCGCTTATCCGCTTCTTTTTCAGTTAAATGCCCGGCTTCCATGTCTTCTTTCAGCCGGACTGCTTCAAGGAAGATTTTATAATCACTCGAGACGACAATTTCTGATTCTTCCTTCTCTGCCATTTTTTCAATATGATCATCTAGTTCTTTTTCAATTTTTTTCATTTGAAACCGGTCAAGGTGGCGTACTTTGTAAGCAACGAGCAGCTGATCCGTTCCTTTTACGACTGCCGTATCATATATTTCTTTAAATGAATCCGCTTCTTTTTTTATATCAGCCGCCAAGCTGTCACGGTGTCCATCCAGCTGTACCGCATCGGGATCAGCCGTTTCAATCATTGCGGTTCCGTCGTGCTCCTCCCCGCATCCCGCCAGTAAAAAGACCAGAATAATTCCCGCCATTTTGTTCATGACCTGCACCTCCGTTTTCGGTCAGTATGCGCGAAAACAAAAAAAAAATTCCATTCATCACGGCAATTGTCCATGCCGTTTTGAACGAAATTCATATTGTAATAATGTACCGATATTAAAGGAGGAGTGCACAATGGGATGCCAAAAGCATCGCGACGATTTAGATGATAGCCGTTTTTCTTCTGAAAGCTGTGTTTGTGAAGTCGTCCGTGCGATTCGTGATATTCAGGATGCCAGACAGGATGAAGAGTGCCACGATTGCAAAGACTGCTTTGCCGAGCCGCTTGGCGATTTGGATGGACCGCGCCGCCGCAATGCCGACACACGCGTATTTACACTAACATCGAAAAAAGGAAAGCCGTTTTTTGCTTTCTTCAGCCCGGATGAAATGGATTATTGCGATTCCGGCTGTGTCTCCATCTACTTCCGTGTGGAAGATGTTTTTGACAGTTGCTGCGCGCGCTTGCGTGTGCTCGCGCCGCTTGATGACGAACGAGAGCCAGTGAACCTTGCTTCTGACGAAGGCATTAGCTTAAAACAAGTATGCAAAGTGGAAAATTTCAGAAAAACACGCAGCTGCATCACGGTCGACTTAAACGAGTTTATTGCCGTGCAATGTATCAAAGATGTTGACCTTGACGTGTGCCCATAAATAGAACCGCCTCATCAATAAATGAGGCGTTTTTTTTATTATGTGCCGGCAAGACGAATATGAAGAATCTCTGCAATCGGCACCGGAACAATTTCGTGACTTTCTTCATCTAATATCCACACATGTACCTCATCGAATTTTTCAATCGTTCCACGTACAGAACTGTCAGACCATTCAAAGCGGCAGGGGACTGGAATGCGCCGTTTCGCTAAATAGAGGACCTTTTCTGTCGTGTCCATTTCTCGAAAAGGCTTCAAGATGCCGGATGCAGAACCAGGACCCGTCTTTTCCACATCCGGTTTCGCTGTTTTGGCTGGTTCGACTGCGCCCGCTTTCACGACTTCCTGCATAACAGGCTGCACTGGCTGCAAATGCGGCTGCCCGATATAAAGCAATGGTCCGGGTGTTTTTTTCATCATGCATGCACCTCCGCTTTTCGTCCAGTATATGCAAAAAACCGCCCATTATGGACGGTTTTTTAAAATTAGTTGCCTGTAATATGATAGCCGGAGTCAACGTGGATGTTTTCACCCGTAATACCACGGGACATATTGCCAAATAGGAAGACCGCTGCGTCACCGACTTCTTCTTGTGTTGTTGTCCGGCGAAGCGGCGCGCGCTCTTCAATCTGTGTCAGCATATCATTGAAATCGCTAATGCCTTTCGCTGCCAGTGTACGGATTGGGCCTGCTGAAATCGAGTTGACACGGATGCCGTCTTTGCCAAGATCCGCTGCCAAATAACGAACGCTCGCATCAAGAGACGCTTTTGCCACACCCATCACGTTGTAATTTGTAATGACACGCTCGCCGCCTAAGTATGTCAGCGTCACGATGCTGCCACCTTCTGTCATCAATGGTTTCGCGTATTTTGCGACCGCTGTTAATGAATACGCGCTAATGTTGTGGGCAAGCATAAATCCGTCACGGGACGTGTCAACAAAATCGCCATCCAAATCTTCTTTGTTCGCAAACGCGATGCAATGCGCAAGACCATGAATAACGCCTGTTTCTGCTTTAATGGAATTAAAGCATGCTTCAATTGCTGCGTCATCTGCTACGTCGCATGATAAAATGAACGGATCGTTTTGATTTTCAAGCGTTGCCGCCAAGTCGCGTACATTTTTCTCTAACCGCTCGCCTGCATATGTGAAAATAAGGCGTGCTCCTGCCGCGTCAAGTGAACGGGCAATTCCCCAAGCGATGCTGCGCTTATTAGCGACACCCATTACGACAAACGTTTTTCCTTCAAGTGAAAATGACATATATCCGTTCCCCCCATTTATACAAGTTATTAGTACCTAGTGTTAATTTTATCATGAATAGAAAAAAAATCAACGGGTATGGTGCCGGCTTTTGCCTTACTTTTAAATTTTCTCCAAACGGCTTATACTAATGCAGTAAACAAAATGAATAAGGAGCGATTGAATGAAGCTGGATATTATCGGAGATGTACATGGCTGTTTCGATGAGTTTCGCACGCTGACGCGTACGCTTGGATATATGTGGGACGAAGGCATGCCTGTTCACCCGGACGGCCGGACACTTGCGTTTGTCGGCGATTTAACGGACCGGGGACCGGATTCTGTCCGTGTAATGGATATCGTCTGCCGACTGTTTGAAGAGCACGGTGCGCTTTATGTGCCCGGCAATCACTGCAACAAGCTGTACCGGTATTTTCTTGGAAACAATGTTCAGGAAACGCACGGCTTAGAAACGACCGTTGCGGAGCTCGATTCCATGCCTGCCGATGAATACCGTCTGCTCAGAAAACGATTTTTATCCATGTATGAAGAGTCGCCGTTTTATCAAGTTCTTGATCACAATAAACTTGTAATCGCCCATGCCGGCATCCGCGCCGATTACATCGGCCGTCTTGACTCCCGCGTAAAAACATTCGTGCTCTATGGAGACATTACCGGCGAAAAACACGCCGATGGCTCTCCTGTCCGGCACGACTGGGCGAAAAAATATACAGGCGATGCTTATATTGTATATGGACATACGCCTGTTGAAGAGCCGCGTAAAGTTGGCGAAACGATCAATATCGACACCGGCTGCGTCTTCGGCGGCAGACTGACTGGCTTGCGCTGGCCGGAGCGTGAAACGGTATCCGTTGAATCAAAACAGCCGCTCGTCAAGGAGAAATTTCGCTCATTTGACTGAACATAAGATCTTATAAAAAAATACCTCGGCTTCCAATAAGGAAGCTGGGGTATTTTAAAAGGTCATGTTATTCATATCCATTGGCATCGGCATGGAGACGTCAATTTGTTTTTCTGTTAAAGGATGGCGAAACGCAAGTGATCCGCAATGAAGCGCCTGCCGCGTAATTCGCTTCGTGCTGCCCCCGTACAAGTCATCACCGGCGAGTGGATGGCCGATGTAAGCGAGATGAACCCGGATTTGATGCGTCCGTCCCGTTTCCGGCTTCACCGATACGTGCGCAAACGCATCGTATTGCTGTATAACTTGATAACCAGTCCGCGCGTATTGACCGTCCGCGCGTACGATTCGTTCAATAATGCTATCGTCCCGGCGTCCAATAGGTGCTTCGACGACACCGTCTGTTTGTGTGAAAACGCCTTCCGCTAACGCTTCATATTGCCGAAAAACCATTTTTTGTTTTTGCATCTCAGACATTAAATGGTGAACGTAGCGATTTTTCGCCGCAAGAACGATGCCGGATGTGTCACGGTCCAGCCGGGTAACGATATGAGCAGTTGCTTGAATTCCTCGCTCCGCGTACAGTGAAAGCAGACCGGATGCAAGTGAGCCGGCCGGATGTTCACGCGACGGAATCGTATTCATGCCAGCCGGTTTGGCAACAGCGATGAGCGTGTCATCTTCATACAGCACCGGCAAATCCAGCTGCACGGCTTTTATGCCATCTGAGGGCACTTCAGGCGGAAACACAATACGGATAGCATCACCAGCAGACAGCACGTGCCGCACATTCACTTCACGACCGTTCACTTCTATAAGCCCGCCGTTAAATTTAATGTCGGTTAACGCACGCTTTGAAATCGCTTTTTCCTGTAAAAATGTCCGCAGAAGGACACCGTCTTGACCTGCCATCCAGCGCAATTGGAATGGCTTTCCCTTAGCTGCTGACAAAGGAATCATGTACCCTTTTCCAAAATGGGAACGGCCGAAAGCGGGCAAAGCGAATTTTTTCGGAAGCAACCCGGTATTGAATCGATTTGACGTCTTTATGTAAAATCGTTAAATGGTCGATCGTTACTAAAAAGTCTGGCCGGTTGACCGGCTTCAGCATACACGTATGGTGGGCTGGCAAAATAAGCGGCGAACCGACTGTCCGGAACACGCGGTTGTTGATTGACGCCATTTCTGCCAGCTGGAGCGCGCGGATCGACGGATGCAAAATCGCCCCGCCAAGCGCTTTATTATAGGCGGTACTGCCGGATGGTGTCGAAACACAAAGACCATCCCCACGGAAGCGCTCAAAATGCTCGCCGCGAATTTCCACATCCATCACAAGTGTGCCTTCCACGCTTTTCACTGTTGATTCATTCAGCGCTAAATAACGGGTCTCTTTGCCTCCGTCCTGATAACGGATAATCGCTTCGAGAAGCGGATATTCAATGATTTGGTACGGTGTCCGCGCGATCGCGATGACCAGTTTTTCAATTTCATCCGGTGTCCAGTCCGCGTAAAAGCCAAGATGCCCCGTATGCACCCCGACAAATGCTGTTTTATCAAGACGTCCGCTGTAGCGGTGAAATGCATATAAAAGCGTTCCGTCTCCGCCGACGGAAATAACGATATCCGGCTCGCTTTCATCGTATGTCAGCTTAAAATCCGTCAAATAGTTGCGGATTTTGTGCATCAATGCGTTAGACTTGGCGTCTCCTTTTGATGTAATCGCAAATTTCATTCAACCTCACTCCTGCCGATTAATGGTTACTTCAGACTGTTGACAACTGCTCTCTTTCGGCGTCACTTGCCGTGTGTGAATGCTCATGACCCACAAAAGGTCACTCCGTTTCCCAAACGGCGGCGTTCCCTGGGAGATAAGCGTTTTCAATCAGCCTGCTTTATAATTTTTTCTAAACTCTGGTTATTCTTTTTTCTTCGTGAAAAACAGCTGCGCTTCCTGAATTTCTTCGCGTATTAACGACATTTCTTCATCCAGCCGAAAAGCCGCTTCTGCTGCGCGCTGAAGCCGCGTCTGAATTTCTTTCGGAAAATCGCCATTATATTTATAATTCAACGAATGCTCAATCGTCGCCCAAAAGTTCATCGCCAGCGTCCGGATTTGAATTTCCGCAAGCAGCTTTTTTTCGCCGTGAATCGTTTGCACCGGATATTCGATTACAACGTGATACGACCGATAGCCACTTGGCTTTTTATAAGAAATGTAGTCTTTTTCTTCGATAATCTTAAAATCGTTCCGCTTTCGCAAAATCGTCACGACATTTTTAATATCATCGACAAACTGGCACATCATGCGCAGTCCGGCAATGTCCTGCATGTCCCGTTGAATGCGGTCCATTGGAATTTTTTTCGTTTCCATTTTATCCAGAATGCTCGGGACTGGCTTGACACGCCCTGTCACAAACTCGATCGGCGAGCGGTCATCCTCAATTGCAAACTGCTTGCGGATGCCCCTTAATTTCACTTTTAATTCCTCTACTGCCTGCTTGTAAGGCGCTAAAAACTCATCCCAGTTGTCCATCGCGTCCCCCATTAGCGCTGTTCGGCGAAAAAAACACGTTCGACTTTCTCCACCATTTCCTCGCCGTAGTTGCTGTTCCCTTCAATATTGACGATCAAGTCGTTCATTTCTTCATGAAATGACACAAGCGCAAATGTGCCGTCTGTTCCGACTGCTTCAATCGAATGTTCGTCATCAAGCGCTTTTTTCACATCTTCCCACGTGCTTTCATGCAAATATAAGTAGACATAGCCCGGCTCCGCTTCCGCCAAATAAACAAAAGCCGCCTCGTCTGAATCAGTAATCACCTGATTCACCGGGTGCAGGTGCGTAACCTCGACTTCTTCTTCTGATAATAGGCGAAGCGTGTTATCTACCCATTCTGTTTTCGTAAAATGCCATTTCGTTCTCATTAATTCACTTCTCCTTTACAACATCCGTTCATTTAAAACTTCGTAAACATTTTATCACATTTTGTTCTTTCAAACACGGATCGAACAGGATACAATGAGAGAAGATCAATATTGGGAAAAAGAGGCGGAAAAATGAACGAGGAAATTGAAATCGAATTTAAATGCGTCGTCACAAAAACACAATTTGATGAACTCGTGGCGGCTTTCGAGCCGAGACCGTTTCAGAATCAGCACAATCACTACTTTGATACGCCAGATTTTTTATTAAAAGACGCAGGTGCTGCTCTGCGTATTCGTGAAAAAAACAGCAAAGCAGAAATGACGTTAAAGGAGCCCGCGGATACTGGATTGCTCGAGTCAACCGTTTTGCTATCTAAGGATGAGGTTGAATCCGCATTAAACGGGACACTGCCGGACAATGATGTGATAAAACGGGCGTCAAAACGGGCAGGTGCTGCAAACTTTGTTCATTTCGGCACGCTTTCGACCACACGCGCGGAAATGACGTACGGAGACGGATTGCTCGTATTTGACCATAGCACGTATCTCGAACAAGAAGATTATGAAATTGAGTATGAAGCAAAAGACGTGTCTGGTGAAGCAGTCTTTCATCAGCTTTTAACGAAATATGGCATCGATTATATACCGGCTGAGAATAAAATTCGTCGTTTTTATCGTACACTTACACAACATGGAGGAAACTGACGTGGATACAAACTTTTTCAACACGATGATTAACACAACTGTTGCCAAAGCCGCCGGAACCGGAATAACTTCTTCTGTCTTTTCTCCAAATACAAATACAAACAGTGTGTTTGGCTCGATTTTACAGCAGGCGCTCATGCAGGGACTGGAAATTGTTCAGTCAGAAGCAGCCTCTGCTGCGCAGCCGGCGCTTTATACAAAAGCAGGTGCTGATCTTTTATCAGCGCCGAAAACGGATTACGATGATATTATCACTCGGGCTGCCGAGCAGTACAACGTCCCGAAAAAACTAATCCAGTCCGTCATTAAACAAGAATCAAACTTTAATCCAAACGCGGTCAGCTACGTCGGCGCCACCGGGCTTATGCAATTGATGCCGGGCACAGCCAGCTATCTTGGTGTAAACGATTCGACAGATCCGGAGCAAAATGTTTTTGGCGGGACAAAATATTTACGCCAAATGCTCGATATGTTTAATGAAGACATTTCACTCGCACTCGCCGCATATAATGCAGGACCGGGCAACGTAAAAAAATACGATGGCATCCCGCCATTTAGCGAAACACAAAATTATGTGAAAAAAGTAACCGGCTCCTACAATGCGTAGAGCCGGTTTTCCTTTATAAGTAAAAGAATGCTTGGTAGACGTGCCTTCAATCCTATCATTTGTTTTATGACGGAAGCCTTGTTAAAATGAAGATATATTACGAGGGAAAAGGAGTCATATTTATGGCCGAGCAATCCAATGTTCCATACGACATCATTGGCGGGAAACAGCTTTCAGAACTAGTTGACGTTTTTTACAGCCGCGTTTCGCAGCATCCGGATCTTGCGCCGATTTTTCCCGATGATTTAACCGAAACTGCCCGAAAGCAAAAGCAGTTTTTAACACAATTTTTAGGTGGACCTTCTCTATATACAGATGAACACGGGCACCCGATGCTCCGGGCACGCCATATGCCTTTTCCGATCACGCCAGTACGCGCAGCTGCCTGGCTTTCGTGTATGGAAGCAGCAATGGACGATGTGCATGTAACCGGTGAATTGCGTGCTTTCTTTTTTCAACGACTTAAACAAACGGCCTTTCATATGGTAAACCGGCCGGATGATGAGGGTGATGTTCTGTGAATTCAATGCAATTGCCTGATCGGATTTGTTCTGCCCGGCAAAAGCCGCTCGAATTATATGTATTTGTCGATCCGCTTTGCCCCGAATGCTGGGCACTTGATCCGCTCATTCGGAAACTGCAGGTTGAATACGGCCATTACTTTAAATTAAAGCAAGTGTTAACCGGCAAACTGACAGCATTAAATGTGGCAAGGCGCCCTCTCGCTGTTGAACGAAGCGGACTTGCCTGTGAGGAGTCCGTCTGGATAGAGGAGGCAGTCGAATCCCCTTTTCTCGCATCGATTGCGATTAAAGCGGCTGAGCTGCAAGGAAAGCGGGCCGGCAGTAAATTTTTGCGGAAGCTTCAGGAACAGCTTTTTTTAGATAAAGAAAATATAGCGGACTTGGCGGTATTAAGCCGCTGTGCTGAAGAAGCAGGTCTTGATAAAGGTGAGTTTTTAAACGATATTTATTCAGCCGGTGCCACAAAAGCGTTTCAATGCGATTTAACGATTACATGTGAAATGGATGTAGATGAAGCACCGACGATTGTTTTCTTTAATGAACGGATTGAAGATGAAGGCATTAAAATTGCCGGCCTGTATTCATATGACATTTACGTGCAGATTTTGCAGGAAATGCTGGAGGAAATACCGGAACCGCTTGATCCGCCTTCTCTTGAAGAATTTATGCAGTATTTTCGAATTGCCGCAACCAATGAAATAAGCGGTGTCTATGATTGGACAGATGCACAAACAGAGTGCGAAATGAAAAAATTGCTCTTGCAGCGAAAAGTCCGCAAAATCAATACGAAACACGGCACTTTTTGGGAATACGTAAAATGAAAAACGCCAGCGCGGATGCTGGCGTTTTTTACTGCCTTCATTTTGAGGAACGGTGGGTTTCGTGACCAATATTGTTTGGTTCATGGCTATTTGCTTCATTTCGTGGCCAATTCTTATATTTCGTGCCCAAATCCAATTTAGCTCATCTTTCTTTCTGCAACAGAAAAAGCCCCGCCGAAGCGGAGCTTTTCCCTACGAACAAAGGGGATGGGAGAAATTTTTCACGGTCAAACAAAGGGGTATATGTTTGTTTGTGATCAACTTCACGACATCATCGTACCATGTATGGCACATTTTTTGCAAGAGATGCCTCTCCTGTTCACAATTTTGTCAAAATAATGGATTTGACAGCGTTAACTAACAAATTAACCCAGCAGATTTTCCATTTCTTCTAGCGATTCTTCAAATACACGGCAAGCCGCTTCAATGGCATCAGCTTCTGTCATATCAACGCCAGCCCGTTTCAATACCTCAATCGGATCTGACGCGCTGCCGGCTTTTAGAAATTCATTAATATAGCGCTCTGCCGCCGGCTCTCCATCTTTTAAAATTTGGGAAGACAATGCAATAGCGGCGCTTAACCCGGTTGCATATTGATACACATAATAATTGTAGTAAAAATGCGGAATGCGCGCCCATTCCAGTGCAATTTCTTCATCAATGACCATATCGTCGCCGAAATACTTTTTATTCAGTTCGTAATAGGCTGCGCTTAACCCATCCGCTGTCAGTGCTTCACCGTTTTGTGCTTTTTCATGCACTAAATGCTCAAATTCAGCGAACATCGTCTGGCGGAATACAGTGCCGCGGAATGTTTCAAGAAAATGATTCAGCAAGTAGATGCGTTTTTTCTCATCTTCGGTTGTTTTCAGCAAGTAGTCGTTTAAAATCGATTCATTGCATGTTGACGCCACTTCTGCAACAAAAATCGAATAATCCCCATAAATGTATGGCTGATTTCCACGTGTGTAGTAGCTGTGAATGCTATGGCCAAATTCATGCGCCAGCGTAAACAAATTGTTCACGTTATCCTGCCAGTTCATTAACACGTATGGATTCGTGCCATATGCGCCTGATGAATACGCCCCGCTTCGTTTTCCTTTATTTTCAACGACGTCTACCCAGCGGCTTTGGAGACCTTTTGTTAAAATATCATTGTACTCTTTCCCAAGCGGCTGCAAGCCTTTTTGAAGCAAGTCTTTCGCTTCGTCATACGTGACGTCAAATTTGCCTTCTGCCACCAATGGTGTGTACAAATCGTACATGTGCAGCTTGTCTAGGCCGAGCACTTTTTTGCGCAGCGCCACATATCGGTGCAGGAGCGGCAGATTTTTATTAATTGTACTGACTAAATTGTCGTATACCGCTTCCGGAATGTGGTTGCGCGATAGCGCAGCCTCACGTGCACTTCCGTAGTTACGGACTTTTGCCGAAAAATTATCTTTTTTAATTTGACCCGACAGCGTCGACGCAAATGTATTTTTAAATTTCTCGTATGTCGCATAAACGGCTTTAAAGGCTTCTTCACGCACACGGCGATCAGATGATTCCAAAAAACGCACATAGTTGCCATGTGTAATTTGCACGTTTTCCCCGTTTTCATCTTGAATAACCGGAAACTCAAGGTCGGCGTTATTCAGCATACCAAACGTTGTACTAGATGAACCGAGTACATCCGATGCCTGTGCCAGCAAATTTTCTTCAGCAGCGGACAATATGTGCGGCCGCTGTTTGTTTAAATCATTGAGCACTTTTTCATACAGCCGAAGCGGCTCATAGGACGCAACAAAGCCATTCACTTTTTCTTCATCGATCAACAAAATTTCCGGATCCGCAAACGAAAGCGCACCAGCAATTTGTGTGTAGAGCATTTTTGCCCGGTCATTCATTCCTTGATAATGCGCATTTTGTGTATCTTCGTCGTAACGCATATGCGCGTAAGTGTACAGCTTGCCCATTCGTTCAAGCAATGCATCCTGCCAGGCGAAAAAAGAATGCATCTGCTCCGCGCTGTCACCGAGCGTACCATTATATGACGCAGCTTCTCCGGCGAGCATCTGAATTACTTTAAACTCTTCTTCCCACAACTTATCCGTTTCAAAAATGTCTTCAAGACGCCATTTTAGCTCTTCTGCTACTTCAGAGCGAGCCGGAAGCTGTTTCACTTGATTGTCTGCCATTCAAAAAACCTCCCTTTCTGTATAACCATTCTCCTTCCTTATTATATATTCCTTTCTTTTTCACCTCAAAAAATTAGCTTACTGATAACAGTTGCACTGAACGTATTCATAAATGCTTTTTCATTTTGCAGCTTTGCCCCCATTGACGTGCTGTCCGTTAAATTCTCTTCCCCCAACAAATAAAGCAGTGCTGTATATTCTTTCGCCGCCGTCTCTGCTGTCATTCCATCTGCGAGCGGCAATAGCTGCTCTTTTAAGTGACCAAGTTCAATCCGTTGCCGTACTGTTTCATCTGCCGGCCGCTTCTTCCAATCCATCAAAATATAAAACTGCCATTCAGCCGGGTGATTACGGATTGCCATGCCACTCCGAACCGGCAATCCGATTTGTTCCGGAAGCAAATATGGATTACGCCCTT
Organism: Domibacillus sp. A3M-37; assembly: GCF_024213455.1. Classification (NCBI taxonomy): domain Bacteria; kingdom Bacillati; phylum Bacillota; class Bacilli; order Caryophanales; family Bacillaceae; genus Domibacillus; species Domibacillus sp. A3M-37. The sequence goes on along the minus strand of NZ_JANAVL010000002.1, from coordinate 98,860 downwards.
CTGCGTACACTGCTTTAAAAAATGGGTGACGGCGGGCATTTTGAAAGTAAAGCGCCCGGTCCATCCACTTCCGCTTTTCATCAAAAAACGCGTTTAAGGAAAAAGCATGCTTTCCTTTAACCTCGGCAGACGGCGGAAAAGACATGTCTTTCATTTTAATAAAACGCCGTTCTGCTGCACAAAGCGACGGCGTTACCGGAATAATCCGTCCGTAAACCGTAAAACCTTTTCTATCAGGACAGTAAGAAATGAAGTAAAAGCCAAGCTGTGGATGATAGCGCAAAAAAAGCCGCTGAAAAGGTGTCAACTTAATATAACTCCCTTTTCTCTCTACCGGCTTGCCGCCATAAATCCAAAACGGAGTCATGCCGCGCGTCGTGTATTTATCTGTCCGTTCTTTAAACAGCGCAGCAGAAATCGTTGAACATTGAAATTCGACAGCGATTTTCCCGGATAAAATATCGGGACGCTGCGAGCCATCAGGAAGGCGCGCTTCCATTTTGGCATCCGCTGTTGTCGTGATCCATTGAAATAAGTCTGCTTTTCCGGCAAGATGCCGGGGAGATTCATGTTCCGAGAAAGAGTCACAAGAAGATTGGGACGTGTGGGCAAAATGGGGAATATTGACGTCACCCGCTTTGACAATCAAGGAGCCGCCGCATTGCGGGCAAAAATGGGGAATTTCTTTTAGATGAATCGCTAATGACTTCGCTTCTGGTCCAGCCAGCACAACGGATCGTCCGTGTGCATCAACTGCCGACAGCATAAACATCCTCTCCTTTCTTAGTGTACGATTCGACAATACTCCGCAAGTTCCTTCTTTTTTTCATAAAAAAACACCCTCTTGATAACTCATCAAGAGGATGCGGATTATGAAAAGTATTGACGAACCGTCTGGAACACATTTTCCGGCATAACGCATTTGCCGTATTCCTGAAGTGTATGGATCGTCATGCGGGATTCGTGTGTATATTCAAGCAGCATGCTGAGCGCATCGTCGATCTCTTCTTCCTGAAAGCTCTCTTCGTTAAACTCAACAAATAAGTAATAGCGATTTTCGTGGGCATACAAGGAAGTGGTTAAGTGATCGAGACCGCCGCGGCTGCTAAGCGCAATCACGTCTTCAAAATCACGGAAAGCAAGAACGAAATCAAGTGGTGAATCGTCTTCTTCCGAACGATCAAAATGCTCTTCCAACAAGTCTTCAATCTGGCCGCTTACATCCATTTTATCGCTTGTGAAAGGCAGCTCCAGGCGCTGTCCATCTTTCGTCAAATTCGCCTGTGTCACTAAAATTTCGAGTCCTTTATCAAGTGCATGCACTTGAATCCAAAGCGGTCCATCCACTGTGAAATCTTCTTCGTCGTGGACTTCCTCCATCATATCCCAGAACAGTTCTTCGCTGCGTTCCCGGTTATACCAGATTTCTTCGCGGTCAAAGCCCCGTTCTTCTATATCAATGTATGATATGAAAAACTTCACCGTATTATCATTAATGCGTTCAATCTCCATTGTGCGGTCTCTCCCTTCCATTTAGAGGGTTCACAGGGTTGCGGAAACAAATGCCCCATCCCTTTGTTCTATTGTATGATAAACAAGATGTAAATGAAAATAGAAAGACTCCGTTGTCTGCACATTCTAACTGAATTTTTTGCATTCTTCAAGTCAAAATAAACAAAAAATAAAAAAAATCCCTGCATATCGAGCAGGAATCTTTCTTTGTTAATTAATTAACCATACGCTGAGCTTCAAGCAGCTGGAATGTGCGGACTTTCCGCGGTAAGAAGCGACGAATCTCATCTTCATTATATCCAACTTGCAGACGCTTTTCATCCATAATAATTGGACGGCGAAGCAAGCCTGGGTTTTGGCGAATCAGTTCAAACAAATCTTGAAGCGGAAGTGTTTCAAGATCAACATTCAATTTTTGGAAAATTTTCGAACGTGTTGAAATGATTTCATCCGTTCCATCCTCCGTCATACGCAAAATCTCTTTAATTTCATCAATGCTTAATGGTTCTGAGAAAATATTGCGTTCCACGTAAGGAATTTCGTGCTCTTCTAACCATGCTTTCGCTTTTCGGCAAGATGTGCAGCTTGGTGATGTGTATAGTGTAACCATTCCTCATTCACACTCCTTAAATAAAATGTATAATACCTGTCAATTTGAGGAATTGAACGTTCATGGAGATTTCAAGTGTAAGTGAAACTCCTCAACAACCGGCTACGTATGTATTATACCACGAAATGACAACCAATTGAATATCATTTTCATTTATAAATACGAAATATATTTGCTTACAAATACATTGTACCCGGAGTATGTGTCAACTAAACGTCAAAGCTTCATTTTTTCAAACTTTTTCAAATGGTTCAAGAATGTCTTCATTTCTCTCTTCCTTAAAAGAAAGCGCTTCGTCTGCTGGCGCAAATGATGCCCCGTAAATTTCTTTGTCCTTATACTTATGAATATCACGGTACGTCTGCACCATTGCTTCATAAATAGCTTCTTCATCCGCCGCGTTCGGACTCCAGTAAAGAATTTCCATAACCGTCTCCTGGCCGGTTGCCAGCGAACGGCGGCGATAGCCAATTTTCGATGCATGCTGAAATTCTTCACGTGCGTAAAAACGAAGGCGTTTTTCCGTATCGGTTTCATCATATTGTACCGGTTCGACCTCGAGGATGACCGGTTTGTTTTTCGACTTTAGCTTATCCATTAATTTTCTGCCAAGACCTTGCCCGCGTGCATCCTTAGACACAAAAAGATAGTCGACGAAAACAAACCCGTTAAACTCCACGTAAATGAGTACGTGATTCGGTCCCTCATCTTTATGATATACGTCGCCTCGTTCGCTCAGCAATACGTCCATCTGTTCTTTTGATTTCATTTCTTCAATCGGAAAGTATTGATTTAATTTTTCATACCAATTCATGCATTTCTCCTTCGTATTACTGTATTTTGTCCTTCTTATATAGTATAAACATATTTCCGCGCTTTAAACAAACCACTATGAGAAAAACGGCCGTTTAACGGGCCGTTTCATATGTTTCCTGGTACTTTTTCATTTCTTTTTCCGAAGAGTAAACGTAATGTCCTGGTGCTACCTCGCGCATTTCCACTACATCGTCTGCACTGTACCCGTGCACATCTGGAGAGTAAACTTTACGTGTGCGGCTGCGTTCATAATCCGGGTCTGGCAGCGGAATCGCCGACAGAAGCGACTTCGTATACGGATGAAGCGGATTTTTGTACAACACGTCACTCGGTGCAAGTTCAACAAGCTTGCCAAAATACATAACACCAATCCGATCGGAAATGTATTTAACCATCGATAAATCATGAGCGATAAACAAATACGTTAAGCCTTTTTCTTTTTGCAGCTTTTTCATCAGGTTAACGACCTGTGCCTGAATCGATACATCCAATGCCGAAATCGGCTCATCGGCGATGATAAAGTCTGGCTCCACCGCTAGTGCACGGGCGATGCCAAGACGCTGACGCTGTCCACCGGAGAATTCATGCGGATACCGGCTTGCGTGTTCCTGGTTTAAACCAACTGTCTCAAGCAGTTCGTATACTTTTTTCATCCGCTCTTCTTTGGACTTAGCTAATCCGTGTATATCAATGCCTTCTGCGATAATATCCGCGACTTTCATGCGTGGATTTAGCGAAGCGTAAGGATCCTGAAAAATCATTTGCATTTTGCGGTTAAACTGCATTAATTCTTTTCGCGACTTTTTCCCGTGCACATTTTCTCCGTTAAACAGCACCTGGCCGTCAGTTGCGTCGTACAACCGGATCATTGTCCGCCCGGTGGTAGATTTCCCGCAGCCGGATTCCCCGACAAGACCAAGCGTTTCCCCTTTGTAAATATCAAAGGAAACATCGTCAACTGCTTTGACCATATTTGGCTTTCCTTCATTAAAATATTGCTTTAACCCTTTAATTTCGAGAAGTTTATCCATTGTCTACTCCCTCCCCGGCCAGTATTGGCTTTTCATAATTCCCCGGCAGCGAGCGGCGCTGCAGCTTTACAATTTCAGGTGGTTCTACATGCGGTGCCTGTTCATGCAGCAGCCACGATTTTACAAAATGCGTGTCCGATACCTTGTATAGGGGCGGCTCCTGTTCAAAATCAATGGTCATTGCATATTCGCTTCTGAGGGCAAACGCATCGCCTTTTGGCGGATTAATCAAGTCTGGCGGTGTTCCGGGAATTGCGCGAAGCTCTGCCTCGTGGTCGGTGTCTGGACTCGGCATGGAGGAAAGCAGTCCCCATGTATATGGATGTCTTGGGTCATAGAAGATTTCATCAACTGTGCCTGTTTCAACAATTTGCCCGCCATACATAACGGCTACACGATCGGCCACATTTGCGACCACCCCAAGGTCATGGGTAATAAAAATAATCGCTGTATCGATCTTTTTTTGCAATTCCTTCATTAATTCTAAAATCTGCGCTTGAATCGTGACATCAAGAGCCGTTGTCGGTTCATCCGCGATCAACACTTTCGGGTTGCAAGCAAGCGCGATCGCAATCACGATCCGCTGGCGCTGGCCGCCGGAAAACTGGTGCGGGAACTGCTTCATGCGCATCTCCGGGTTTTGCAGGCCGACCAGCACTAACAGTTCAGCTGCCCGCTTGTGGGCTTCCTGCTTGCTCAGCTTTTGGTGCTTCATAAGCGGCTCCATAATTTGCTTGCCAATTTTCATCGTTGGATTCAAGGATGTCATCGGATCTTGAAAAATCATCGACATTTCTTTCCCGCGAATTTTTTCCATTTCCCTTTCAGACAGACGGGCAAGATCCCGGCCGTCAAACAAAATCTGCCCTTGCTTAATACGGCCAGGCGGGTTTGGAATCAGCCTCATAAGCGCTTTTGTTGTGACCGATTTGCCCGAGCCGGATTCCCCGACAATCGCAAGCGTTTCTCCTTTTTCTAAATGAAAATCGACTCCTCTTACCGCCTGCACTTCACCGGCGTGCAAATCAAACGATACGTGCAAGTCTTTTACATCTAATACCTTTTCCATTCAAACGTCCTCCTTTCTTGTTACTTTTTCATTTGTGGATCTAACGCGTCACGAAGGCCATCCGCCAGCAGGTTAAAGCTTAAAATCAGCAAGCTGATAATGATGGATGGGATAAGCAGCATATGCGGATACAGCTGCATCGACTTAAATCCGTCGTTTACAAGTGAGCCAAGTGAAGCTTCCGGCGGCGCAATACCAAGGCCGATAAAGCTTAAGAACGCTTCGGTAAAAATCGCACTCGGGATCGTAAACATCGTTGTGACAATAATCGGGCCCACGACGTTCGGCATTAAATGCTTCCAAATCAGCCGGCTTCCTGATGCACCAAGTGTTCTTGAAGCGAGGACGAACTCTTGATTTTTCAGCTTCAGAAACTGGCCGCGGACAATGCGGGCCATACTTACCCAGCCGGTGATCACCATCGCCATCGTAATGGAGAAGATGCCGGGTTCAAACACAAGAATAAATAAAATCACGACAATCAAATGAGGAATACCCATGAGGATCTCAATAATCCGCTGCATGACGTTATCCACGCGGCCGCCGTAAAATCCGGAAATACCGCCGTACGCAATTCCGATTATAAAATCAATCGCTGCGGCAAGAACCCCAATATAAATGGAAATGCGCGTTCCGTACCAGGCACGTGTCCATAAATCCCGTCCAAGGTCATCGGTCCCAAACCAGTAGTATTGCTCTACCCCTTTTGATTCGTACAGATCGAAGCCGTCTTTATCACGGCCGTCAAACGGCAGCCAGTGAATGTTTTCAAGAGCGGCAATCTTTGGCGGAAGTTTTGCATGGGCAATGTTTTGTTCTTTGTACGTATAGTCACTCATGGACGGCCCAAAAATCGCCATGAACAGAATGATCAAGATCAGGATCAACCCGGCAATCGCGCCTTTGTTGCTTCTGAGACGAATCCAGGCATCATGCCAAAAATTCAAGCTCGGACGGCCCATTTGCTCGGCTTCATGTGTACGCGATCCTTGAATATCAAATAATTTCGGATCAAGCTTTTGGCTCATTTCCGGTCACCTCCACTTACACGAATACGCGGATCAATAATGCCGTATAAAATATCGACAATAAATACAACAGCAATAAACAACACACTGTAAAACAAAGTAATTCCCATAATGACCGTATAATCATTTGTGTTAATGGAACGGACAAACTGCTCTCCGATTCCTGGAATCGCAAAAATCCGTTCGATAACAAGCGAGCCTGTCATAATGTTGACAGCGAGCGGGCCGAGCAGCGTAATGATCGGAATGAGTGCATTCCGCAGCGCATGCTTGACCATAATAACCGGTGCACTGATACCTTTTGCCCGCGCAAGCATAATGTAGTCTGAGTTTAATACTTCAAGAAGCTCCGAGCGCATGTACCTTGCGACAGTCGCAATAACAAAAACGGACAAGGACAGCGTCGGCAGGATTGTGTATTCAAACCCTTCCCATGAAGCGACCGGGAACCACTGCCACTCAACGCCGAAGTAATATTGAAGAAGACCGGCAAAAACAAAGGACGGAACGGAAATACCGAGTACCGCTATCGTTGTCGCCGTGTAGTCCCAAATGGTGTTGTGCTTTAATGCAGCAATCACACCTAAAATAATGCCAACAATTGTCCCGAAGACAATCGCTTGAAAACCAAGCTCCGCTGACGGTCCGATTCGTTCCGCAATCATTTGCGCAACCGGTCGGTTGTCATATTGAAACGACAGGCCCAGGTCCCCTTTCAGCAAATTCGTCATATAGTTTACATATTGAATAGGAAGAGGATCATTCAGTCCATATTTGTCCAAGATAAGTTCCTGCTGTTCCGGAGATAAACGTTCTTGATTCGTAAGTGGCGAGCCAGGGAGGAGTTTCATTAAGAAGAAGGTAATGGTTGCGATAATGAACAATGTCAGCACCATATAAAATAGTCTTTTTAATGTGTATTTCACCATGACTTGTCCCTCCTTTGCGTCATTTTTTTAATAGGGAAAAGGAGAGCAGGCCGGCTGGCCGTACCCTCCTTTGCTTTATTTAGCGTGTGACAGACGTCCATTTAAGCGAGAAGTCCGCTCCAAACTTATGATAAAGAACGCCTTCCACTGCCGGTTTTGTCAAATACGCACGTGCGCGCTGATATACAGGCGCAAACGCTGCATCTTCAAGCATGAGTTTTTCTGCTTCAACAAGTGCATCCCAACGAGCCTGCTCATCTGTTAGAAGCGTTGTTTTCGCATCTTGAACGAGCTTGTCTACTTGCGGGTTTGAATAACCAGATTGGTTATGCGCACCGTCTGTAACAAACATGTCGATGAATGTCATCGGATCTGGATAATCCGGACCCCAGCCTGCAAGAGACGCTTCGTAGTTCATGGATGATTCTAGGTCAAGCTTTTGCTTGAACGGCTGCAGCTTAATGTTAACCTTTAAGCCTTCAAGGTTCGTTTCAAGCTGTTCTTTTAAATATTCAGTTATTTTCTTTGATACATCGTCATCATAGCTTAACAACTCAAGCTCCACTGTATCCTGGCCAAGTGCTTCTTTCGCTTTTGCCCAGTGCTCAGCTGCTGCTGCCTGATCGGTTTCCAGATAAGATCCTGCTGTTTCACGGAAGTCTTTTCCGTCCGGACCTTGAACAAATTCAGATGGAACGAGGTAATTCGCTGGTACCGAACCATTGTTTAACAACGAATCTGTAATACCTGTTTTATCAAAGCCCATCGCGATCGCTTTCCGTGCGTCTGCATTTTTCAGTACCTCATTTGATGACTGGTTCAAGCGAAGGAAGAATACGGATGCTTCTTTCACAGTTTGGAAGCCTTCTTCTTCTTTATACTTGTCCACAAATTCCGCAGACAATTTCACGCGGTCTAATTCGCCGCTTTCATAAAGGTTTACATCTGTTTGCGTATCTTTCACGATCTTCGTATTAACGGTTTCTAGCTGAACGTTTTCAGCATCCCAATACTCAGGGTTCTTTTGCAAAACAAATTGATCTTCATGCTTCCACTCTTTCATTGTAAACGGTCCGTTGTACAAAACAGTGTTTGCTTCAAGACCGAATTGATCGCCTTGTTCCGTTACATACGCTTCGTTTTGCGGATAGAATGTCGCAAATGTGAGAAGCTCTTTGAAATAAGGAACCGGGTTTTCTAATTGAATTTCGAGTGTTTTCTCATCTAAAGCTTTTACGCCAAGCTCTTCAGGCGCCATTTCACCTGCGTTTACAGCGGCTGCATTTTTCAAATCATACATGATGTACGCATACTCTGCTGCTGTATCCGGGTTCAACGTTTTGCGCCAAGCAAAAACGAAATCGTTCGCTGTGACAGGCTCACCGTTTGACCAGTTCGCATCACGCAGCTTAATTGTCCACGTTTTGCCATCTTCACTGATTTGAGGCTCACCTTCTGCCATGCCTTCTACTGCTTCGTCATCTTCACCAAGACGATAAAGCCCTTCCATTACGCTATTCAGCGTATTAAATGATACCGCATCTGTTGCCAGTGACGAGTCCATCGACGGGATATCCTGCGTTTCAGTCAAATTAAGGACGTTGTTTTCTCCTCCACCATTGTCTGATGTCTGACCACTATCGCTAGAATTAGATGAACCGCCGCCGCACGCTGCGAGAATGGCGCTTACTGTAAGCATCAAAACAAGGAAAATCGACAATTTTTTCTTTTGCATTGATTGTGCCTCCTTCTATTTTATTTTCGACCTTCTTAATAATTCAGAAGATTTGTTAACATTATATAATGCTGTTTTACTTTATTGCAATAACTTATTTTCATTTCCTATACAATCATTACATAGTTTTAATACTACATATAAAAGAAAAACCCTTTGTTAATGGGTTTTTAAAATTTCCTTTTTTAAATTTAATTGTAAAATGTATAGTAATTTCAGACTACACAACTTTATAAAAATAATATTTTTTGTATAATACCTCCAATAAAATAAGCAGTTTTTGTTGAAAAATGCATATGATATTCGTTATGCTCATTTTACCCTTTATGGAAGGCGGACCACACACATGCAGAAAAAAATTTTTTTATTGTTTTCCTTTCTTTTTATTAGTTCTGCTGGATTCAGCTTGCTGCAGTCTGATTCTGTTCGAGCAATGATTGATTCCTTGTTTATGATTGGCTTATTATTCCTTGTTGCGGGTGTTGCCTTGTTTTTATTGGAAAAAGGCTTTTTTAATGGTGTGGCTTATGGATTTAAACGACTTCGCAAATCATCTAATGAAGGTGCGTATACTGCGCAGTTTGATGACCTGGATCAAACCGGCGAGCTGCATGAAGAATATGCTGCCCGCAAGCCTGAACGCTGGATGAAGCCGCTGCTTCTAACAGGCGGCTCAGCCGTTTTGTTCACACTGCTTCTCTCATACATTCTGTCATCTTGAATATTCATTTTGTTTTCTTTATAATTAAACAAACACATAAAAAGACGAAACGAAGTGATTTGACCTATGGTGAAAACGATTTTTTCCGGCATTCAGCCGAGCGGTACGATAACATTAGGAAATTACGTCGGTGCCTTGAGACAGTTTGTAGAGCTTCAAGAAGACTACAATTGCTTTTTTTGCATTGTCGATGAGCACGCGATTACGGTTCAGCAGGACCGGCTTGAGCTGCGTAAAAATATCCGCAGTCTGGCAGCGCTTTATGTAGCGGTGGGTCTTGATCCTTCAAAAGCGACCTTATTTATTCAATCTGAAGTGCCGGCACACGCGCAGGCCGGATGGATGCTTCAATGTGTGGCGTACATTGGTGAATTGGAACGCATGACGCAATTTAAAGACAAGTCAGCCGGCAAAGAAGCTGTTTCAGCTGGATTATTGACGTATCCTCCGTTAATGGCAGCAGATATTCTGCTGTATGGAACGGATATTGTGCCGGTTGGTGAAGATCAAAAGCAGCATCTTGAGCTGACACGCGATTTGGCTGAGCGATTCAACAAGAAATACAATGATATTTTCACAATTCCTGAAGTACGGATTCCAAAAGAAGGTGCGCGCGTCATGTCTCTGCAGGAACCGACGAAAAAAATGAGCAAGTCCGATCCGAATCAAAAGGCCTTTATTACCCTTTTGGACGATCCGAAACAAATCGAGAAAAAAATTAAAAGTGCGGTGACCGATTCCGACGGTGTCGTCAAATACGACAAAGAAAACAAGCCAGGCGTCTCTAATCTTCTTTCAATTTATTCAGCCCTAGAAGGTATTTCCGTTGCTGACCTTGAAAAGCAATTTGATGGAAAAGGCTATGGAGATTTCAAGCAGGGAGTGGCAGACGTAGTCGTTAAGCATCTTAGACCGATTCAAGAACGGTATCATGAGCTCGTTGACTCTACAGAACTTGACCAAATTTTAGATGAAGGTGCCGAAAAAGCCCGTCGCACGGCAGGCAAGACATTAAAGAAAATGGAAAATGCCATGGGCCTCGGCCGCAAGCGCAAATAAAAAAACCGTTCCGGATCATGCCGGAACGGTTTTTTCGGATAAGTGTGAATATCCTGCTCGAAACGTGATTATTTTTTGCTGAGGTTGAACATCCCCATTTAAACGATTATTTATGTGGCAATGCTCATTTCCTGTTCATACATTTTTTCGAAAAACGGACGCCCTTTAATCATTTGTGCGCACAATTGTTCATGAGCAGGACTCCAGCCGACAATAACGGTTTCACTAAACATTTTCACTGCTGTTTCCCAATCCATTTGCCGGATGACTTCGTATTTTGCCGGCTTCCACTCCGTCAGCCAATATTTTAATGCTGGCTCGTGATCTGATTCAATCAATTGGTCCACAGCCAGAAGAAGAAGCTGCTTTAATTGGCGTTCTTTTCGCGTCAACCCAGCCAGCCATTCTGGCGCTGGTTCTGCTAAACTGTGCGTTTTTCGAGTCATTTCTGGAAAGAAAAATGGTTCCGCCGGGTGACAATCGGCCATTTCCCGTACAATTAACTCATGCTGCGGCATAATTCGGCTTTTTTTCACCGGTACCCGGTAGCCGTTCGTATCAACCGCCATCGTCCTGTCACCGTCTGATGCAATAAAACAATACTCCATCATTTCCCGCTTGCTTCCTTTTCGGATAAAAGCTTTGCTTTCTACTTTTTTCAGCAACTCTTTTGGCAATTCACAAAGCGTCTGTTCAAAAAAATCCATTGCGTTTTCACGCAAAATGAGGACCGGCACCTGATCAAGCAGCATCATCCCGTCGTCTTTTCGCCATTCGTGATACGGGCACACACTGCAGCCATTTTCTTCTCCTTCGAACCAGTTCACCCACACGTCATGAAGGTACAGCATCAAATTCCTCCTTGATTACCGTTTTATGGGTTCATTATCGACACGTTTTTGTTACTTTATTCAATAAAACCGAAAAACATGAGCAGCCAGCCGATGAAAAATAAATAACATTCCGGCCGGCGCATCGTAAATGAAAAATAATCTGGCCATGTCATGCCTGCTGCAAGCAAGTTAACATAGATAATAAAACTAATTCCACCCGCCACTGCCAGGCCAAAGCCGGTTAAGAAAAGAATGAATCTCATTCGATCACGCCCCCGCAGCTTGTCCATTATGTATATGCCGGACAAGCGCGAAAAAAAACAGGCCGCAGCCTGTTTTTTTTAATCGTTGTATTGTTTGAGTACAATCGTTGCGTTATGGCCGCCGAATCCAAGCGAGTTGCTCATTGCTGCACGAACGTCCGCTTTACGCGCTTCGTTTGGCACATAATCCAGGTCACATTCCGGATCAGGATTATGCAGATTAATCGTTGGCGGAATAATATCGTTTTGAATCGCCAGGGCCGTAAAAATCGCCTCAACGCCGCCTGCCGCGCCAAGTAAATGACCCGTCATTGATTTGGTCGAACTGATGGCGAGCTTCCCAGCATGATCGCCAAATACCGTTTTAATCGCTGCTGTTTCAAATTTATCATTGTATGGTGTGCTCGTTCCGTGCGCATTAATATAGTCAATATCTGATGGAGCAAGTCCCGCATCATCAATGGCCATTTTCATCGCGCGGGCGCCACCTTCACCATCCGGTGCCGGTGCTGTAATGTGATGAGCATCTCCAGTCGAGCCGTAGCCGACAATTTCCGCATAAATATGCGCGCCGCGCGCCTTCGCATGCTCCAATTCTTCCAATACAATAATACCCGCTCCTTCACCGATGACAAAACCGTCACGGCTGGCATCAAACGGACGGCTTGCCGTTGCCGGATCTGGATTGTTAGACAGCGCTGTGTTGGCACAAAAGCCTGCTACTGACATTTGTGTAATCGGCGCTTCTGTTCCGCCCGAAATCATCGCATCGGCGTCGCCGCGCTGAATCACTTTGAACGCGTCACCAATCGAATTGGTTCCAGTCGCACAAGCGGTTACTGTACACGAGTTTACCCCTTTTGCGCCAAGGTAAATCGACACCTGGCCCGCCGCCATGTCCGGAATCATCATTGGAACAAAAAACGGGCTGACACGACGATAGCCGCGCTCTAAAAATATTTTGTACTGGCTTTCAAATGTTTCCATCCCGCCGATGCCTGACCCGACCCAGACGCCAACGCGCGGTGCATTTTCTTCTGTAATCTCAAGTTTTGCGTCTGCTACAGCCATTTTCGCTGCCGCTACCGCATATTGCGTAAAGCGATCCATTTTGCGCGCTTCTTTTTTTTCCACAAATTGCTCTGGGTCAAAGTCACGAATTTCGGCCGCTACTTTAGCCGGGTAATCGTCCGGATTTAAACGTGTCATTGGCTTAATGCCGCTTTTTCCTGTTGTGACACTATTCCATGCTTCTTCTACTGTATTTCCAACCGGTGAAACAATGCCAAGACCGGTAATCACTACTCTTCGCTTTTCCACGTTTTCCACCTCTTTGTTAGTTTCCGTTTAGCGTCCCCACTTCATCGCAATGGCGCCCCATGTTAATCCTCCGCCAAAACCGACCATCACAATCACATCATCCTCTTTTACATTCCCATTTTCAATTTCTTCCACCATCGTGAGCGGAATCGATGCGGATGATGTATTGCCAAACTTGTTCACGGTCACTGACATTTTTTCCGGAGGAAGACCCAGGCGTTCTCTTGCTGACTCCATAATGCGGATATTCGCCTGATGCGCCATAAGAAAATCAATGTCTTCCTTTTTTAAACCCGCTTTTTCAATCACATTAATCGAGGATTCACCCATTTGGCGAACCGCAAATTTAAATACTTCACGTCCGTTCATTTTTACATGTTCATCTTGATATAAATGCTTGCCGCCGCGTCCATCGGCGCCAAGTTCAAATGAAAGAATGCCGCGTCCGTCTGATACTGGTCCGAGAATGGCAGCACCAGCTCCGTCCCCAAATAACACGGCTGTGTTCCGGTCATTCCAATCAATCACTTTGGACAGCTTTTCTGCTCCTATGACTAACACGTGCTTGTACGCGCCTGTTTCCACAAACTGTTTTCCCGTAATAATGCCATACATAAACCCGGCGCATGCGGCACTAACGTCCATTGCTGCCGCGTTGACCGCACCGATTTCATGCTGAATTTCACAGGAGACCGATGGGAAGCTGTGATCCGGCGTGACCGTTGCGGTAATAATTAAATCGATTTCTTCCGGTCCAATGCCTGCGTTTTGAATCGCTTTTTCCGCTGCTCTTGCAGCCATATAAACGGTCCCTATGCCATCTTCAGCAATGCGGCGCTCTTCAATGCCTGTGCGGGTACGTATCCATTCATCGGATGTGTCCATCTTTTTTTCCAGATCCGCATTGGTTACGACCTGATCTGGGAGGTACCGTCCCATTCCCCATATTCCAGCGTTCAAAAAACGCACCTTCCTTCGCACACATTTGTAATATCAATTATTATGACTTGGTACTAATTTTACTGAAAAACAGCCCTAAATGCAACTTCTAAATCGGAAAAGCGCAAGGCGGCCGTTCAGGCCCGGCAGACATAAGTTGGAACAGCAGGGTGGCGCTCTTTGCCACACAACTGTGACGGCTTATTGGAACAAAAGCTAAGAACGCAGCTTCCTGCTGCAACGCTTTTATGACCCACATCGTATGGGCCTCTGAGAGACTGGCCGCCTGTAGCCGGACAATGTCCAAAAACATATACTTTCTTAGATCTTATAGGAAAAAGCGAATTCCACTTAGTGGGAACTCGCTTTCATTTTAATGCTTTTCAATTGGATCATTCGGGATTAACGCTGTTAATACGAACAACAAAATAGTTGCAACAATTGAAATCAAAACGCCTGCTTCAGCGTGAAATGCTGCCCCGTTCATGGAAGACACAACGTATACAACCATTTCAGATAAAATGAGTGTCCAGATAAATGTCATAAGATATTGCACAAGGAAACCTCCTTTAGTTGTTTTTATGTACTCTGACCATAATATTAGCATATTATCAACACACCGGCATAAAAAAGTTTTGCTTTTTCTTGACGATTTTTGCAGATACACTAAAATAGAGATAAGAACCAGTTGCAGCTGAGAAGGAGTTTTTTATGATGGAAAAAAACATGGAATTTATGCAAATTGCGATGAAATATTTGCCTGAAGCACAAGAAAAAATGAAAGAAGCCGGTATTGAATTTTCACCGGCGATGGCTGAGCCATTTTTCGGTTTGTTTATGAACGTTATGCAAGAAGCATACAACCTTGGCAAAAAAGAAAGTTTATTGGACGAATAAAAAAAAATGGCGCTCCCTTTTATAGGAAGCGTCATTTTTATGTCCACTTATTCGATTTTATATCCATTAACAGGCGGTTATGTCCACTTATCGAACAACCAGCTCTCCATTTTCCACACCAACGACCGCTTCTGATCCCGGTAAAATACTGCCAGCAATAATCGCGCGGGCAGTCTGCGTTTCAATTTGCCGCTGAATAAACCGTTTAAGCGGTCGGGCGCCAAAGACCGGATCATATCCTTCTTCAGCGATTTTTTCTTTTGCCGCATCGGTAACGTGAAGCGTGACACCCCGGTCAAGCAAGCGAAGCGCCAGGCCTTCTAACACTTTTCCTGCGATACCCTTTAAATTTTCGCGGGTCAGCGGCTTAAAGAGGATAATGTCATCGACTCGGTTTAAAAATTCCGGCCGGAAATGGCCGTGCAGCTGTGCCATTACATTGTTTTTCGCTTCTTCCGGGATTTCCCCTTCTCCGCCTGATTCAAGCAAAAAGGACGATCCGATGTTCGATGTCATAATGACAACGGTGTTTTTGCAGTCAATCCTCCGGCCCTGTGAATCGGTAATGCGTCCATCATCAAGCATTTGAAGCAAAATATTAAACACATCCGGATGCGCTTTTTCCACTTCATCAAGCAGCACGACCGAATATGGACGGCGCCGGATCGCTTCAGTCAGCTGTCCGCCTTCTTCGTAGCCGACATATCCCGGAGGTGCGCCGACGAGGCGTGAAACCGAATGCTTTTCCATGTATTCCGACATGTCAAGACGGATCATTTGCTCTTCGCTGTCAAACAACACGTCAGCGAGCGTTTTGGCGAGCTCCGTTTTCCCGACACCGGTCGGACCGAGGAATAAAAATGAACCGATCGGACGATTTGGATCTTTAATGCCTGCACGCGCCCGGAGCACCGCGTCACTCACGAGGGACACCGCTTCATCCTGCCCGATGACCCGCTCGTGCAAAATTTCTTCCAACCGGAGCAGCTTTTCGCGCTCACCTTCTACGAGTTTCGTGACCGGAATACCAGTCCAGCTGGCAACGATTGACGCAATTTCTTCTTCTGTTACTTCTTCACGAAGAAGCCGGTCATCTTTTTCAGCCGAAGCAGTTGATTCGAGTCCCGACAGCTCTTTTTCAACTGCTGGAATTTGTCCGTGGCGCAGTTCTGCCGCCCGATTCAAATCGTAACGGCTTTCTGCATCTTCCAGTTCGCGGCGAAGGCGATCCAGCTCTTCCCGCTTATCTTTCACATTCATAATTGCGTCTTTTTCGCTCATCCACTGCGCTTTCATTGCATCAGCCTGCTCTTTTAAATCCGCCAGCTCTTTTTGAATTTGTTCGAGACGTGCTGCGCTTTCGCGGTCTTTTTCTTTCCGGAGTGCCGCTTCTTCAATTTCCAGCTGCATGACCCGGCGCATCACCGCATCAAGCTCCGCTGGCATCGAATCAATTTCCGTCCGGATCATCGCACATGCTTCATCAACAAGATCAATCGCTTTATCCGGCAAAAACCGGTCCGTAATATACCGGTTGGAAAGGGTCGCTGCCGCAACGAGCGCCCGGTCATGAATGTTCACGCCATGATGAATTTCAAACCGTTCTTTTAAGCCGCGCAAAATCGAAATCGCATCTTCAATCGTTGGTTCTGATACGAGCACCGGCTGAAAGCGGCGTTCTAAAGCCGGATCTTTTTCAATGTACTGGCGGTGTTCGTCAAGCGTTGTTGCCCCGATACAGTGCAGCTCACCGCGCGCAAGCATAGGCTTCAGCATATTGCCAGCGTCCATTGACCCTTCCGTTTTGCCTGCGCCGACAATTGTATGGATTTCATCGATAAATAATAAAATACGGCCATCACTTTTTTTCACTTCGTTTAAGACTGCTTTAAGCCGTTCTTCAAACTCACCGCGGAATTTTGCGCCGGCGATGAGCGAACTCATATCAAGTGAAAAAATCGTTTTATCTTTTAATCCATCTGGGACGTCTTTTCGGACAATCCGCCAAGCAAGTCCTTCAACAATCGCCGTTTTTCCTGTGCCTGGCTCGCCGATCAGCACCGGGTTGTTTTTTGTTTTCCGTGACAAAATACGAATGACATGACGGATTTCATCATCACGTCCAATCACCGGGTCAATTTTGCCCGTCCGTACTTCTTCCACTAAATTACGTCCGTATTTTGCCAGTGCTTCATAGCCTGATTCCGGGTTTTGTGTTGTCACTTTCTCGTTCCCCCTTATTTCATGAATGGCTTCTAAGATTGCTTTTTCTGTCACATTTTCTTTTTTCGTCATTTCCACTATTTTATTGCCGGCTGAAGAGATGGAAGCAGCCATGTGTTCAACGGATAAATAAGCATCTTCCCACTTTTTTTGCACGTCTGCCGCTTTTTGAAACCACGTGTTTAAACCGCCTGATAAATAAGCGCCGTATTGGACATTGCCTAATACAGCGTGCTTAGATTGGATTTCTCCTTGGACAAATTTAAGCAGTACCGCTTTTGAAAGTCCTGCTCGTTCAAAGATGCGGCAAAACAGCCCGTCTTCTTTCGACACAAGCGCTGTCATCATGTGTACGGTATCAACATCCGAATGGTTTCGTTCTACCGCGCTTTGCTGCGCAGCTGCAAGCGCTTCCTGCATCGTATATGTCATTTTTTCCATATTCACTATCAAAAACCTCCTTGACCTTTTTTGACCTTTGATTTTATTTTAAAAGATTCCCGTTTTTTACGCAAAGGAAACGGCATGAAAAATTCTTTTTAAATTGGTAAAGAAGGCAAGAACTGCTAAATTGATTAAAAAAAGAAGGTTCCGCCGGGGAACCTTCTTTTTTAGAAGATAATAAGTATAAATGTCGGAGCATTATCCAGTTGAAGACGTCCAGTCCCTCGGTCGCCCTGCGCTTAGACCCACAGGATGCGGGTCACAAAGGCGTTACGGCACAATGCCGCGCTCTCAGCCTTTGACCCTTATTGAATGCCGAGGGCGATTTTTGCATAGCGTGACACCATATCACGTGACCAAACCGGCGTCCAAACGATATTTGTTTCAACTTCGGTCACTTCCGGGATCCCGGACAATGCTGCTTTTACTTGGTCGACAATGACACCTGCAAGCGGGCAGCCCATTGATGTTAATGTCATGGTTATTGTCGTTTTCCCGGCTTCATCCATATCTACGTCATACACGAGCCCGAGATTGACGACGTCAATGCCAAGTTCGGGATCGATGACCTGTTCAAGCGCGCCCATAATATTTTCTTTTAAATCCTGATCCATTTAAAAACACTCCTTCTTTGATTGCGTATAGCTTTATCATAACAGACATCTCTTCAAATGATGAGCAAAAAGCCTGTATCTTTACAAATAACGCCCACACCCTCTACACTAAAAGAAGAACTGGCAAAGGAGTGACTTGGCCTTATGGAGAAACATTTAATTGTGTTAGACCTCGATGGTACATTATTAACCGACGAAAAAACCATTTCTCCCCGCACAAAACAAACGATTCAAAAAGCAATGGAGCATGGGCATGAAGTGATGATTGCAACAGGCCGCCCGTTTCGCTCAAGCGCCCCTTATTATGCGGAGCTTGGCTTAAAAACACCGATTGTTAATTTTAACGGCGCATTTGTTCATCATCCTGGCAATCAAAAATGGGGCCTGTTTCACGAACCAATGGAACTGAAAACAGCTGTTGATATTGTTGAAGCATGCCATGATTTTGATTTTCACAATATTATTGCAGAAGTGCTCGATAATGTCTATTTTCATTATCATGATGAAAAGCTGATTGACGTTTTTAAGCTGGGCAGTCCTCTTGTCACAACCGGCGATTTGCGTGAAAAGCTGACCGACCACCCAACGAGTATGCTTATTCACGCAACAGAAGAGCAAGTGCCGGATATCCGCCGCCATTTAAGCGATGTACATGCGGAAGTGATCGATCACCGGCGCTGGGCTGCTCCATGGCATGTCATCGAAATTGTCAAAAGTGGATTGAGCAAAGCCGTCGGGTTAAAAAGAGTGTCCGATTGGATTGGCATTCCGCCTGAGCGAATCATTGCGTTTGGTGATGAAGATAACGATCTAGAAATGATTGACTATGCCGGCACCGGTGTTGCGATGGGCAACGGTATTGCAGCGTTAAAATCAATCGCCAATGAAACAACCGCTTCGAACGAAGAAGACGGAATCGCTCTCTTTTTAGAAGAACGATTGGCGCTGAAGACACTTATTTAAATGCCCCAAAAAAGCCACACAAATCAGTGAACTGTGTGGCTTTCATTTATTGCTTGGCGGCTTTTTTTCCGCGTTTCCAGACAATGTACAGGAACAAAACAAAGACGATCCAGACCGTCGCCATCGCGGCAATAAATGCATAATTAATACCAGTCTTTTGTGCCAGCACATAAATTTCCGCTTCTTCACGGTCAAGAATGATTGTGAACTCACCGTCTGCCGCTCGTGACATATCGCCAGCCAGCAGTCCGCGCAATTCTTTATCTTCATCCAGTTCAGACGCCGGAATCGCGACGCTTTGCGTTTCACCAGTATTGTTAATTGCGACAATTAACGTCTCATCTTCATATTGCCGCTTAAACACCGACATGCCGTCCTGTTCATAAATCGACTCATAGGAACCGCGGCGAAGCGCTGGCAGCTCTTGGCGAAGCGCTGAAATTTGCTTAATATAATCGACAAGCTCCTGATCGGTCCGGAAATTCATCAGTCCGTGTGAATCAGGACCCGATTCCCCATTTTGAGCAATTTCTGATCCATAAAAAACGGCTGGTGTTCCTGGAGTCGTATACATATATGTCAGCGCCATTCTCCAGCGTGCTCCCGGAAACATATTTTCATTCGCCATATCAAGCGTAAGGCGGTCCGTTAAAGCAGAATCGGCTGTATGAACAGCAGCAATTGGATCGTTTAACACGTTCTGTTCTTCTAAAAGCCGGTCTTTCACTTCCTCAGACGAACGGTCAACTGTCGCAAACTGTTCCCGAATCGGGTCCTGCAGCCATGAAGATGTCACAGCATCCAGCCCGGCTTCTTCATAAGCGGCCGCTTCCTGAATAGATGCTTCTGACATTTCCCCAATCAAATGCAGCTCTGGAAGTGATTCGTCGAATTCCGTCCAAAATTCCGGTTCAGCCGCTGAGGCGCCGCTGAAAAAGTAGCCATCGATACCTGTTTCATCTGCCAGCTTTACCGCCGCTTCGACAAGTGCCGACTGGACATCAGGATTAGCTGTATTCAAAAGCGCCATCTCTCCAAGCCAGTCCGGCTTCTGAGCAATAGACGTCTCCATAAACCAGTCCGCTTTTTGGGCATCCTCCAGCCACACATGCTCCATGCTTACACGCGTCGCCGGAAAATCAACAATAACGCGGATATTTTTCTCATGTGCACTGTCCACTAGCGCCGCCAGTTCTTGCTCGCTGCCAAATTGCGGATTCATTTTGCTGTAATTCGTTATGTGGTAACCATGATAACCACCTGCTTCATTTTCAAAAACAGGCGAAATGACGATTGACGTCATGCCAAGCTCCTGTAGATACTCAAGCTTATCTTGAATGCCTTTAAAATCTCCACCTTGATAGGCAGATGAATCTTTATTATCTGTCTGTTCATCATTGGAGCGATCGCCGTTCATAAACCGGTCGGTCATTAAAAAATACATCGTTTCATCATGCCAGTCTTCCTCTTTTTCCTCTGCAGATGCCGCATTTGCAGAAAAAAGAAGAAGCGGGACCATGACGAGCGAAAAGAATCGTTTTTTCACTGTCTGTTTCCCCCTGCGCTAAAGTGTTCAACCTTCATTTAGAGTACGCTTTTTCCCACATTGCGTCAATTGAAGCAGGCATTGTTCAAGAAACCGACACGGTTTAACCGCTGAGCATTACAAAATAAACGCTTTTTTTACAAGAACAATCGTGATACAAAAAATAGACACGTGGTCAGATTGAGAGCACTATTCAGTATGTATATAAAAATAACCGCCTCTCCTTTTTCAGGAAATGACGGTTAGTGTGAATATGGGTCTTCTTTTCTTTCAAGCTGCTGTGCTTCGTCATTTGTTTCTCTATCAGCTGGCCGCAAATAAATAGACACGGCTTGTACCGTGACAATAAATAAAATAAAAACAATGACCCATAAAATGATCGGAAACATGAACAAGCCTCCTTTTTATGTATTATAGCAAAAAAGCTGCGTGTATTTTCTTCACGCAGCTTTTTTATCAAAATCTAAATTTTTAAGCAATCCCTGGAAGCGCAAACCCAAGAATAATCGTGATAAGCAGCACGACAAGCGCACCTGCAAAAACGCCGCCATTACTTTTGTTCTTTTTCTTCCGGACAAGCGTCATTTCCATTAACCCGATCGTGATGATCCCTGACAGCATTTTTATTCCATATAGCATCGGATTCAAACTGTCAAATGTAACAAACAGCATAAAGCCGGTAACCAAAATCAGGACATAAAATAAGCGAAGCCCCATATGTACACCGGTTGATGGCTTTTTCAACGCGATAAAAAACAAAATAAGCGCGATGACCCATGTTGTAATATGTACGTGTGTTGATGATGTTAAAAAGTCCACAAACTCTCCTCCTTTTTTTACTTCTTTATTTTACCACACAATTACCGGACCGTATTTGACAAAGTGCCGACACCTTCAATCGTAATGTCAACTGTGTCACCGGCCTGAAGCGTTCCTTTCGGCTCCATCGCAAACCCCACACCCGCCGGTGTTCCTGTCGCAATAATATCTCCAGGTTCGAGCGTCATTCCTTTGGACAAAACATGGATAATTTCATCGATTGGAAAAATAAATTGAGAAGTATTCGACTTCTGGCGCGTTTCCCCGTTTACTTTTGTTTCAATAGCTAATGTATGCGGATCGCCAATCTCGTCTTTTGAAACGATCCAAGGCCCTATCGGACATGTTCCATCCAAGCTTTTGCCGATAAAAAATTGCTTATGACGGCTTTGCAGGTCGCGTGCTGTCACATCGTTCAGCACGGTGTATCCGAAAATATAATCAAGCGCCTCAGCGCGGGCAATTTCTTTTCCCTTTTTCCCAATAATGACGGCGAGTTCGCCTTCATAGTCCAGCGCATCGGTTAATGATTCATAAGCTGGAATCGGCGCTTGATGTGCACTGACGGCGGTTGGGGCTTTCGTAAAAATCATCGGGTGCTCTGGCACGCTTGCTTCCCCGCCCATTTCAATTGCATGGTCACGATAATTCTTCCCGACACACATCACATTTTTCAACGGACGCGGAATCGGGGACAGCCATTCAATTGTTGTTTCATCTACACGCGGCAATCGTTTAAGATTGTTTGGTATGGATTCTAAAAATTGCCCTTCTTCAATCGCGGCAACAAGAGTAGGAGGTGCATCATTTTCGTCTGAAACAACTGCCACGGCTTGTTCTTCTCGTAAATAGATACCATACTTTTCTTTTCCATCATGCTTAAAACTCATCCATTTCATTTTTTCATCCCCTTTTTCCATATGTGAACAACCGCCAAATCGCTTCCATTGGTCCCCGTTTAAATCGGTTCATCCATAATCCAGAGACGATTACTTGTACAGCAAAAATAGTAACACAAAGCAAAATACCGGTTCTCAATGTAATTTGTCCATAAAAACCAAGACCGTACGAGTAAAAAATAAGCGAGCCAAGTACAGACTGCATCAAATAGTTCGTCAGTGACATTTTACCGGCTTGTGCAAAAGGTAAAAGCAGCTTTGCCGGACGGTCGAAAGTGGATAAATAAACAATAAGAGCCGCATATGAAGCCGCGAGCACGGGCCCCCCAATGGCATCTTGAATGTACATATAGGCAATGTGACTAGGGCCAAGCACATGTGGAATACCTTTCAGCATAAGCCCCGCTGTAAAAAGAAGAGCAAATGTCCATAAGGTTTTCTTCGGCTTTGCTGTCCATTTCTCAATTATCCGCTGTTTATACGCTCCTGCACCGATCAGAAGAAATGGAAAAATCGTCATAAGCTGAAACAAAAAAGCCCCATCCGTCACGTTATTGTTTGTCCAGTCGCTTATTCGCTGCACGGTCACTTCCACGTACGAACCGCTTCCATATGCTGCAATCGACTGGGACACTGAAGCGATGTCTGTCCAAAATAATGAATTGTATGGATCTGACAGTGCTGACAGGAAAAGAAGCAAGCCGAGCATAACAGCCGGCACAAATAAAAGGACGAGGCCCATGCTCAAAAGAAGCCGGCTGGAAAAACGCAAAAAGAAGAGAAGCAAAAACCCACATACCGCGTAATTAAATAAAATGTCACCCGGCCAAATGAAAAAGGCGTGCAGAAGACCCAGAACAAGCAAAAAGGAAAAGCGGCGGATTCCTGTCCAGATAAACATGCCATTTTTCTTGATGGCCTTCTCATGCTGCATGGCCGCACCGAATCCGAACATGGCTGCAAACAAAGGGTAAAAACTCGCCTGTACGAAAACATCAATCCATGAAAAAGCAAGCAAATCCTGTGAGGTTTTCCACCATTCATATGGATTGTAATAAAAATAAGGGGAATGAAACGACAGCATATTCACAAGGAAAATACCAAAAAGAGATAGGCCTCTCAGCACATCAATGGAGACAATTCGTGCCGTTTCATTCTGTTGTACTTGCTGCAATAAAACACCCCCTTTCTTATCATGACTGCCTATTTATCATAACAGAAAAGGGATTGATTACGCATATTCCACGACGTGAGTGCCGTCTAAGAAAAAGACAAATTTCCTTTCGACCGGACGTTTCCAAATTCGCTCAACTGCTTTAGCGTAAAGAGCAATTTGCATTTCATACCGCTTTGCCAAAATCGGCTTTGCTTCATCAAAACCGCCGGCAAATCTGTCCGTTATACCGTCTGTTTTATAATCAAGCAAATAAAGATTTCCTTTGTATTCAAACAAGCAGTCAATGACTCCTTGAATAAGTACACGTTCATCCGATTCGCCCATTCCCGCTTCTCGCGCCGTCATGCCCATATTAAATGGCAACTCACGATGGACTTGATCCGCAGCCAGCAGCATACGGCCCGGCTCTGTTGCAAAGAAAGCCGCTACCTCCCCTGCGTCTACCGCTTCTGCCTGTTCAACGGCCAGCAGTTCTTTTTCAATCAGTGTTTCAAGAAGCCGCTCTACTGCCACCTCAGATGGAGCTTGGCGTAAGTCAACATGCTGCATGACGGTATGGACCGCCGTTCCCACTTCAGCAGGCGAAAGCTGCCTTTCCTGCACAAAGCGCGGGCGCCGGAAGATCGGACGCCGATATGAACGCGCCGTCTCATTTGACGCCCCTTCACTGTAAATGTCGTTTGACCTTTTCAAATCTGAGACTGATTGTTTAGAGCGAAGACGAACTGCTTCTGAAAAACTGTATTGCCATGTCATCTGTTTTTCGATTTCTTTTTTCGCGTCAGATTGTTCAGGATAAGGCTGGCGTTTTTTGATCAAGTCCATCCAAGATTCTTCTTGCTCTTTTTGCTCTATTTCTGTGACCAGCAAGCTGTCTGCTTCTAACACCGAAAACTGAAAGCGCGACGGATGATCTAAAAAGTGAGCATGACTGCCATTTAAATTGTTGTGGCGCATAAGCGCGGGACCGATCCAATCGGCGTACGATGAAGCGGATGCCCGGACCGCGTCTCTAAGCAGCAGCGACGGATGATCTGCTGCCAGCGTCCAGCTGTCCATTTTTTTCTCGAGTTTTTTCATAGATGCTGTGATAATCAGCTTTTCTTTCGCCCGGGTCATCGCAACATACAAAACACGCATTTCTTCTGCCAGAAGCTCCAGTTTCTTTTTACGCTGAAAAGCAAGTTGAACGAGCGACGGCCAAGCAATTCTTTTTTCTGGGTTCATGTATTTAACAGCGATTCCGTACTCTTTATCAAATAGCACCCGGCCATTTAAATCCATCATATTAAACTTGCGTCCGGCCGCTGCAGTGAACACAATAGGAAATTCAAGCCCTTTGCTCGCATGAATCGTCATAATGCGGACAACATCTTCCTGTTCAGATAGTGCACGGGCTGTTCCAAGATCGTCCCCCCGCTCACGCATCCGCTCAATAAACCGTAAAAAGCGGAATAAACCGCGAAACGATGTTTCTTCATACTGCCGTGCCCGGTCATAAAGTGCACGCAAATTAGCCTGCCGCTGCTTTCCGCCTGGCATCCCGCCCGCAAATGCGTAAAATTGTGTATCGCGGTACAGCGCCCAAATAAGGTCCGACAATGCACCGCTGCGGCCGATCGAACGCCATCTTTCAAGCCGCTTGACAAATGGACTCACTTTTTCTTTTAACGACGCATCGCTGTTTCCGTTTTGCATAAACGCAAGCAGCGCTTCAAAGTAACTTCCTTTTTTAGATGAAAGTCGAATAGAAGCCATTTCATCTTCTGTACAACGGACAATCGGTGAACGAAGCACAGCCGCAAGCGGAATATCTTGAAATGGATTATCGATCACATGAAGCAGTGACAGCATCACCGAAATTTCCGTCGATTGAAAATAGCCACCGGACGTGTTGGCGTATACAGGAATGCCAGCGTGCTTAAATTCTTCCATCATCTCCGGAACCCACGTGAGTGAGCGCATTAAAATAACAATGTCCCGGTATTGGACCGGCCGTTCTGACTTCGTTTTTGAATCATAAATGAGGTGGCCTGATTGGATTAACTCTTTAACCTTTGACGCGATGAAGCGCGATTCAAGCTGAGATTGCTCCGCATCCTCCCGATCCATTTCATCTTCGTCTATTTCTTCGGAGCCGTCACTATTAATAACCGCCACTTCAATCGGGCATTCCGCCTCCGGATAGAACGCTCCTGGAACGAGTGATTCTGCTTCTCCGTATGCGATTTCTCCGACTTCGGTTCCCATGATTTGCTGGAATACATAATTCGTGCCGTCCAGCACTTCTTTTCGGCTTCGGAAATTACGGGACAAGCCAATTTTCAATCCTGTCCCGAGACCATCTCGGTTAAAGCGATTATATTTGCCGAGAAAAAGACCTGGTTCCGCCAGGCGAAAACGGTAAATGGATTGTTTTACGTCGCCTACCATAAATAAATTACCCGACTGTTCGTCATCTTCGGAAACCAGCCTGACAATCGTTTCCTGCACCATATTGACATCCTGGTACTCATCCACGAGGACTTCTTTAAAGCGGCGCCGGTATGCTTCGGCTGCTTTTGAAGGCTGCCCATTTTCGATTAAAATGGCTAACGCGTAATGCTCTAAGTCGCTGAAGTCTGTAATGCCTTTCCCCCGCTTCACATCAGCATAGCGCGTTGAAAACGTGAGAACGAGCTGCGAAAGACGTTCCACAACGGGCTTCATCTCATTTAAATCATTCAGCCAGTTTTCCGGCTTTCGTAAAAAAAAGGTATCTTTTAATTCATTGACCATTTTTTTTGCTTGGTCCCGGACATTTTTAGACCGTTCCTTCAGCTCTTCATCATACTCGTCGCCTTTACACATTTTCAATGTTGGAAATTTTACATGTTGAAAAGCGTTGTACCATTCTTCCCACGTTTCACATTGGATAAGTGTTTTTACCATCGCGCTATCGACTGTGAAATTTTCAGCCCGCGGCGTGGGGCCTCCCGGCAATTCAGTCATCATTAACCCTTCCTCTAGCAAGGAAAGTGCACTATCAAGCTGAAAACGGATATCTTTTTTTAATGGATCGATAAAAGGAAGATCGTCGATTGTCCCCGTCGCTTCATACAAAGAAGACAGCTCTTTTAGCCAGCGGTCTGGATCAGGGTGTGATCTTGAAAAGTCAAATAATCGAATAACCGATTTTTGTAGTTCCACATCACTCCGGTCGCCAGAAAATGTATCAACTAATGTAAAAAAAGAGTCATTGTCCGGTTTAGCGTATTCTTCTTCAAGCAAGTCTTCAAGCACTTCATCCCGAATTAACACCGCTTCTGTATCATCAGCGATCCGGAAACCCGGGTCGATATCGATCATGTAATAATATTTTCGGATCACTTCCAAACAGAATGAATGCAGGGTAGAAATGGACGCTTTATTTAATAAGCGAAGCTGGCGGCGAAGACGACTCAAAGCAGGATTTTTTTCAATCTCCTGCTCAAGTGCCTCGCTAATCCGCTGCCGCATTTCCGCCGCCGCCGCATTGGTAAAGGTAACGACAAGCAGCTCATCCACATCGATCGGCGATTCATCACGAATCATTTTTTGAATAATCCGCTCGACTAAAACGGCCGTTTTCCCGGAACCAGCCGCCGCGGCGACAAGAATGTCGCTTCCTTCTGCATAAATGGCTTTCCATTGATCGTCTGTCCATCGTGCATCATCCGGCTTGACCGGAATGTTATAGCTGTTCATCGTCTTCCTCCTTCATCATTGCGATAATCTCTTCATTTTTTCTCGGGCGGATGGTTCGGTACTGATTTTCTTCAAGCGTGTCATCAAATTGGCACACTTGCCGATACGAACAAAATGTACACGGCGTTTTTTTATTGTAACGATACGGCGTAATATCGACTCGTCCGGAGACGATGTCGTTGCCCGCTTTTTCATACAAGCTGCGTACATGCCCTCTCATCGCTTCAAAATCTCCATCATCCGCCGTTTTTGAACGTGCCGACAACGTTCCGTCTTTTTTAAATCCTGCTGGAATAATGAGCGAATCTCCCGTCTCAAGCTGTTCATCCATTAAATGAATCGCTTCGCCTTCTCCAAGCACAAGTCCTTTCATACGGAAGCTTTTCAACAGTTCTTTTTCAATCTCATCAATGGTCAGGAATTTTTTCGTATTCAAATAAGGATTATGAACATGAAAATATAAAACGCCGCCTGGACGTGCTTCAGTCCCGGTTAAAAGTGGTGCATTCGTGACAACGATATCAAGATATGTCAGCATTTGCATCGCAAATCCATAGTACATCTCTGTCATGTCCACATCCCGGCTGCCTGACTTATAGTCGATCACCCGCAAATACGTATCTTCTTTTCCTTTTGCTCGATCGACCCGGTCAATACGGCCCGCAAGCGACATACGCGCCCCATTTTTCAGCTCAAAAACGAGCGGCGGCAATTCTGAACGCGGACCGAAAGCGAGTTCAATGCCCAGCGGTGAAAAACCGCTCACCTTCGCCTGATTACTAAGTACCGTCGATGCACGTGCAATAATTTGTTCTAATTTTTTCTGAATATATATGTGTCGATGCGAACTCATTAAGATTCGATTTTGCAGCTTTGGCGCCAGCTCCTCCACTGCTGTTTTTGCAAAGGATTTACATTGTTCCGGTGTCAGCTCCGGCCATTTCAGCCCTCTTTTTTCTACTTCTTCCGCGATCCATTTCAGTGCCCCGTGGAATAAATCTCCAATATCCGGCGCTTCAAGGCGATAGACGAGCCGGTCGCGAAGCTTTAAGCCGTGACGGACAAAATGGCTAAACGCGCATGAATGAAACGTCTCCATTCTCGATACACTTGCAATCATATCGGTTCCGTACAAATTAAGACTTGTCTCTTCTTTTAACGGATCCGCTTTATTTTCATAAAACAAACTATCAAGAACAAATCCAGCTTTTTTTGCGTTGCTTTCTATATAAACATTGTATACATCCCACCAGAATGAAAAAATGGGATATCCTCGCTTTTTCAGCTGAAGCTGGGACGTTAAATATGATAACGTTGGTTCCGAATGGGAAATGTAAGCGAGCTGGTCCTTTGCCGGCAGATCAGCCGGATCATTGGCAACAATGACCTTGTCTATGTGCTCAAACCACTCATGCATTCTTTTTATATAAGGGGACGGCTGTAATGATTTTCCTTCTGCATCGGCAATCGGCCACGAAACGTACAGACGATTTGATGGTACTGTATACGCCCGGTATGCGATCAGTTCTTCATCGAGCAGTTTCGTTTTGCTGCCAGGTGCAACATGCATCCCGGAAGAAAGAAGTGCTTCCCTTTCTTCATCATCCAAAATGCCTCCTTCCATTTGACGGGAAGGAAAGACACCATCATTCATACCGACGATAAAGGCTGTGTGAATGTCGGCAAGCCTTGATTTTTCCGGATTGGCGATGATGACCTGGTCGGCTGCCGGCGGCACGATAGAAAATTCCAGTGCTTCAAGCCCGGCATCCAAAACGGCGGCGAATTTTTTCGCATCCATTTCTTCATCGCCGGCCACTTCCGCAAATTCATCAAGCATGCCGATCACCGCGTCCCATGCCTGGTTATGCTGAGCAGCTTCCGTCAGTTCCCCGCGCTCTTCTGCTTCCATTGAAAGCTGCTCCATTTTTTCTGGAATGTGAAGTTCTTCAATAAATTGATACAGTCCACGACAGCATTCCATAGCATTCTTTGCTCTTTTCAGACGCTTTTCCAATCTAAAAAGTGGTGCAGCAATAAACTCTTTCATTTCGTTTAATTGGTTTTCAAATAAACGCTCTTCATCTGTCTGGGCAACCGAAGTAAATTCCAGCCCCATATAACGGCGGTATGTCCAGCGCTCGCCGTTCGTCCATCGTTCCCCGTAAATGCCGTGGGCAAGCACGTAATTTTCAAGCAAATCCATGCTGCGCCGAATTTTTTCGCGCGGCTGATCAAACGAAAAAAGCAAATCTGTTTTCACCGCACGAAAAACCGCTTCATACCGCCATTTTCCGCCAATGACTTCTAGTGACGAACGAATAAGTTCAACGAGCGGATGGTTGAGCATCGGCCGTTTTTGATCGATAAAAAATGGAATGCTATAATCATCAAAAACAGTTTCAATGATCGATCGATAATCTTCACCATTCCGAACAAGCAGCGCCATTTGTTTATAGCGCAGATTTTCAGTACGGGAAAGACGACGGATTTCGCGCGCAGCCGATTCGATTTCAGCACGCCTGCCTGCCGCCTGCCAAATAGACATTCCTTCACTGTTTTTAGAACGTTTCGCCGGACGTTTGTCAAATTGCATTTCAAGATGAATAAGCGAAGCGGCCTCCTGACGCTTATGTCCATATATAATAAGATCTTTTTTTATATCAATCTCTTCTGCAATCGCAAGTTCATATAAATCATGATAGGAACGTCCCGGCAGCCGGAACAGATGGGTATCAACCGGGTCTTCATTCCGAAATGGACGATCTACTGTTAAAGCGATGGTTACGTCGTTTGCTGAATTCATCAGTACACGGATGACTTCATATTCTTGTGGTGTAAAACTGTGAAATCCATCTATATAAATGTCCGCTTCTTGTATGTAAGAAGAATTTGCGGCCATTTCCGCCAAAAGCCTCATATAGTCTTCGGAGTCCGTATATTTGCCAGCTAAGGCTTGATCGTAAGAAGAGTAGATTGTTTGTAAGTCACTTAGTTTGTCTGCAAGTGCAGCGGGGACCTGTTTTCGGTGCTCCGCCATTTCATCCGGCGAAATTAAATATTGCCGAAATTCAGTCAGCATTTGTTCAACCGTGCTGACAAACCCTGTTTTATCGGCCGCTTTTGAGAAAACAGCTAAGTCATTGCGATGTTCTTCGATAATTTTCCGGATTAAAATATTGCGTCCAGCTGGTGTAATGTGCTGTCTGCTCATGCCGCCTTCTTCCTGTAACACGCGCCATGCAAGCCGCGTAAAGCTGTACACTTGTGCCCGAATAATGCCGCCGAGGGTCTGATCTGAGGCGAGGCGATATTCTGACAGAAACGACATCTGCTCCGGCACAATATAGATGATTGGCTTTCCGTCAGGCAGCCGGCGGAGACGTTCTTTTATTTCATTGATGATATGCTCTGTTTTTCCTGAACCGGAACGTCCAATAATAAATTGCAATGCCATCCGGATTCCTCCTTTTATTTACTTTCACTATATCAAAGATCATACGTTCGGTCAAAATTCAAAAATAAAAAACCACGTTCTTACGGTTTTTTATTTTTGAAGACGTTTTTCCAGCTGTTTGCCTCCTGCCCATAAAAGAGCCATAACCGCTATGATAATAGCAGTCTTACCCGGCTGATGAATGAGTGCAAAAACGTCATGGCCAACATAGCTGATCGTAAAAATCATCACCGTTTTCCCTGCCATGACTGCAAATAAATATTGGACGACGCTAATGTGTGACAAGCCTGCGACTACATTTACGATTGCAGAAGGTGTAAATGGAAAGCAAAGCAGCAAAAACACTGGCGCAAAGCCGTGGTGATCAATCCAATTCATCATTTGACTCACTTGTTTATTTCGCTGCAGAAATGTTAAAATGCGCTGCTGTCCAAACTTCCTAATAAGTAAAAAGACAATAAAAGAACCTGTTACAGCTCCTCCCCAGGAAATAAGGAAGCCCAGCCAAAGTCCGAAGGCATTTACATTTGCAAGCACAAAAGCAAACAAAGGCAAAAAAGGCAAAAATGCTTCGAGAAGCGGCAGTAAAAAGCCAGGAAGCGGTCCAAATGATTCATACTGCTGAATCCACTCCATAATTTGATTTGTTGAAAAATTCATCTAATTATTCCCTTTCATTATCCATCCTGTACTCCTCATTCCCTTTTGCGCGGATGAAAAAACGAAATAACGTTTTCTTTCACACCTACCACATAGTGAGCGCGAGCAACTTTTTCTGTTCGAATAGACGGTGTCGCTGCATTGCCCCGCTCATAAAGTGCTTTGGTCATCATAATCTGATTATGAACCGCAAGAGGCGATACAGGAACGACAATCCATTGATCATCCACAAACGTGATTTTCGTTTGTTTTTTATCTATCTTTTCCAAATATTTTAAATGAGAAAGGGTAATCCATACACAATCAGGTTTTAAATGAGAAATCGTTGGGAATAGATAAGTACCTTTCAAATGGTCAACATTAATAGGAACTTTCCGATTGATGCCAAGTACCCTGGCAGAAGCTTCTCTTCTCCCATCATAAGTTGAAAGGTAGCGAATGCAGCTTTGCCGAATAATTTTCAATGGTGTTTTTTTTATCATTACCGGTTCACTGTTTTTTTCATATACTTTAGTATATTCTCCATAACGAACCGGCTCTAAAAAAAGTGTGTTTTCATTGATCGTATATTCGTTTTTTTCATTAACCGGCTGATTGTTCATTTCTTTGGTTCACCCGCTTCTTTTCATTTATTCACACTTCTTTATCTTACTATTTTACGGTAAATTTGTCCCATTCGCCATGAGAAATAATTTTCTAAAAATTTAAAACTTTCTGTTGATTAGTTGTTTGAAATCCCATATAATAAAAAAAAGGTATCCGAGGTGATTAAAAATGGAAAACAATAATTATTTTGCTGAGATGATGAAGTCCCCGATGCCCCGTGAAACAGAGAAAACAGTAATCAGTGAATTTATCGACAGCTTCCTTAGCGATATTCTATACAAAAAAGAAAAAGCAGCATTAATGGAAAAAATTGATCTTTCTCTTGATCAAGGTGACCGTCTTGCATTTATTACTTTATCTAATGAATTAAACCGCTTGGAGAAAACTTATAAGGTATCTTAATGAACTCCTTCATGCTGATTCCTCAAGCGATGAAAACCCCAATTAACTTAACTGAAAAAGCCCCGTATCTTAATTGATACGGGTGCTTTTTGAGCGCGTATATACCCTCCTTATGAAAAAAGCGATAATACCGTTAAAATCCCAATCGATCCAAGAACCGTTATGATAATATTCGCACCTGTAAAAGCAATTAGAAAAGCCGCAGCGGCTCCGATCAGGGCAAACGATATGTTTTCATGAAAGGTTAAAACACCTGGAAAAATGAGCGCACCGAGCGTCGCATATGGAACATTCTTTAAAATGCCCTGCCAAAAAGAAGGCAGCTCTTTTCCTCTCAGCAGCACAAACGGAAGCATACGCGGAATATATGTGACGAAAGTCATTCCTAAAACGATGGATGCCATTGTCGTGCTCATTCGATTTCTCCCTTTCGTCTTACCTGGCCTGCCACTTCAATACTAATAGACGCAATAAGTGTTGAAATAATAATAGCCCATCCGCTTGAGAGCGCACCTGAATATGTAAAAATACAGTTTAATACTGCCGCGGTTACGGCAAGAATGACTGCTTTTAAGCTTGTTTTAAGCGAGGGAACGAGCAATCCGATAAACATCGCATATAAAGCAATCCCCATGCTTTCCTGAACAACAGGAGGCATCGCGTTTCCCGCTACAAACCCGAGTCCTGAACCAAGTACCCAGCTTGAATAAGAAATGAGAATAAGACCGGCCATAAAAGAAGAATGAATCGAACCGCTTTTCATCGCAGCAACCGAAAAAGTTTCATCCGTGACCCCAAACGAATACGCCGCTTTTTTCCACATCGCTTCTTCTTCCGCTTTTTCATTTAAAGCAGCCGACATAAGGAAATGACGGATGTTTAAAATAAACGTTGTCAGCACAATTTCAAAAACTCCCGTTCCGATCGTAATGAGGCTTAGAGCAATATATTGCGCCGCTCCGGCGAATACAAAAATGCTTAATGACATCGTTTCAATAAACGTTAACTCAGCACTTTTTGCCAGCAAGCCGTAGGTAAGGGCTGCTGGTACATATCCAATGGCAATACCTGTTCCAGCAGCAAGGCCATCTTTAAACTCACTTTGTGCAGCAGCAGTTGTTTCCATTTTATTTCCTCCGTTTTTAATTCCCCACAAATTATACTCCTTTGTAT
The DNA here is from genome assembly GCF_024213455.1 of Domibacillus sp. A3M-37. Lineage (NCBI taxonomy): Bacteria > Bacillati > Bacillota > Bacilli > Caryophanales > Bacillaceae > Domibacillus > Domibacillus sp. A3M-37. Next base: position 65,389 of record NZ_JANAVL010000002.1, on the reverse strand, counting down.
ATACATAAACAATATAAAAAACGCACGTGCCTTTTCAGCACGCGCGCTTTTTATCACTTTTTGACAATTTGATCTTTTAATGATCTTCTTAAAATCTTTCCAGTTGTGTTTTTCGGCAGCTCCTGCAAAAACTCAACCGATTTTGGCACTTTGTATGAAACAAGCCTCTCCTTGCAATAATTTAGAACATCCTCTTCCGTAAGTGAATTCCCTTTCTGAACAACAAAAGCGAGAACTGCCTCTCCGTAATCCGGATCGGGAGCGCCGAGTACTGCTGCTTCAACAATGTCATCGTGTTCATACAGCACTTCTTCCACTTCACGCGGATACACATTGTATCCCCCAACGATAACCAAATCTTTTTTCCGGTCTACGATATAAAAGTAGCCTTCATCGTCCCGGCGGGCTAAATCGCCTGTGTACAGCCATCCATCACGAATGGCCGCCCCTGTTTCTTCCGGCATTTTATAATAGCCCTTCATTACATTGGGTCCTTTTACAATTAACTCTCCCACTTGGCCTGGTACTGCTTCTTCTCCGAGTTCATTGACGACCCTGTTTTCCACATTTGAAATAGAACAGCCGATCGAACCCGCTTTACGCGGCCGGTCCAACGGATTAAAAGCGGTAACCGGACTTGCTTCTGACAAGCCATATCCTTCAGAAATTTGCACATTAAATTTCTTTTCAAACTGTTCTAAAAGAGAAACCGGCATCGAAGCGCCTCCTGAAATACAAAGCCGAATCGATGAAAAATCAGCCGGATTCGAGTCCAGAAGTTGAAATAAAAAGTTATACATTGTCGGCACGCCCGCAAAAATAGTTGCTTTTTTTTCCTTCGCAGCTTTGAACACTTCCTTCGGGCTGAATGCCGGCAAAATAATCATTTCTGCTCCACTGACAATTGGAGCATTTAAGACAACAGTCAAACAAAATACGTGGAACATCGGCAGGACTGTTATGACTGTATCCTTCTCTGTAATCGATAAATAGTCGGCAACATCCCGCGCATTTGAATAAATATTTTTATGAGTAAGCATCGCACCTTTTGGCTTGCCTGTTGTGCCTGACGTATATAATATAACCGCTGTGTCTTCTTCATGTATGTCAGGACTCTGCAAAACATTTCCGTTTGCCAACACTTCGGAAAACGCTTTCATTTTAGGATAGATAGTGAATGAGGATGCTGTAATTCCAGCCGCACGTTCATCTCCTGATTCGCATACGATGTAATGCTCAACTGACGGCAGGCTTTCATGCATGTTTTCTGCGGCCGGAAGTAGTAAATCCAGCATGACAACAGCTTTTACATCGCCATTTTGCAAAATATAACTGATTTCACTTGGTGTATAAATAGGGTTTACCGGAATAACAGTGACGCCTGCCCGCATTGCCCCGTATAACGCAATAATAAAATGCGGCGAGTTGCCGAGCAGTAAAGCGATGTGGTCGCCTTTTTGAAGGCCAAGCGATTGCAGGCCTGCGGCAAATCGCGTGACTGTTTCGTTTAGCTCACCATATGTGGCGGACGTGTGTAGAAACGTATAAGCAGTTTTGCCTGCATGAGCTGAAGCGGTTTGTTCAAGTGCCAGTGATGCATTCATCCTTCCATCCCCTTTTCATTAATGAATAATCATTCATTTTTGCTTCTTTCATTATACAGGACATGAAAAAAAGCCGCAACCTGCGGCTTACAATCCAACCTCCATATTTTCTTCCGCCAACAAAATCGTTCCATTGAATTGTTCGGATGCTTCTCTTGTAAGCTGATCCAACTCTCCAAAGTGCGGCAAATGAGTTAAAACTAACGTTTTTACGCCGGCTTCGCGTGCGAGCATTCCCGCCTGTTCAGCTGTCATATGACCGGCGGACGCCCCATCCATTCCTTTATAAAAATTGCTTTCAGCCAGCAGTACGTCTGCACCCACCGCAAAGGAAGAGAGTTCTTTTTTATAAGCCGTGTCCGCCGTATAAACGACTGTGTCATTCCCGTCCGTTATTTTTATGGCGTAACAGGGCGCCGGGTGATCTGTTTTCAAAAAAGAAATCGAGAATGGCCCGGCGTGAAGTGCGTTCTTTGGATCATAAGCAATTCCTTTTGTTATGTTTTTGTACGTCAGCGCCCCAAACCCATCTGATTCATTATGTCCATAGATTGGAAGCGGTTCGTTTCTCATTTTATCGGTGAACGAATCAATGAGCAGTGCATGCTGCAAGACACCGATATCCGCAATATGATCAGCGTGATAATGAGAAATAATGACAGCATCCAGTTCAGCCGGCTTTAAATGATTTTGCAGTTTCGATAGGACAGCGCTGCCGCAGTCGATGAGCAGCTTAAATCCGTCTTGTTCAATTAAATAACCGCTGCTTGCTTCATTTGCTTTTGGAAATCCGCCCCAGCAGCCGAGTATTGTTATATTCATAAATAGTTGCCCCTTTCTATTTGTTTATTTTATTCCCTCATTCCAAAAAAATAAAATTAATTTTCTGAAAACGGTTGACGATTTCTATCTGTTATAATACAATACAAGTAACAAATCAAACAGTTATATAACAAAGGAGGAAATGACATGATCACAAATATCGTTGAATTTTTCAAAAACCTTCCGGCTAAACAATGCGCAAGCTGCGGTTCACATATTGAAGAGCAGCATGATTGCTACAGCAATACGTGCACAACGTGTGCATCGAAAGACCTGTAAGCATACCGCCAATTCCATGAAAAACCCACCGGCTACGCCTTGGCCGGTGGGTTTTTTTAATGATCCATTGATTCCATATCGTGATCCGTTGTTTCTTCTTTCACATCAGCCGGAATAACAGCATTTCCGATCGCAATGGCTGATTTTGGCATAGTGTGCATGTTCCTTGCAGTAACATGCACCTGCACGTAATACGCCGCTTCTTCATTAAACATTTTTTCAACAGTATAGAACCCGTCTCCTTCTGAAACGGCATCAAGCATCTCGCTGTCTTCCTTTAAGCCTTCTTTCCATATTTCGTACTTCACTTCGTCAGCATCATCTACTGGCTCCCCGTCTTGTGTCACTACTGTAGAAATCGTGACTTCTTCATTTAAGTCGGCTTTTTCTGGTAAAGATAATGCAGCTTCAATTGGTACTGGGGGCTGATTTTCCGCCTGTTCTTCTTTTGGCGTACATGCTGCAAGCATAAACACAAGAATCATCATAAACCAGACCATCTGTTTCTTCATGTTCATTCTCCTTCTTTTATCAGTGCCGGCAGTATAACAGTGACTGTTGTTCCTGCTCCTGCTGCGCTTTCGATTATTAATTCGCCATCATGGCGTTCGACAATTTGTTTTACAATCGACAAGCCAAGCCCTGAACCGCCATCATGGCGAGTTCGTGCTTTATTAATGCGGTAAAACTGGCTTGTAATCTTTGGAATCTCATCTTCCGGCATGCCGGCTCCAGTATCGCGAACAATCCATTTAACAATGTTTTTTTCTTGTTTTAACGTAATATAAATGGGTTTGTTCTTTTCTGAATAACGCACCGCGTTATCCAGAATATTGGTCATGACTTGGCTCAGTCTGCCTTCGTCCCCGTTCACAATCGTTTCTTCATCCACATCAAGCTGAAAATGATTATGCTTCAGCCGAAAGATATCAACCGTCCGATAGACAAGATCGGCAAGCGGAATGAGTGTTTTTTCCATATTCATTTTACCCGAATCAAGACGGATCAATTGAAGCAAGTCATTCACAAGACGCTCCATTCGAATGGATTCACGATGAATAATCGAGAGCTGTTGTTTTGGATGTCCAATGCCATTAATCGCAGCCTCACTGTATCCTCTTATATAGCTGAGCGGCGTACGAAGCTCATGCGAGACGGTCGCAATAAATGTTTTTCGCTGTTCATCTTCTTTTTCAATAGCGTTGGCCATCTCATTAAATGTGCGGGCGAGCTGACCGAATTCGTCTTCTGAACCAGCCGGCACACGTGCTTTATAATCTCCTTTAGATAAGCGGACCGCCGCATTTTTCATGTTTTCAAGCGGTTTTGTAACATAATCAGTCCACTTCAGCCCTCCATACAAAAGAAGTGACATTAATAAAACAGCTCCAGCTGCCCAAAACATGACGAGACTTGAGACAAGTTCGTCAATCCGCTCAAGCGGGACATATAAATAAATAATTCCTTTTAACTGTTTTTCGTCTAACAGCGGATAAATAACTGAAATAATTTGCCGGCCAAACCGTTCTGAGTAACCGGTTTCTTCAATCATTTTATTTTCAAGCAACTGTGCCCGCTCTTCCGGACCAATTAACGTTTCATAGTCTGCTTCATAGGGAATGCAGGCGGCAAGCTCTCTCGGATTATGAACGGCAAATGCTTCAAATGATGATTTTTCGCTGAACCAATTAACCTGATCCACAAATGCCGCATCCAAGTCTCCTCCTTCATAATCGTTGGAAAGATTTCCCGCAGCTTCTGCCAGTTCGGTTTTGACACTTTCTACATATAGTTTTTCGTAAAGCATGTATGCGAGTCCAAACGCGGTCCCAACTGCGATGATGACGAAAATAAACAGCGTCATCCATAACTTTTTTCCAAATGTCATACAGCGCCATCCACAAATTTATAGCCAATCCCCCAAACGGTTTCGATGGAGGCTCCTTCATTCTTCAGTTTCATCCGAAGTGTTTTAATATGTGTGTCTACCGTTCTGGTACCCCCGCTGTATTCCGTTCCCCATACTGTTTCAAGCAGCTCCTCGCGTGAAAAAATCCGGCCTCGCTTTTTAGCAAGAAGGACGAGCAGATCAAATTCTTTCATCGTCAGCTGAATAGCCGCGCCATCCACTCTCACTGCCCGGGAATGCACATCGATCGAAAGAGTCTGGTACCGGATCGTTTCTCTTTTCTCATCCACTTTGCCAAATCGGCGGAGCACCGCTTGAATGCGAGCGGTCATTTCACCTGGTGAAAATGGCTTAACGATATAATCATCTCCGCCGATTGAAAACGCCCGCACTTTGTCCCATTCCTCACCGCGGGCAGTCAAAAAAATGATCGGGACGTCGCTGTATGAACGAATGGATTCACATATGGCAAATCCATCACGTCCAGGCATCATTAAGTCTAAAATGATAAGATCGGGATGGGATTCTTTCAGCTTTTCTTCCGCTTCATCTCCATTTAATGCTGAACTGACGGTGTAGCCCGCATTTTCCATATACATCGTCACCAAATCCACCATATCCTGTTCATCATCTACTATTAATAAATGAGACATTTTATTCACCTTCTTTTATAAAAATCATAAACGGTCCTTTGCCGATATCGACCGTTTTTATTTTCTTAAGCGTTTTTTCTTTGTAAAAAGACACAGTGCCGCTGTCATAACCGGCAGAAATCACGCGGTTACCGAGCACGGCAACCGAAAAAGGGTTCGCTGGCGCTTCTATTCCCGCCGCGCTTTTCCGTTCCGGATTAAACACGTATAGTTTGTTGGACCCATGGCTTGCCGTATATACATAGCCGCCTTTTTCCGCAAAAGCGATCGGCATAACCGGTGCATCTACTGTGGCAGTGAGTGAACCTGTTTGGAGTGAATAGACGTGAATTGTTTCACCCGCTTCCGTTCCATATCCGTGTCCGCCGACCCATAATTCTTTTTTTGCTCCATTGACAGCTAAACCGGCAGATGATGTCGGAATGGCAAATTCCCGGTCCACCTTATGCGAATGGATATTGATTTCCGAAAGCACCGTGTCTTGATAATTAATAATATACAATTTTTCTTTATGTTCAAGCATCGTCATCGGATAGCGTCCCGTTTGTGTTTTTTCCGTTTCCTGTCCTTCGCTGTTAAAAAAATGAACAGCCCCATCTTTTTTCACTGAAAAAGCAACTTCTTTTGTTTCGTTTATAAAAGCCGCGCCGGTAATGCCTGATGGCACAGTCCAGGCAGCGAGTTTTTTACCTGTTTTCGTTGAATACAAGACAGCGTGGTCAAGCTCTGTTCCATATAAAAGAATCGTCTCATCAAATAAGACCCCGCCTGTATATCGTTCATCAAATGCCCATTCAGCAAGTATGGCACCCTCTGAGTCCATAAATGTTAAACCGGGCTCCTGTACTGTTAAAATGGCGGCAAATTCATCAATCCGTACCGGTTCAAATGATGCCTGACTGCAGCCGGTAAGCAGCAAAATCACCGCCAACATGAATTTTTTCAATCACGCATTCCTCCCCGTTATTCCCTTTATTATAATAAATGGGTGTGAAATAAGTGTGAAAAATTTTCAAAAAAAGACGGCTAAAGCCGCCTTATGCAGCTTCAAGCCGTCCATATTGTTTTTTAAACTGGCCGCGGAAGTAAATGCCCGTCACCGTAATATTAAATAAAGCAAATCCGATTAATACGGCTGCATTTTGCCACATAAACGCATAATCACCGCTTGAAATGACAGCCCGGAATCCATTAATTGAGTATGCCATCGGCAGGGCGCCTGTTACATGCTGGAGCGCCTTAGGAATAAGCTCCAACGGGAATGTCCCGCCGCTTGCCGTTAATTGGCCGATCAAAATGAGGACAGCGATAAACCTCCCTGGATTCCCCAGGATAGTTGCCAGCATTTGAATGAGTGTCATAAACGATGCACTTGCGATAAGCGCCAGCAGGAAAAACCGTGGAACACTTTGTACATCCAAATGGAGGACACCGAGCAAAAAGATCGATGCCGCCGCTGCCTGACATGCACCGACAAGCAAAAAGATGCCAAGCTTGCCCGCGTACCAGGAAAGTCCGCTTTTTGGCTGTTCCGGCGGCTCTTTTAACGGAAAAATAATGGTCAGCATAATGGCGCCGACAAACAAGCCAAGCGACAGCATGTATGGTGCCATGCCTGTTCCGTAATTCGGCACTTCGTGAAACGACTTCTTATCCACTTGGACCGGTTCCGCCATCATATCATATGTTCCCTCATCTGCTCTGACATCACCTGCTTCATCCGCTGCTTTTGACAGCTCTGTCTGAAGCTCCTTCGTTCCCTGCTCTAATTCTTTTGAGCCTTCTGCAAGCTCCGTTGACCCATTTGCAAGTTTTCCGGCTCCATCTGACAATTGATGTGATCCACCAGCCAGTTCTGTTAATCCTTCTGAAAGACTGCTTGCCCCTTTGGCAAGAGAATTCGCTCCTGTTTTGGCTTGGGCTGTTTTTTGAGTGATCGTTTCCAAGCCCGATACAAGAGTCTGCTCCCCTGACTGAAGTTCTTTTGCCCCATCATGCAGATTTTCCGCTCCTGTCGCAAGATCTCCAAGTCCAGACTGCAGCTGCTCCTGACCGGATTGGATGTCTTCAAGACCGGATGAAAGTTCCGCCATTTTGTCAGTCATTGTTCCTGAAACAGCTTTATTTAACTCATTTGCACCTGATGCGATTTGTGTGCTTCCACCTTGCAATTCATCAAATCCGGATGAAATTCCGGTGTTTAATGATTCTTGCTGTGCCGCCATTTCATTGTTCATTGCGTCCAGCTGCTCTTCTGTCATGACTTGGGACAGCACCGGCATGAGCTGCTCCATTTGAGCTTTTTGTGCCGCACCGATTTGGTTTTTCAGTTCTGTTTCAAACTGTTCCATGCCGGCGTTTAAATCATTTGCACCTGACGCAATGGAAGCTGTCCCGTCCGTCAATGCGGGTATTTGCTCACGGAATTGATCTACACCAATTTTGGCTGAAGCTGTCCCGTCAATCAGCTTTGGCATATTCGTGTTCGCTGACACTAAACCATTTTGGAGTGCGGCTGTCCCTGACACGAGCTGATCCGTTCCGGTCTGCAGCTGTTTGCCGCCATCAGAAAGCTTCGTCTGGCCGTCTGAAAGCTGGTCGAGGCCGTCTGAAAGCGTGGCTGCCCCAGCGGCCACTTCTTTTGTCGCCGCGCTGGCCTCGTCAATGCCCGATGAAAAAGAAATAGAGCTGTCAGCAAGCGTTTCAAGGTTTTTCTTTAATTCATTCGTTCCGTCTGTTATCTTTAAAGCACCTTCATCAAGCTTCCCGGCTCCTTCTCCCGCTTCCGCATACCCATCACCCATTTTTTTAATGGTATCAAACATCGTTTCGGCGTATGTTTTCGTGACGTCTTTTTGAATGGAAGCGCGTATTTCTTTCATCGCCGACTGGCCGATTTGCGAAGAGACAAAATTATAGCTTTCATTTGATGTATAAATTAATTGAAGCTTTTCTGGCTTTTCGTCCATCAATGTCGTTGCGTTTTCTGAAAAGTTTTCAGGTATTTCAATCATCATATAATATTCCTGCTGCTTTAAGCCGTCTAATCCCTGATTTTTTGTTACAACATGAAAATCAAAGTCATTGTTTTTTTCCAGTTCTTTTTGCAGTTCATCACCAATTTTGAACGTTTCCCCCTCAAACTCTGCCCCTTTGTCGCTATTCACGACTGCAACCGGCAGCTGGTCTAAATGTCCGTACGGATCCCAAAACGCCCACAAAAAAACGCCAGAATACAAGAGCGGAATTAACATGACAGCAATAATGGAAATGAGCAGCATCCGATTTTTAGCGATCTCTTTTAATTCTCTCCAAAACATATTTATACCTCCAAAATGACCATTTTGTTCATTTGGTCACTTATTTTCAAAAAAGAAGAACTGACGCTATTGAGACAATCCTTTAAATACATATAGCTCAAACAATCTGGCAATATCTTCTTTCGACAGCGCACTGCCACGCCGTTCCCAGTCTACAACGAGCGTAATGTACAGTTTCAACATAACGAATGCGGCAATTTCAGGATCTGTCTGTTGAATTTCATCCCGTTCCATCGCTTCTTTCGCTTGAACTGCAATATAACTGACAATTGCATCTTCCATTTTTTTCAGCGCTTCTGCTACAGCCGGTGTGCCCATTTCTTTTTCTTCTTGAAACAGCTTGACTGCCAGCTGATGCTTCGTCCGAAATGCCAGTATTTCAAAAAGGGCGCGATGGACATTTTCATGAAAAGATTGCGTTGGATCCATGACCGCTTCCGCCACTTCCTTCATTTCCTTAATAAGCGTGGTTAAAATGTCTTCAAACAGCTCTTCCTTATTTTTAAAAAACGTGTAAATTGTCCCCTTGCCAACGTTAGCCAGTTTCGCCACCTGATCCATCGTTGTTGCTTTATAGCCAAACAGTGTAAACGACTTTGTTGCGGCCTCGATAATATCTTTTTTTCGCTCTGACGCCATCTAAACACCTCATTTTTGACCAAAATAACGTTTTGGTCATTTCGTTCCAATGAGTATTTTATGCTTGTTTCACTGTATTGTCAACACAAAAATCCCGCCGGAAGCCGGCGGGATGTAGATTATAATTTTCCTTCTTCTTTTAAATGCTTAATGACGACATCACCGAGCGCTTCAATGAACTCCGGACGGGCATTCGGCATTGGCGGACGGTAGTAGCCGGCGCCAATTTCATCCGTTATCACTTTGCATTCATAGTCGTTATCAAATAATACTTCGAGATGATCGGCAACAAACCCGGCCGGTACATACATAAATGCTTTATAGCCGTTTTGTTCATACAATTCACGCGTTAAATCCTGCACGTCTGGTCCGATCCACGGCTCCGGTGTATTGCCGGCGCTTTGCCAGCCGACAGTGTATTGTTCTACACCTGCCGCCCCTGCGAGCAAGTCCGCTGTCTCTTTTAATTGCTGCGGATAAGGATCACCTGCCGCGATAATTTTTTCCGGCAGGCTATGGGCAGAGACGATTAAAACAAATTGCTTCTTTTCTTCGTCTGTCATCGTTTCAATTGTTGCCTGAATTTGATCTGCCCAATATTGGATAAATTTCGGCTCATGGTACCAGCTTTCGATGGATGTAATCAAAGGGCCATCAATTTTCGCAGACTCTTCCGCCGCACGTCCGTTATATGACTTCACGCTGAACGTGGAGAAATGCGGGGCGAGCACGATTGAAACGGCTTCTTCAATGCCGTCTTTTTTCATTTGATGAACAGCGTCTTCAATAAATGGTTCAATGTGCTTTAAGCCGATATACAGCTTAAATTCAACGTCCCGCTGCATCTTGTTTAAAAAGTCAGTCAAGCCTTGCGCCTGTTCTTCAGTAATCTTTGCAAGCGGTGAAATACCGCCAATTGCTTCATAACGGCTTCTTAAATCTTCCAGCGCTTCATCTGACGGCTTGCGGCCGTGGCGGATATGCGTGTAGTACCGTTCAATATCTTCTTCCTTGTAAGGCGTTCCGTACGCCATGACAAGAAGACCCATCGTTTTTTTTGCCATGCTGATTCCACCTCGTTTAATTCATTGTTTTGTCTATTATTCTGTCACGAAATAAACATGTGTTTAAAAATGAAATGTTTATTTCGATGTATACTCATGGACAAATGCCGTTAGGCGCTTGAGCGTATCCGGATTCACTTCCGGGAATACACCGTGCCCAAGGTTGAAAATATGGCCTGGCAACGCCATGCCCTGGTCCAAAATCGCTTTTGCGCGCTCTTCAATCACGTCCCACGGAGCCAGCAAAATTGATGGATCGAGGTTCCCCTGCAATGTCTTCGTCAAGCCCATTTCACGTGCTTCTGAAATTTGCATGCGCCAATCCAAACCAACAACGTCAAGCGGCAGGTCATGCCACTCTTGCGCCAGATGGCTCGCGCCGACACCAAACATAATGAGCGGCACATTTTCGGAACGCAGTTCACTGAAAATGCGTTCCATGACGGGTTTAATAAATGCCCGGTAATCGGCCACATTTAATGCACCCACCCATGAATCAAATATTTGTACGGCTTTAGCGCCCGCTTTTACTTGAGAGCGAACGTATGTAATCGTCATATCCGCCAGTTTATCCATTAACGCAAACCACGCTTTTGGCTCCGCGTACATAAACGCTTTCGTTTTATTGTAATTTTTTGATGGGCCGCCTTCGATCATATAGCTGGCTAACGTGAATGGCGCGCCGGCAAATCCGATCAGCGGCACATTAAGCTGCTCTTCTGTTAAAAGACGAATCGTTTCAAGTACATATGGCACGTCGCTTTCCGGATCAATTTCACCGAGCTTCTCCACATCCTGCATCGAACGGATTGGATTATCAATAACCGGACCGATGCCTGATTTAATGTCCACGTCCACACCGATGGACGGAAGGGGTGTCATAATGTCTTTATATAAAATCGCCGCATCGACGTCGTACTGCTCCACCGGCAGACGCGTCACATAAGCGCAAATTTCCGGCTGATGGGTAATTTCAAACAAAGAATATTTCTCTTTCAGCTTCCGGTATTCCGGCTGCGAGCGTCCTGCCTGACGCATGTACCAGACCGGCGTATAATCTGTTTGTTCGCCCCGCGCCGCTTTTAAAAATGTATCGTTCAATTGCCTCATATGAATTGAGTGCCACCTTTCAATTAGGACAGATTAGAATCACTATTGATTATTATAGCCTACCCTCTCATACTTTTCACTAAAAGGATGTGTTGTTCGCAAATTTGCCAAACGAATGTGTTGAAATTGGAAAGAAGGGTAGAAAAAAAGATATACTATTACTAGAGGTGATGGAAGATGAATGTATTTATTACAAGCGGAACATACGAATTTTTAAAAACCATTAAACAAAAACACAGTACCGAGAATATGGTGCTCATGGACGGAACAGAAGGCGCTGCACTCGTTCATGAAACGAATGGGAAAACCGTTTTCTCATCGCCGCGCCGCTATGAGGTTGTAGACGCATCCGGCGAGATCACAAACCGGGGATACGTCGTTTTAAACAACATTCCAGTAACAGATGAAGGCCGTCCTCTTTTTGAGCACCGCTTTAAAAACCGGGCTGGTGCGATTGAAAATGAACCTGGCTTTGTCTCTATCCGTGTATTGCGTCCACTCGACTCAGATACGTATGTTATCTTTACACAATGGGAAAATGTTAAAGCATTTGAAAACTGGAAGTCATCTGAAGCCTATAATCAAGCACATAAAAAACGCGGAACAGAGGAAGGGCTCGACAAACGGCCGAATATTTTTTCCGGTCCTTCTTATTTAACAACGTTTACAGTTCCCGAAGAAAACTAAAAGCCATGGGATGGATGTCCATCCCATGGCTTTATCTGTACGATTTACGATTTGCCTGCTGCATTATTTGCCTGTTCAAGAAAAAGGCGATGAAAAGAAATACGCCTCCGCCAAGCAGCCAGCCAGCGAGGACATCTGTCGCATAATGCGCGTTGTCCGCTACCCGGCTCATGCCGGATAAAAATCCCAACATCAGCGCTGCTGTATAAAATATCACCGTTTTGCCTGCATAAAAGCTCATGAAGTATGCAAAAAGCAAATAAAAAATGATGCCCACCATCGCATGACCGCTAACAAAACTAAATCCGTCTTCTCTGTGCGGAAAAGGCGGCCGTTCCCGTGCTATCCATTCTTTCAGCGCTTTATTCAAAAGATTTCCGCCGCCTACACCGATTAAAATCGCTGTAATGCCCCCCATATTTCTTTTCCAAAAAAGAAATAAAATCAACAGAACTGCTCCGCCGCCTAAAACGAGCTCTGAACCAAGAAAGCGGCATGCTGCTAAAAAAGACACATCGCCGAATGCATGCATCACCCCATCATCAATAATGGATGCCCAGCCGGAATCAAATTCAAACAGTAAAATGGTAAATAAAATCAAACATATGAAACTCCCAGCCAGCAACTTCTACACCTCTGTCTTGTTTTTCATCAGTGTAGCATGACTATCGGCCTAATGCCATACTACAGACAAGAAGCTCTTTAAAATCGGTTCATTTTTTCCAGCCTTGACGGGGTGTACATCCCAACAAAGAAAATCGTAAACGCAATCGATGCGGATAGAACAATCGCTCCACCAAGCAATCCTCCGGACAATGCCGAAACACCAAATACAATAGATTCGACCATCATTACGCGCATAAGGAGATGCTGCACCGCTTTTTGCCTGCCTTCTTCCCCATCCGGATACAGCTGTGTCCAGATCACATACCCGTGCCTTGCAGAAATCGGCAGCAGCTGAAAGCCAGTTAAATATAAAAATAACAGCGCGGCAATCAATTGAACCGGCAGCAAACCACTGAATCCAATAATAAGCACCCCGATCACCGTCAGCCGAATGTACAACCCAATATACTCATTCATGCGCACAAACGTCCGGTGAAGCAAATAGGTGTATGTTCCTTTACCCGGACCCGGCAGCAGCCCATCAAGCCACGCGCGGCGCTTTACCGTTCCGCGTAAATGCGGAACGTCCGTGAACATATTCGCGAGCCGGTAAAAAGCGGCCATTCTCTTTTCTTCAAGCTCGGTCAGCAGCTCCCATTTTAACGGCCGATTTCCAGCGCGGTTCATATAAAAGAGCCAATAAGCCATGATGAGAATAGCAATTCCGGCAATGCCATATTCTAAAGAAAAGACGGCAAATAAAAAAGCAGTATTGATCAGCAGACGAGCTGCCATGTCAACAATACGCACATCATTCGACGGCACATTTAATGCTTTCAGCCGGCAAAACAGGTTCCACAGCTTCGCGGCAAGTACGGCACCCAAAAACAGAAAAAAGCTGCCAAATCCGGTTCCTTCCGCCTTCGCATACATTGGCATTGCAAATGCCAATAGTGCGATTAAAATATAGCTTTGCACCGCGAAGCTTGTCCAGACTGCTTTTTGAAAATAAGGCTTCATTTCGCTTTCAAGCGGCAGCAAGTAGACGGTATCAGGCTGTTTTATGTACGTATAAACCTGGCTCCAAGCAAGAGCCGCTCCAAGTACAATAGCCATAATAAGCGGTGCTGGAAAGGTCCCGTCAATCGTTTCCACCCAGCCGCTGTAATAATACAAAAGTGCACCAAGCGCAAACACGAGCACAAACAGCAAGTGGTCATTCAGCATGTAGCGCGTATATTTGCGAACTTCCGCGTAATAAGCCGCTGCACGTTCTTTAAACATAGCATTTGCTGAAAACTTCATAGCACCGCTTCCTTTGTCAGTTCCACATAAATATCATCTAGCGCAGCATCCGGCATGTGAAAGTCACGACGCAGCTCATCCATTGTTCCTTTTGCCCGCACACGCCCTTCATGCAAAATAATAAACGTATCACAATATTTTTCTGCTGTTGCTAAAATATGCGTCGACATTAAAATACCGGCGCCGCTCTCTTTCATCTTATTCATTAAATCAAGCAGCGACCGAATGCCAAGCGGGTCCAGGCCGACAAACGGCTCGTCAATAATGTAAAGCGACGGCTCCGTTAAAAAAGCGCCCATAATCATTACTTTTTGTTTCATCCCTTTTGAAAAATGAGCAGGGAACCATTTCATTTTTGCGTCAAGACGGAATTCTTTTAAAAGCGGGCCGATGCGCTGCTCATATTCTGCTTCTGACAAGCCATATGCCATCGCCGTTAAACGCATATGCTCTTCAAGTGTCAGCTCATCATAAAGCACCGGCGTTTCCGGTACAAATGAAAACTGGCGCCGGTAGTCAGACGGGCTTTGTTCGAGCGTCAGTTCATTGATCGTGACACTTCCTTTTGATGGTTCCATCAAACCAATAATGTGCTTGATGGCCGTACTTTTGCCAGCACCGTTTAAGCCAATGAGTCCGACAAGCTCGCTTTTGCCGACCTCAAATGAAACGTCGTGCAGCACCGGCTTTCGTGTGTAACCGCCGGTGACATTTTCCACAGATAATAATGACATTCGAAAACGCCCTTTCTTCTCAATCGTTACACGTATCATATCAAAATTATGCCTGCTTCACATAGTTCCCTGCATCCGGAATATATGCTACACTTTTCATACCAATATATAAAAGGAGTGCTGACTATGGATAACTGCATTTTTTGCAAAATTACAAACGGAGACATTCCGTCCGCAAAAGTATATGAAGACAAGAACGTCTATGCCTTTTTAGACATCAGCCAAGTAACAAAAGGCCACACGCTTATCATTCCGAAAGTACATAAAGAAAACATTTTTGAGCTGGATGAAGAGATAGCTGGTCCATTGTTTGAATCGGTGAAAAAAGTGGCCGATGCGATTCAATCCGCTTTTTCTCCAAAAGGACTGAACTTATTAAATAATAACGGAGAAACAGCTGGACAGACGGTTTTTCATTACCATATGCATTTAATACCGCGCTACGGATTTGATGACGGCTTCCATCCCGTTTTTAAAGAAAATAAAGGCAGTCATGACCTTGCAGGCATCGCCGCTGCGATCCAGTCTCACCTGTAAGTAAGCAGCACAGCCGCTGCGAGCGAAAGTGCACTCATCAAGCCGAACCGGCCGGCTCTTTTTTTCAATAAGTGGTTCTCGCTTTTTTGCGCTTCCTTTATGTGGTACAGCATGCTTGTAAATAAAATAAATCCGCTCCATCATAAAGCAAAAATAAACCCTTGCATGACATCGACTCCTTCTCATACGTTTGTTCCACATTTTTTCGGGAATTATATCATATATATGTATGTGTAAAATAAACAAGAATGAATGATGAGGTGAAAAAATGAATAAAAAAGCATTTTTTACAGGTATTGCAGCCGGTATTACAGCCGGTGCTTCTGCCGCGCTTTTAAGCGCTCCAACGAGCGGCCGGGACACACGGGCAAACTTGAAAGACAAGCAAGTGTCTGCTAAACTGAGCGCGATGGAAATTAAAGGTAATGTGGGCCAAGTAAAAGAATCGGTAAAACGCCTTGTTGAGACAGCGAAACAAGAGGTACCGGACAAAGTCAATAGTATTAAAGTAAATGCTGCGCTTTGGAAAGAAAGCATTGAACCAAACAAACAGGCACTTCAAAAAGAAATTACCAACATTCAAAAAACGGTGGAAGATTTGCAGGAAAGCCTGCCACAGCCGCCGGCATCGGGAAAATAACAGACACGGAAGGGATCTTGTTCCTTCCGTGTATTTTTATTTTTCAGCTTATTCGAAATTTTTGCGAATTTTCTCTTTCTATTTTTTTATTTTATTGGCATAATATAAATCAATGAATAATAGATTTGAGGTGGAAGACATTAATAAAACAAGTGAATCAACGTCGACTCATCAATATACGATGAAAGAAGCCTTTATGTTTAGCCAGCGAATGGCCCAGCTTTCAAAAGCATTATGGAAAGCGGTCGAAAAAGATTGGCAGCGGTGGATCAAACCATATGATTTGAATATTAATGAACATCATATTTTATGGATTGCCCATCATTTAAAAGGCGCTTCTATTTCCGACGTGGCTAATTTTGGTGTTATGCACGTATCAACAGCGTTTAACTTTTCCAAAAAACTAGAAGAACGCGGACTTCTTACATTTTCTAAAAAAGAAGATGATAAGCGGAATACGTATATTGAGATTACACCTGCCGGCGATGATTTAATCTTTAATTTAATGGAACAATATGATCCTGAGTCCAATCTCGTGTTTTCCGGCAGTGAACCTCTGCGTGAGCTATTCGGAAAATTCCCAGATCTCTCCGAATTGATGGCTATTATTAAAAATATTTATGGCGATGATTTCATGGACATTTTCGAGACCTCTATTCATAATATTGAGCGGGATTTTGATGAAGAAGATAGAGAATTAAAGCGGGCTAAACGTTCTCAAACATCCGGGTAAGCAAATTGCCAGCCGGATGTTTTTTTATGTCATAAAAATTATGCTTGCTTTTTCCCTGGCGCCGTCGTAAATTATGAAAGCAATCCCTTTAACAACGGAGGTTATTCTTTTATGAAATGCGTGCGGACGTACAACTTTGAAAAAAACTATGGCTACAACAAGCTGTTTTTCGTGTCCATGATGACAACGATGCTCGTGTTTCTTCTCGCTTTTTCATTCATGCAGTCTTATTATTCAAAACCGCTTCATGCCAATGGCTTTTCCTGGTTTGCAGTAGGGATTTTGGCGGTTTATCCGCTTCATAAATTGATTCATCTTTTTCCGGTTCTCACTTATCGTCCGAAAGTGATGTGGGACCGGAAATATTCTGTTTTACCGGTCGTGACAGTTATTACCCGCAGTCCGATGCCAAAAAAAAGATTTATCGTCTGCTTGTCGCTTCCTTTTTTCGTCATGACTCCACTTATGCTGGCCGGCGCAATGATCATGCCGGAATATCTGCATTATTTTACGATGACAGCTGCATTTCATACCGGCATCTGTTTATTGGACTTTCTTTACATTAAAGCGCTCCTATCCTGTCCAAAGGATGCGATTATTGAAGAAGATTTAGATGGATTTGAGGTATTACTGCCGGAATAACGTCCCGCCTGACGCATTTGCTGGTGGGTTCTGTTTTCAATTTTTTCGACATTTTGATATAGTTAATTGTACAAGGCAAACAGAGGGGGCATCATGTGGCAGCATTAATCATTACATTCATTATTTTCTCCGTCTTTATTTTGTATCACATAAATCGGATGACCAATTTATTATGCATTCAAAAAGAGATTCCGGAAGAACGGCATGAAAAAATATTCCGTACAGTGAATATTTTAATTGTCATTTTGCTTTCCACTTCTTACATTGAAATACTGTATGTGTAGACCTGCTCTTTTTAAAAGACGGGTCTTTTCTTTTCCCAAGCCGTTAACTGTGTTATAGTTGTCTGTGGAATAGAGATTAAATGAACATTAGGGAGTTGTTTTTTGCATGAAGAAATGGGCATTACCATTATCGCTTGCAGCGGGTGTACTCGTACTTTCAGGCTGTGGCAATAGTGAAGGAAACGTTATCGCCACATCAAAAGCAGGCGACGTAACTGATATGGAACTATACGCGGAAATGAAAGACAAATACGGTCCGCAAATGGAGCAGGCGCTGCAGGAACTCATGCAGAAAAAAGTCCTCTCTGACAAATATGAAGTGACAGATGAAGAGCTGGATAAAGAAGTAAAAACGGCTAAAGAGCAATTGGGCGACCAGTATGAAATGTTCTTGTCTCAATACGGTCTTGACGAAGACGGTTTTAAAGAGTTCTTAAAGCTTGAGCTTCTTCGTGAAAAAGCAGCGCTTGCTGACGTGAAAGTAACAGATGCCGAAGTACAGGAATATTACGATGCATGGCAGCCCGACATAAACGTCAGCCATATTCTCGTTGCAGATGAAGCCAAAGCAAAAGAAGTAAAACAAAAATTAGCGGATGGCGGCGACTTTGCGGCGCTTGCGAAAGAATATTCAACAGACCCTGGTTCAGCTGAAAATGGCGGCAGCCTTGGCTGGATTGATAACGCCGGCCGTGCACAGTTTGTTCCAGAATTTACGGAAGCACTCGGTACACTGAAAGTAAATGAAATAAGCGAACCGATCAAATCGGACTACGGCTACCATATTATTAAAATTACCGATCAAAAAGAAAAAGGATCATTTAAAGATTTGAAAGACCAAATGACCGAAGAATTAAAGCAGTCTAAAGTGGATGCAACTGCTTCGCAGGAAAAACTTGACGAAGAAATGAAAGCAGCGGATGTAAAAGTAGAGGACGAAGACTTTAAAGACGCATTTAAAGCAGACGAAGCAGCTCCAACAGAGGAAACGCTTCCGACTGAAGAAGGTGCAACTGAAGGTGACGCCGCTCCAACAGAAGAACCAGCAGCTGAAGATGACGCAGCCGCTACAGAAGAAGCAAAATAAGCAAAAAGCACCCGTAATGGGTGCTTTTTTGTTAATTTGAAAAACGCGGTTTATAAAACGAACGGTTATCCAGCGGAAAAATCCGCTCAGAAAACTCGCCCGGTTTTGTACGGTCAAGCGCACGGTCAAGCATATTCATTTTTGCATCAAGGTTATCGATGTAATGCAGCATTTCCGCTTCTTTAACCATCGGCGGCTTCGGGCTTCCCCATTCCGCTTTTCCATGATGGGACAGGACGATATGCTGCAGCACCATCACTTCTTCCCCTTCAATGCCAAGCTCTTTTGCCATTTGACCAATTTCATTGACCATAATCGAAATATGGCCAATTAAGTTCCCTTCAGCTGTATACGTTGTGGCAACCGGTCCCGACAGTTCTGTCACTTTACCGAGGTCATGCAAGATCACACCCGCATACAGTAGGTCACGATCAAGCGATGGATAAAGATCAGCAATCGATTTAGCCAGCTGAAGCATGGACACGACATGATAGGCAAGCCCCGACACGAACTCATGATGATTTTTCGCCGCTGCCGGGTACTCAAGAAATGGCTGATGATATTTTTTCAAAAGCGCGCGGGTAATGCGCTGAATGTGCGGATTTTTCATTTCAAAAATAAACTGGGTAATCGTCTCAGTCATTTCTTCCTGACTAAGTGGTGCTGTTTCGACAAAATCGCCTGCATCCATCCCGTCCTGCGGCGATGCCGGGCGAATTTGCCGAAGTTTTAACTGCATACGCCCCCGGTAATTTTGAATGTCCCCTGCCACTTTTACGATCGTTTGCGGCATGTACATTTTGACTGTCTCGTCTTTTGCATCCCACAGCTTCGCCTCAATTTCTCCACTTGTATCTTGGAGCATAAGCGTTAAATATGGATTGCCGTTCACAGCTGTACTTTTCACCGCTGAACGAATCATTAAAAAGCAGTCAACGCTTTCACCTGCTTCATATTGTGTAATTCCTTTTTCCACTGCATTGTCCCCCTCGTCCACTACTCAATTTCTTTTTATTATATCATAGATCATACGTTCTTTCCGTTTTCTTTATGCTTTTTTCTTTCGTCCTTATTGTATACAATGATTGTATAGCAAATAAGGGGGAAATCCTATTGAAAACATACACGCTGACGATATTTGAAAAAAACGGTGAAAAATTACTTGACCATTCTTTTGAAGCATTATCAGATGAGGAAGCAAAATCACGCGGCTCACAGCTGCTGCAAGAACATGGTAGTGAAGAAAAAACACATCGCTGTACATCACCCGAAGGAAAGTTGTTGCTTTTTCACACTTGATCATAAAGAAGGCGCATTCAATATTTGAATGCGCCTTCTTTTATTGATTAAAAATGGGTTTTCTTTTTTCCAAAAATGCCCGGATCCCTTCTTGATGATCCTCGCTTTCCCGCATTTTCAACTGGCCCTGCTTCTCAAGCTCCAGCGTTTTTAACAACTGCGGCCTGTTTATGTCCGCCATAATTTTTTTTGTTTTAATCATCGCCTGAATCGGCTTTTGATATAGCTCTTTCATTAAGTAGGCCACTTCCTGCTGCACAGCGCCAGGTGCAACAGACCTGTCGACAAGTCCCATTTCCGCTGCTTCAGCTCCGCTCATCACTTTCCCATCCCAAATGACTTTTTTTGCTTTTACTGCCCCAAGCCGGCGTTCCAGCATAAAGTGGCCGCCTCCATCCGGAATTAGACCAATTCCGATAAAGTTCATCGCAAGCTTCGAGTCTGTTTCGCATAAAACAAAATCCGCTGCCAGTGCAATGCTTAAGCCAAGTCCAGCCGCTGCCCCATGGATAGCCGCAATTGTCAGCTTTGGCATCGAATAAAAACAAAGGGCAATATCGGAAATCGTATCCATTACAGATGGAAATTGCACTTCATCCATCGCTGACAGCATTTCTTTTATATCCCCGCCTGCTGAAAAGACAGGGCCTTCCCCTGACAAAACGACAATATCGACGTCATCATTCCGGCTTACCTCTTTTAAGCAGCAGCACAGTTCTTTCATCATTTCCGTGTTGAGGGCATTCATCGCACTCGTACGGTTCAAACCAATGTACGCTGTTTCCCCTTCGATAGAACAAAGCACATATTTCATTTTGTCGCCTCCCCTTTTACTCCTTTATCATACAAAAAATGAACAATTATTCATAGTATTTTGAATAAAAAGACGTCTCTTATTAAGTCGGGAATGCCATCAAAATAACTGCCTGCAAAATACCGATCAAGCCGCCAAGCAATGCGCCTAGCCATGTAATCATTTTTAATTCGCGGTGGGTAATATCCAGAACAATCATTTCCAGCCGCTCCGTTGAAAATGTTTCAATCTGCTGCCGGACAATGTCAGCAATTTTTAATTTTTCCATCATAGATGGAATACGCTTCGCCATTTTTGTAATACCTTTAGCAGTCAGTTCCGGAATGAGTGTACTGGTCACTTTTTCTTCAAATGGTACCGCATAAGCGGATAACGGCTGATTTAAAAATGTTTCAAGATCAAGCTGGCCTGCAACAAACTTTTTCGTTTTTTGCATTGCTTTTTCATCCGAAAATTGCTCTAATACATCTGCCCACTTCCATTCAACCACTTTGTCCCATTCACTTTTCAGCATCGTATCAAGCAAATCCTTCGTTCCCGGACTTGTTAAAAATTTAACAATTTCCGGACGAATTTTATCTTCGAGTGATGTGTTCCCAAGCACCATTTGAATCATGCTGCCGAATTTGCCCCATTCTGCCAAAAAGTCATCCGTCATGCGCTTCACCCGGTACCGTCCTTCTTCGCTGGAGAAGTAATCGGCACTTTTGGTTAAAATATAAGCGGAAACGTTCGGAATTTTTTCTTCCGCTTTATCAAGCCATTCTGCCGGCAGTGACTCTTTCACTGTCTGATCAACGTAAAAATCTTTAATAGCTGTATACTTTTGGTCGATCCATTCATTCATCCGCGCTTCAAGATTCGCACCGGCATTTGAGAAATGCGCTTTTTGAAGAATTTCTGCGATTGTTATATCAGATTGCATCCATTTTTTCGCTTCTATTTGCAAAAAAGCTTCTATTTCTCCACGAACCTCGGGTTCATTTAATTTTTGTTCAATGCTCTCCGGTGTCAGCAAATGCTCATCGACAATTTTCCCGATTTGACGAGCCAGCTCAGATTTTCGCTTTGGAATTAAGCCGGGTGTAAAAGGCAAGCGCCATCTGCCGATATAACGGGCATTATGCGGCCTAAACAGCATGCGAATGGCGACTGCATTGGTTACACCGCCAATGACCGCACCAATGATGCCCATAAATAAAACAAACCAAAATTTATCCAACGTTAATTCCCCCTTTCTTCACACGAAAAACGATGCTGATTCCGGATGGGAACAGCATCGTGTCATTATGTAATCAGCGGATCATTTCTGCGCTGATTGCCGTTTTACTTTATCTGCTTTTCACAAGCATATTGACTGCTTCTTGAATCGCCTCATCTGCATTTTGACCGCCTTCATGCGCGTCACGAATACAGGATTCAAGATTTTGTGCGACAATCAAGCCGATTGAACGATCAACAGCGGAACGAATGGCAGATAGCTGTGTCACCACTTCACGGCAGTCTTTTTCTTCTTCCACCATTTTGATCACGCCCCGTACTTGTCCTTCAATACGGCTCAGACGATTTTTCACATCGCGGTTGTACGTTTTCATTGTCTATCTCTCCGTTCTGATCTCCTCATTCATTTATGCATAAAAAACTGTATCAATAGTATAGCACAACAATTGTAAAAACGCTTGTGAGAGGCGCTTCTCCCTTCCTTTGCAGGAAACAACTACCTGTGTTTAGCAGGCATAAAGAGCTTTATTCAATACATACTAGTAACACAATCACATCGGGTCGCTATCCGGCAGTCCGGACGATCTTATCGAGGCGGTGCAACTCCGTCGGTACCCGACCAACTATAATAAAGGGAGATGAACAGCAATGTCTAATCGCAGCGGAGGTCGTAACCAACTACTTGCACCAGGAGCTCAACAAGCAATTGATCAAATGAAGTACGAAATTGCATCTGAATTCGGTGTACAATTAGGTGCCGATGCAACATCTCGTTCTAATGGTTCAGTAGGCGGCGAAATCACAAAACGTCTTGTACAAATGGCTGAACAGCAATTAAACGGTCTTCAAAAGTAATAAACGGTCTTCAAAAGTAATCTTATGAAAATGAAGCCGCCTCAAGAGCCCAGCTTTTGAGGCGGCTCTTTCGTTATTATTCCTTCTTTTTAGAAGGCACATTGACCATTTGTTGAGGATCGATCCATTTATCATACTCTTTTTCCGTTACATATCCGGATGCAATCGCTGCTTCTTTTAAAGTAGAGCCCTTTTTATGTGCTGTTTTGGCTATTTCCGCCGCTTTTTCATAGCCAATGTGCGGATTCAGCGCTGTCACAAGCATCAATGATTGCTCCATCAATTCTTGAATAACATCAAGGTTTGCTTCTATGCCTAAGGCGCATCGTTCGTTAAATGATGTGATACCGTCTGCTAAAAGACGAATGGACTGTAATGTATTGTACACGATAACCGGCTTAAATACATTCAATTCAAAATTCCCCTGGCTTGCTGCAAATCCGACTGCGGCATCATTGCCGAACACCTGGACGGCAATCATCGTCAGCGCTTCACTTTGGGTCGGGTTCACTTTTCCCGGCATAATAGAGCTGCCTGGTTCGTTTGCCGGAATTGATAGTTCCCCAAGTCCGCTTCTCGGGCCGCTTGCAAGCCACCTGACGTCATTAGCGATTTTCATCACATCTGCTGCGAGCGCTTTTAACGCACCGTGTACATATACAATTTCATCATGGCTCGTTAGGGCGTGAAATTTATTTTCTGATGAAACAAATGGGAAGCCTGTTTGTTTTCGTAAATGACTGGCCGTAATATCACCGAATGATGGATCTGCATTGATTCCTGTTCCGACAGCTGTACCGCCGATTGCTAAATGAAGAAGGCCTTTTTTCGACTCATTAATCATTTCCTTACTGCGGACGATCATATGGTGCCATCCGGAGATTTCTTGCCCGAGCGTAAGCGGGGTTGCATCCTGCAAATGGGTGCGTCCGATTTTAATCACATTCATGAATGCTTTTTCTTTCTTCTTGAATGTTTTTTTCAGCTGCTTTAATGCAGGCTTTAATCGTTTTTCAATCTCATTATAGACCGCAATATGCATCGCTGTTGGAAATGTATCATTCGAGCTCTGGGACATATTTACGTCATCGTTTGGATGAATAAGCCCTTCTTGCCCGGCAATTTCTGATGCCCTTCTTGCCACAACTTCATTCACATTCATGTTTGACTGTGTACCGCTTCCTGTCTGCCAGACAACAAGCGGAAAATGCTCATCCCATTTTCCTTGTAAAATTTCATCGCATGCTTCAATGATTGCGTTCATTTTTTGTTCAGGCAGCTTTCCAAGCTCACCATTTGCTGCAGCAGCTGCTTTTTTCAGCTGTGCAAACGCATATACCATTTCAATCGGCATTTTTTCTATACCGATTGGGAAATTTTCCAAGCTTCTTTGCGTCTGTGCCCCCCAATATTTATCTGCCGGCACCTTCATTTCACCAATCGTATCATGTTCTATTCGAACATCCATTATTCATTCCTCCTTAAAATGCTGCTCGTTACACTTTTCCCGTTTTTCATCGCTTCATGCCGTCAAAACAAAAAAATCCGCTTCGCTAAGCGAAACGGATTTTTTTTCATCAATCGATCAATCCTTCTTCTTTTAAAAATTCTTCTGCTACTTCTTCATATTTTTTGCCGTCCAAATCGACGCGTTTGTTTAATTCCTGCATGCGTTCGTCGTCGATCTTGCCAGCGAGCATGTTAAGCACTTCCTGAAGTTCCGGATATTCTTCCAGTATCTCTCCACGTACAATTGGAACAGCATAATAAGGCGGAAAGAACTTCTTATCATCTTCTAATACTTTCAAATCAAATGCTTGGATACGTCCATCTGTCGTGAATGCATCAATGGCATCCACTTCATTGTTTTTAATCGCGCTGTACATAATACCTGTATCAAGTGTCTGCGTTGATGCAAAATTAAAGCCATAAACTTCCTGCAAACCGGGATAGCCGTCAGCTCTTTCTAAAAATTCCGGCTCTGAGCCAAAACGCATATTGCCGGCATATGGCTGCAGCTGAGAAATTGTCTCAATTCCATATTTTTCTGCATCCGCCTGGCGAATCGTCACAGAATATGTGTTATTAAAACCGATCGGATCCAGCATTTGAAGATTAAATTCTTCATTGAAGCGGTCTTTTACATAATCGTATACATCGTCAGGGTCATTGCTGTCAATTTCTTCTTTTAAATAGTTTAGCAAGATTGTTCCCGTATATTCAACAGACATATCATAAGAACCTTGTTTTAATCCGTCAAATACACCAGCAGATCCGCTGATAAAGGATTCGTAATTCACATTTAAGTCTGTTTCTTCCTCAATTAATTTTCCATACACATGCACAAGAATTTCTTGCTCTGTAAAAGACTTTCCTGTAATTGTAATCGTGTCCTCCGCTTGTCCCCCACCAATAAACGGCCAAATAACCATACCAATAAACAAAAGCGCTGTTGCGCCGGCAATTGCCAGCGTCATTTGACGACCTCGCTTGCCTTTTTTCTGCAATGCTTCTGTTGAGGAATTGTATTCAATTCTTTTTAATATAAAATCAAGAATAATGGCAATAAGCGCCGCCGGAATCGCTCCTGCTAAAATAAGTCCTGAATTATACGTCTGCAATCCGCGGAAAATCAAGTCGCCAAGACCACCCGCTCCGATAAGACCGGCAATGGTTGCTACTCCGACAATAAGCACTGTGGCTGTTCTTACACCACCCATAATTACTTTCATTGCAAGCGGCAGCTCGACCATCCATAGCACTTGCCGGCTTGTCATGCCCATTCCGACTCCTGCTTCAACGGTCGACCGGTCGACCCCTGTAATGCCAAGATACGTATTCCGCAAAATTGGAAGCAGGCCATAAATCGTCAACGCAATAATAGCGGGTGCTTTTCCAGTACCGATAAAAGGAACAAGAAACACGAGTAAGGCTAAGCTTGGAATGGTTTGAAAAATGGCTGTAATGCCGATGATAGGTTCGGCGATTTTTTTACGGCGGGTTAAATAAATTCCGAGAGGCACGGATATGAGGATCGCAAGGCCAATTGAAATTAATGATAAATATAAATGTTCAAGAATAAGCTGCCATATTTCAGTCCATCTTGTTGTAAATGCATTAGTTGTTTGAGCAATTAAATTGAACGTAAAAATACGTCATCTCTCCTCCCTAGACAAATTGATTCGATATGTGGCGTACGATACTGGCACGATTAATAATGCCCTGTACCCGGTTTTCTTCATCCGTTACAATGATAAAACTAATCGGCGATTGGTTAATCATTTCCAAGGCCGTTTCCGGATCTTCGAGATTATTGATAACGGGCACTTCTACTTTTTCAATGTCGCGCAGCGTAATCTCTTCGTTTATATATGATTTTTGCAAGTCCCAAATACCTACAACCCCCTGATATCGCCGCTGATTATCAACGAGAATTAAGCTGTCGACACGTTTTTGCCGCATCATTTTTAATGCAGCTGCAACTCCTCTTTCTGGTGATGCTGTAATGGGGGACGTCATTAACAACTCCAATGCCGGCAGAGAAATTGAATCCTGCTGCATCCGATCTTCACCGATAAACTGTCGAACGAAATCATTGGCTGGATGTCGAAGTATTCGTTCTGGTGTGTCA
This sequence comes from Domibacillus sp. A3M-37, assembly GCF_024213455.1. Classification (NCBI taxonomy): domain Bacteria; kingdom Bacillati; phylum Bacillota; class Bacilli; order Caryophanales; family Bacillaceae; genus Domibacillus; species Domibacillus sp. A3M-37. The sequence continues at coordinate 38,914 of NZ_JANAVL010000002.1, read as the reverse complement.
AGCTGCACGACAACACCGTCCTGCATGATGCAAATCCGATCGGCAATTTTTAACGCTTCGTCCATATCGTGTGTCACAAATACAATTGTCTTTTTAATTTCGCTTTGCAGCCGAACCAATTCATCCTGCAGCTGCTCACGGCTGATCGGATCAAGCGCGCTGAACGGTTCATCCATTAAAATAATGTTTGGCTCCGCCGCCAGCGCCCGAATTACACCAATTCGCTGCTGCTGCCCGCCTGACAGTTCAGCTGGATACCGGTCCCCAAAAACGGATGGTTCCAGTCCCACAAGCTCCATCAGTTCATTTACTTTTTCCGCGTACTTCACTTCTTCCCATTTCTTTAACTTTGGCACGAGACCGACATTTTCTTTAATTGTCATATGCGGCATTAAGCCGATTTGCTGAATGACGTAGCCGATATCCCGCCGGAGCTGAACCGGATTGATTTGGGAAATACTTTTACCATCAATTGTAATGGATCCGCTTGACGGATCCATTAAGCGATTGATCATTTTCATCGTCGTCGTTTTCCCGCAGCCGCTCGGACCAATTAGGACAAACAGTTCCCCAGTTTCTACCTTTAAATTAATGTGTTTAAGCGCTTCGAATCCATCTGCATATTTTTTTGATACTTCTTTAAACTCAATCAAAGCACACACCTCCCTCTATGTCTTTTTCCCTACTGGAATATATCTAAAACATAGAATCTTAATTTTTTTGTCATTTCGGTCATATGGGTTTAAGGTGTCTCACCTGAGGGAACCTTATACATAACAAACTAAAGCATGAGGTGAACGGAATGTTGAGAACAATTTTAATGGTCATTGGAGCAATTGTAGTAATATCATGGATTATTTCCATGCTGTAAAAAATAAAAAAAGACCTTTCCAATTAGTGGAAAGGTCTTTTTTTATTTAACTGTATTGTTTCCCATACACTTTTTCTTCAAACTGACCAATACGCTCTTCGGCTGACAATGTAACCGAGATTTCATCCCAGCCGTTTAAAAGCATCTTTTTCCAGTAAGGATCAATATCGAAATGAGCAGTAAATCCACTATCATCTGTTACAGACTGTTCTTCAAGATTAATATGAAGCTTAAAGCCCGGCACAGATGCGCGTTCAAGCAGTGTTTCCACTTCTTTATCTGCTAGTTTCACAGCCAAAATGCCGTTTTTCACACTGTTATTGTAAAAAATATCGGCATAGCTTGGCGCGATAATGATGCGGAATCCGTAATCCAAAAGCGCCCATGGAGCATGCTCACGTGAGGAGCCGCAGCCAAAATTTTCACCGGCAACTAAAATTTCAGCATCCGCAAATTTCGGATCGTTTAAAATAAAGTCTTCGCGCTTGTTACCATCATCATCAAAGCGCCAGTTGTAAAAAACAAATTGGCCAAAGCCTTGGCGTTCGATGCGTTTTAAAAATTGTTTCGGAATAATTTGATCAGTATCAATGTTTGTCCGGTTAATTGGACAAACAACACCTGTAAATTGATTAATCGGCTCCATGAATTCTCCTCCTTTTATTGATTTACGCCAGATAATTCGCGAACGTCTGTAAAACGACCCATAACTGCTGCCGCTGCCGCCATCGACGGGCTGACAAGGTGTGTACGTGCGCCATTCCCTTGGCGCCCTTCAAAATTACGGTTTGATGTCGATGCACAACGTTTGCCCGGTGGTACAACATCGTCATTCATGGCAAGGCACATTGAGCACCCAGATTCACGCCACTGGAATCCAGCTTCTATAAATATTTTGTCAAGCCCTTCTGCTTCCGCCTGGTGCTTCACCGTTTGAGATCCCGGCACAACAATCGCTGTTACATGGTCTTGTACTTTACGGCCTCTTGCCACTTCTGCCGCTGCGCGTAAATCACTCAATCTGGAGTTCGTGCATGAACCGATAAAAACATAATCAACTGAAATATCTGTTAATTTCGTGCCGGCTTCAAGACCCATATAATCGAGTGCAAGGCGAACGGATTCTTTGTCTGCTTCGCGATCGAATTCGTCTGGGAACGGAACAAATCTGGAAATGCCACTGCCCATAGATGGGTTCGTGCCCCAAGTCATTTGCGGTTCAATGTCTGCTGCATCGATTTCAAGTGTTTTGTCGTATGTTGCCCCTTCATCTGTCGCAAGAGCAAGCCAGCGCTTAGCCGCTTCTTCAAATTCTTCCTCCGACGGTACATACCGGCGGCCGCGTAAATATTCAACAGTTGTCATGTCCGGGCTGACAAGACCTGCGCGGGCACCCGCTTCAATCGACATGTTGCAAATTGTCATGCGCTGTTCCATTGAAAGTGCACGGATTGCTTCACCTGTGAATTCCATGACGTAGCCTGTACCGGCATTAACGCCAAATTTTGCGATAATCGCCAAAATAATATCTTTTGACTGAACACCAAAGCCTAATTTGCCGTTTACTTTGATTTGCAACGTTTTCGGTTGCTTTTGCCAAATCGTCTGCGTCGCAAGAACGTGTTCAACTTCACTCGTTCCAATACCAAACGCAAGTGCACCAAATGCACCATGTGTCGATGTATGGCTGTCGCCGCAGACAATCGTTTTACCTGGCTGTGTAAGGCCAAGTTGTGGCCCAATGACGTGAACAATCCCTTGATCCGGATGATCAATATCAGCGAGTTCAATGCCAAACTCACGGCAGTTTTGCTCAAGCGTCTGCATTTGTATTTTAGAAATCGGATCATTTACAATATGACGGTTAATGGTTGGGACGTTATGGTCCATTGTGGCGTATGTTAAATCAGGACGTCTCACACGGCGTCCTTTCATGCGCAATCCTTCAAATGCCTGTGGCGATGTAACTTCGTGGACAAGGTGCAAATCGATATAGAGCAGATCTGGTTTCCCTTCTTCTCTGCTAACAACGTGGTTTTCCCATATTTTTTCGATAACCGTTTTTTTCGTCATGTTACAGCCCCCCTCTTATGTACATTTTGATAAAAAACGAGGACCCCGCCTTTCCCTGCCATTATTTGCAGGAAAAGGCTGAATCCACGCGGCGTTTCTTTACATGTAAACAACTTCATTTGCAGAAGCAGGTGCTTCATCTGCAATACGTTCTGTGACAAGCTCAATCATTTTATCCGTACCGACAACCGTACTGCCTTCAATTTGCAGATCCGGTGTGCAATATCCATCATTTAAAACAGACTGCACAGCGCGTTCAATCGCTTCACCTTCTGAGCGCATATCGAGCGAATATTTCAGCATAAGCGCTGTTGATAAAATCATCGCCAGCGGATTGGCCTTGTTTTGGCCGGCAATGTCCGGCGCTGAGCCATGAACCGGCTCATACAGCCCAAGCCCGCTTTCTGATAGACTCGCAGATGGAAGCATGCCGAGTGAACCGGTGATCATTGACGCTTCATCACTTAAAATATCGCCGAATAAGTTTTCCGTCACAATCACATCAAACTGTCCTGGACTTGAAATAAGTTTCATTGCTGCAGCATCAACATACATATGGTCTACAGTTACATCCGGATAATCCGCTGCTTTTTCGTTGACGATTTCACGCCACATACGGCTTGACTCCAGCACGTTTGCTTTATCAACTGACGTGAGCCGCCCACCGCGCGCTTTCGCAAATTCGAATGCTTTTACAACGATCCGTTCAATTTCTGCCCGTGTATATAAAAGGGTATCGACCACAACCTCATTGTTGTCACCACGGCGTTCACTCGGCTTTCCAAAATAAAGGCCGCCTGTTAATTCGCGAACGATCAGCATATTCACATTTCCGGCAATTTCAGGCTTTAGCGGAGAAGATTGTACAAGAGTTTTAAATGATGGAATCGGACGTAAGTTGGCAAATAAGCCAAGTTCTTTCCGAATCGCAAGCAGGCCGCGCTCAGGACGTTCTGCGGATGGCAGGCTGTCCCATTTAGGACCCCCTACTGCACCAAGCAAAATCGCGTCGCTGCTTTTCGCAAGTGCAAGCGTTGAATCCGGCAGCGGCGTCCCGTGCGAATCAATCGCCGCACCTCCAATATCAGCATATTCCAACTCAAATTCGTGGCCAAAGCGTTTTCCAACCGCTTCAAGAGCGGATGCGGCGCCTGATGCGATTTCCCGGCCAATCCCGTCGCCCGGCAAAATGGCAATTTTCTTCTTCACGTAAATCCCTCCGTCGCTTGAAATAACTTCTTTAAACAATGAAAAACTTTTAGTTTTTAACGCTTGCTGCTTGTTTGTTTTGTTGAATGAACGGCATCAATGCACGAAGCTCTTTTCCGACAACTTCAAGCTGATGCTCGCTTTCGCGGCGAGTGATCGCTGTAAATTCCGGACGGTTCAATTGGTTTTCCTGCAGCCAGCCTTTAGCAAATTTACCTGTTTGGATATCTGTTAATACTTCTTTCATACGTGCTTTTGTTTCCCCTGTGATAACGCGTGGTCCTGATACATAGTCACCCCATTGTGCTGTATCAGAGATTGAGTAGCGCATGCCTTCAAGGCCGCCTTCATACATAAGGTCAACGATCAATTTCAATTCGTGCAGGCACTCAAAGTAAGCAATTTCCGGCTGGTATCCAGCTTCAACAAGTGTTTCAAATCCAGCTTTTACAAGCTCAGCTGTACCGCCGCAAAGAACGGCCTGCTCACCGAATAAATCTGTTTCTGTCTCTTCACGGAATGTTGTTTCAAGAATACCCGCGCGGCCTGCACCTACACCTTTTGCATAAGCAAGAGCGATGTCTTTTGCCTGGCCTGTTACATCTTGATAGATTGCGAATAATGCCGGAACACCAGCGCCTTGCTCATACGTACGGCGAACGAGATGACCTGGTCCTTTTGGAGCTGCAAGGAATACATCAACATTTGCAGGCGGCACGATTTGGTTAAAGTGAACGTTGAAACCGTGAGCAAATGCAAGCGCGTTGCCTTCTTGAAGCTCAGGCTCGATTTCTGCTTTGTAAACAGCTGTCTGGTATTCATCTGGAAGAAGGATCATGATGATATCCGCTGCAGCACTTGCTTCGCGAACTGTTTTCACATCAAACCCGTCAGCAGTTGCCTGATCAAATGATTTCCCTGGGCGAAGACCAACCACTACGTTTACGCCGCTTTCACGAAGGTTCAATGCATGCGCATGTCCTTGTGAACCGTAACCGATAATTGCTACCGTTTTATTGGAAAGTACCGCTTCGTTAATGTCACCATTGTAATAAACTTTTGTCATTTTTTTCATCCTCCAAAAATTGTTTGATTTTTTTTATTTTAATTTAAAATAGAAAACTGTTTTGATTCCGCTCCAAGACGCTGTGATCCGCGTTTAATTGCTGTTTGTCCTGTGCGAGCTACTTCTTTAATTCCATAAGGACGAAGAAGCTCAATCATCGCTTCGATTTTATCGAAGTTTCCGACAACTTGAATTGTGACGCTGTCTTTAGCCACATCAATGATCGTGGCACGGAATGGTTCGATGATAACATTAATTTCCGCACGTGTCTGCGGTGTCGTCATCACTTTAATGAGAGCAAGCTCACGCGTAACGATTGCCTGCTCGGTAATATCATTTACTTTAAGCACGTCAATTTGCTTATTCAGCTGTTTGACGACTTGCTCAACCATCCGATCATCTTCAACTTGTATGACGAATGTCATTTTTGACACGCCTTCTGTTTCAGTAGACCCGACAGTAATGCTTTCAATATTAAACTGGCGGCGTGTAAATAATCCGGTGATCCTGTTTAATACACCGCTCTGGTTTAACACGGTTGCTGTTACAATTCTTCGTTTCACTGCGGTTTCACCCCGATCATTTCATGAATTCCTTTGCCTGGTGCGATCATCGGGTAAACCATTTCTTTCGGCTTAATGCGGCAATCGATCAAAACAGGCTCATTGTCTGTCAGCGTTTCACGCATTACTTTTTCTGCTTCTTCTTCTGTTGTAACAACATAACCGCGAAGGCCATACGCATCAGCCAATTTTACAAAGTCCGGCTGAACCGGGATCAATGACTGAGAATAACGCTCCTCATAAAACGTTTCCTGCCATTGACGAACCATGCCAAGTGCCATGTTATTGTAAATGATAATTTTAACCGGCAGCTTTAATTCCGCCACAAGTCCAAGCTCCTGCAAAGTCATTTGGAAGCCTGCGTCACCGGCTACCGCCACGACTGTTTTATCCGGCTTTGCGATCTGTGCGCCAATTGCGGACGGAAAACCGAAGCCCATTGTGCCAAGGCCGCCTGATGTAACCCATTGATCCGGTTTGTTAAATCCATAATATTGCGCTGTCCACATTTGATGCTGGCCGACGTCTGTTGTTACAACAGCATCGCCATCTGTAATATCATGAATCAATTTCATAAGTGACTGTGGTGAAATACCATCGTCGTTTTCTGTGTTCCATAGCGGATTCTCTTTTTTATCCTGATCAAGTTTGTCACGCCATTCTCCTGCATTCGGTGCTTCAAAATCCAAGCTAAGGATTTTTTTCAACGCCTCTCTAGCATCTGCAACGATCGGAATATGCGTCGGTACGTTTTTGCCGATTTCAGCTGGATCGATATCAATATGTGCAACCGTTGCATTTTTCGCAAAATGAGCCAGATTTCCGGTTAAACGGTCGTCAAAACGGGCGCCAATGTTAATGAGCAGGTCCGCTTCGTAAAGTGCTGTATTAGCTGCGTGTGTTCCATGCATACCACCCATTCCAAGAAATAATGGATGACTGGCTGGAAAACCGCCAAGCCCAAGCAGCGTATTAACAACCGGAATTTGCATTTTTTCGACAAATTGAAGCAATTCTTCTGACGCTTTCGCATGAAGGACGCCTGCACCTGCCAAAACAACCGGCTTTTTCGCTTGTGCTAATGCGCCGCGCAGCTTTTTCACTTGCAGGCTGTTCGGTTTAAAGTTTGGCTGGTACCCCGGCAAATTCAGTTCATCGACAAATTCCGCGCTGCCTACTGTTTGAGCAATGTCTTTTGGAATGTCGATTAAAACAGGACCTGGGCGGCCGGTTGTCGCAATATGGAACGCTTCATGAACGATTCTCGGAAGGTCTTCCATTGAACGAACCTGGTAATTATGTTTTGTAATCGGCATTGTAATCCCAATCACATCCGCTTCCTGGAACGCATCAGATCCGATGACGCCTGTTGCAACCTGGCCTGTAAACACAACAAGTGGAATAGAATCCATCATTGCATCTGTAATGCCTGTCACTAGGTTTGTTGCACCAGGACCTGATGTTGCTAAAACGACGCCTGGCTTACCAGAAACACGCGCATACCCTTCAGCAGCATGAATTGCCGCCTGCTCATGACGGGCAAGGATGTGACGAATTGGGTTTTTGTAAAGTGCATCGTATAATGGAAGAACTGCTCCTCCTGGATAGCCAAACATTACTTCTACATTCTCGTTTTTTAACGTTTCGATAAATAAGTCAGCACCGTTCTTCGGTTCAGCCGCTTTTTTTGCCTGATCGTCAAACTTCATTTCTGCAGCTTTTGCATTTTGACTCATATTTTTCCCCTCCAAATAATGGTTTGTTGTCCGTATTGGCAAGAGGTTCCTTCTTCACAATGGGTTAAATACCCGTTTTAAAGCAAAAAGAAAAGTCCTTTCACGCCTGCGACTGCCTAAACAGAAACGCAGGGGTGAAAAGACTTTGTTTCTTTCCACGGTACCACCCTGATTCACGAATTTTCTTGCAAAAACCCGCCTTATGAACCGATTACCGGTTCGTTTTGGTAACGGGTGGCCAGCACCCGGCTTTTCCTACTGGATGACGTTCAGAAAAGCACTCAGAGGGGATGTCGCGATTGGATGCACTCCCGGCTCTCAGCTATAACCGGTTCTCTGTGAAATGCAGTTCCTATCACTTTTTCCTCGTCAACGTTTTATATGTTTTGACGTATATATTAAATTTTCATAACTCCACCAGTGTTGGCAGATGTGACAAGCTTAGCATAACGTGCCAGCCAGCCTTTTTTAATTTTCGGCTCCGGCTGTACAAACCCCGCACGGCGCGCTGCTAGTTCTTCATCTGACAAATCGACATTTAATGTGCGGTTTGTCAAATCTATTTTAATTTTATCACCATTTTGAATGAATGCAATAGGTCCACCTTCTGCTGCTTCCGGAGAAACATGACCGATTGAAATCCCGCGTGAAGCACCAGAGAAACGTCCATCTGTCATAAGCGCGACTTTTGTTCCAAGTCCCCGCCCAGCAATGGCTGATGTTGGTGTCAACATTTCCGGCATTCCCGGTCCGCCTTTTGGTCCTTCATAACGAATGACCACAACGTGTCCTTCTCTGACTGTTCCGTTGTTAATATTTTCGATTGCTTCATCCTGTGATTCAAATACAATTGCTTCACCATTAAATGTTTTAATAGAAGGATCTACTGCGCCTACCTTGATTACGCCGCCAAGCGGCGCAATGTTCCCGTACAAAATCGATAATCCACCGACTGGGCTGTATGGATCTTCTTTTGTGCGAATGACCTTCGTGTTTGTAATGTGTGCATCTTTTACATTCTCATAAACAGATTTGCCTGTGATTGTAATACGATCACCGTCAATACCATTTTCAAGTTCACACAGCTCACGAATGATCGCGCTGATTCCGCCAGCTTTATTGACATCGTCCATCGTATAATCGGATGCCGGACTGATTTTTGCCAAGTATGGAATACGGTTGGCTACTTCATTAATACGATTTAAATCATACTCAATTTCCGCTTCATTTGCAATGGCTAATGTATGAAGAACAGTGTTCGTTGATCCACCCATTGCCATATCAAGTGCGAACGCATCATCAATCGCTTGTTTGTTTACAATGTCACGTGGTTTTAAATCATTTTCAATGGCGTTCATTAAATACTGAGCCGCTTCTTTAATCAAGCGATGACGTTCTGGGCTGGTTGCAACGATTGTTGCATTTCCCGGTGGTGTAAGGCCAAGCATTTCCATTAATGAGTTCATGGAATTGGCTGTAAACATACCGGAACAAGACCCGCAAGTCGGACAAGCGTTTGTTTCAATATCAAGCAGCTCTTCCGCTGACATTTTCCCTGATAGATGAGCCCCTACGCCTTCGAAAACAGACGTTAGTGTTAATGGTTTCCCTGTGGATGACACGCCGCCTTCCATCGGGCCGCCTGATACAAATACGGCCGGTACATTTGTCCGTACAGCAGCCATCAGCATACCCGGTGTGATTTTATCACAGTTCGGAATGTAGAACACACCATCAAACCAATGTGCGTTAATTACTGTTTCAGCTGAATCTGCAATCAATTCACGGCTTGGAAGAGAATATCGCATTCCAATGTGTCCCATCGCAATGCCGTCATCCACACCGATCGTATTGAATTCAAATGGAACCCCGCCTGCTTCGCGAATTTCTTTTTTGACCACTTCTGCAAATTTATTAAGGTGAACGTGTCCGGGAATAATATCTATATAAGAGTTGCATACTCCAATAAACGGTTTATGCAAATCTGCTGTTTTCACACCGGCTGCATACAACAAACTGCGGTGCGGGGCACGTTCGACTCCCTTTTTAATCATATCACTGCGCATTGTATCTCCTCCAAGATGATTCACCTTTAAAATTGCCGATTAAATCTGTAAAAATCGTATATTTAATCTGAAAATTAAGTTTATATTGTGGTCAATGATACCCCTCTTTCCATGTTTGGTCAACACCTTTTCTGTCAAATTTTCTGACAAGGTGAAATTATTTTTTTATAAAAATATTTGAAAGCGATTTCTTTTTTTATTTGCATAGTAAAAGCCGGATGTCTCTCCATCCGGCTCTTGTTTAAAACCATTCATTCCATTTTTCAATAACACCATCATACCAATGTTCTTCTGCCGATTCTGCTTGATCATCAATGGCATCTACATCAAATGATGCTTCGCCAATATAAGGAAGAATCTCTTCCACTACTTCTCCGAATAAGGGGACTGCCCCATCTGAACTGTTCGTCGTTAAATAACTCGTTTCGCTTACTTCTTCGACTCCAACCCAGACAGCTCCAACTAAATTCGGTGTGTATCCAACGAACCATTGATCCTCTGTGCCTTCAATCCCTTCAATAGGCACTTGAGTTGACCCTGTTTTACCGGCGATATCCACACCTGATACCTGCGCCCGTTCACCTGATCCCCGTTCAACGACGCCTAAAAGCATTGATGTCATTTGGTCGGTTATTTCTTTTGATGTTACATTGACTTCTTCCGGCTCCCATTCCGGGTCAACTTCACCATCCGGACCGACGATTTTTTGAATGAAAAACGTTTCTTTGCGGACTCCATCATTTGAAAATGTAGTGTATGCTTCCGCCATTTGCAGTGGAGACACGCCAGGTGTTATGTCACCAAGCGCCATTCCTAATTTGGCATTTTCCACTTCCAGACCAAATCGCTTCAATGCGTTTACGCCTTTTGATACCCCTATTTGGTCAAGGAGCCAGACAGCCGGAATATTCGCTGATTTCTCAACCGCCCGGTACATCGGAAGTTCCCCTTCATAAGTACCCCCATAGTTTGACGGAGAATAGGCGCCTTCGCCTTCACCAAACGACATTTCCTTATCGACAAGCATATCTGTCGGTTCGTATCCTTCTTCAAGAGCAGGCGTATAAACAGCCAGCGGCTTGATCGTCGAACCTGGTGATTTTTTCATTTGAGTAGCAAAGCTAAAACCGCGGAATACGTGCTCACCACGCCGTCCTATCACACCAAGAACCCCGCCTGTTTTCGGGTCGACTAACACCGCAGCACTTTGGGAATCTTCTCCACTGACGGTTTCAGGAAAAACCGAGCTGTTTTCATACACCTGTTCAAGACCTGCCTGTACATCCTGGTCCATAGACGTATAAATGTTATATCCTTGTGTTAACAAATCATCCTGTGTTAAGCCGTAACGTGAAATGGCTTCATTAATAACGGCATCTGCATAATGCGCATATTTCCCTTTTAATGGATCACCGCTTGTATCCTTCAGCGTTACGTCCGTATCCGCCGTTTCATTGGCTTCACTCTTCGCCATATAGCCGTGCTTCACCATTTGGTTCAAGACAACTTTGCGGCGTTCAAGCGCGTTATCCATATGATCAATTGGATTATATCGCGATGGCGCTTTAACCATGCCTGCAAGCATTGATGATTCAGCACGTGTTAATTCTGATACATCTTTGCCGAAATATTTTTTTGACGCATTTTGAACGCCCCATGCTCCATTCCCAAAATAGCTTGTATTCAAATACATTTCTAAAATTTCTTCTTTTTTGTACACTTTTTCAATCTCAATTGCGAGGAATAGCTCTTCTACTTTCCGGCGATATGTTTTTTCCGGAGACAGCAGGGCATTTTTTGTCAGCTGCTGGGTAATCGTACTCGCTCCCTGCACCCGTGACCCCGCCATAACATTTGTGAAAACAGCGCGAAAAATGCCTTTCACGTCAAATCCCCCGTGTTCGTAAAAACGGTTGTCTTCAACAGCAACAATTGCTTCTTGCAAATGTTCCGGCATTTTTTTAATAGATACACTGTCTGTCCGGTTAGCGGAAAGCTTGCTTGCTTTTTCCCCATTCCGATCGTAAATAATGGTCGATTGCGACAATCCCTGCTTCAACGTTTCCACATCAGCAGATTTCATAAAATAAAAGCCAGTGCCGAGCCCCGCCAAAACCACGATCGCAGCAAGCAAAATAACCATTTGGGTCAGATGAAATTTCCGCCAAAGGTTTTGAATTATTCTGATGACTACTTTCATTATGTCTTGTTCCCTTCTTCATGATACGTGCGACCTTTTCTCATTGTAAGCACATTTCGCCAAATTGCAACGAATATGAATGAAAACCGGCTTATCTGCCTATACGAATCAGGCGTATAAAAAGTTGCATTCTATTTATCCAGAACTTCACACAGAAAAAATGGATTCAGAACATGCTTATGTGAATCGCCGGCTCGATCAAAATTGTCCTGAGAAAACCGTAGATCATCAAGCTGTCGAAAACGGATGCTTGATCGGCATGATAGATTAAAAAATGAGCAGCGGATAAATCCGCTGCTCGTTTATTTTGAATCTATTTTCTTTTTCTCATCATTGTCATCGTCCATGACATTTTTCATCCCCCGCTTAAATTCATGCAGCGTCTGTCCGGCTGCGCGGCCAAGCTGAGGCAGTTTTTTTGGTCCAAATAACAACAAGGCGACAATTAAAATAATAGCGACTTCGCCAAATCCAAGATTCATGATGCCAGTCCCCTTTTCTTTATATGTGCCTTTTCATTATAATCGAAAAATTGTTTTTTGAACATAAAAGTGAAAGCGGACATATGTCCGCTTTCACCATTTATTACACTTCCGCGCGCTGCTGCTTAATTGTTTTGTTTTTTTCCGATTCGCCTACATACAATGCACATGCGGCATCGCCTGTAATATTAACGGCTGTACGCGTCATATCAAGCAGGCGGTCAATCCCAATAATTAAACCAATTCCCTCGACTGGAAGACCTACGCTGCCGAGTACCATGGCGAGCATGATAAGACCAACGCCTGGCACGCCTGCTGTTCCAATGCTGGCAAGAACCGCGGTTAAGACAACTGTGGCCAGTTCAACCATTGTCAGATCAATTCCATATGCCTGTGCGATAAACATTGTTGCCACACCTTGCATAATAGCAGTGCCGTCCATATTGATCGTGGCGCCAAGCGGCTGAACAAACGAGCTGATTGGCTTTGGTACTTTCAAGTCTCTCTGTGCTACTTCCATTGAAACAGGAAGAGTTGCATTACTGCTTGATGTACTGAATGCTACACCCATCGCCGGCGCAAACGTTTTGAAGAACCAAATCGGACTCTTTTTCGCCAAAAAAGCAACGGTTCCACCGTACGTCACAACGCTATGAATAAAGAGGGCCGCTAATACAACTAACATGTAAGAGCCCATTGCCAGAATTGCGTCCCATCCCTGCGTACCGATCGCCGTTGCAATCAATCCAAACGTTCCATATGGCGCAAATTTCATAACAAGACCGACTAGATACATCATAATCTCATTTCCCTGCTCAACTAAACTGAAAATTCCTTTTGTTTTTTCGCCAAGCGCAGTCAATGCCAATCCAATAAAAACAGCAAATATAATTAGCTGAAGCATATTCCCTTCCGCCATCGCATTAATCGGATTTTTCGGAATAATATTCATTAATGTTTCACTGACAGGCGGCGCTTCTTCAGCAGAAAATTCAGCACCCGCCGTATCAAATTCCCCTGCTGATCCTGGCTGAATACTCGCTGCAAGAGCCAAACCGATAACGATAGCAATACACGTAGTAATCAAAAAGTATCCGACTGTTTTTACACCAATCCGTCCGAGTTTTTGCGGATCGCCAAGCCCGGCTGAACCAAGAACGATCGAAAAGAAAACGAGCGGTACAACAAGCATGCTGATCAAGCTTAAAAAGATTTGCCCGACCGGTACAAATAAATAGGTGTTTAATACGTCAAAAACATTTGGTGCTGTTAAGTTTAAGATGAGACCGACAATCGCCCCGAGAATGAGCGCTGCGATAATTTTAGTCGTTAAATTCACTTTTTTCATTCATTTTCCCCCTTCTACTATATAACAATAATAAACACATACCGTTTATCGTAATAGATTACACTAAAAATAACAAATTAATTTTTTTTAATCCAAAGTACCACTCTTTCGAAAAAGATAAACACAAATATTTCTTTTCATGTTAAGTTGAGGCACGTAATTTTATCTAAGCACAAAAAATGGGTACTTAAGACTAGTATACAGCCTTTATTATTACTTATAAGTAACAATTGAACAGGGCTTAATGTTATAAAAATGGGGTATAAAAGAATATAACCGCTACATCAAAGGGGTCAGCAGTCATGAAAAATAAAACAATTTTATTCCTGTCACCGTTTAATCATTTGAGCATGATGGCAGAAGGGTGGGCGGCACGACTGAATGAGCCGTCCTGGAAAGTTGTAAGCGCTGCTTGTATGAATGCAGACTATGACGCCCTTCCTGTCGAAGCGATGAAAGAAGTAAATATTGACATCGAGAGCAAAACACCGTATTCGCTAAAGCCTCAGCTTATGAAAGAGGCAGACATTGTCGTTGCCATCTATGATTTTCAGCGTGATAGTTTACCAGTGTTTCTTGATGAGTCGAGACGAAAGGTAGTGTGCTGGAATGTACCAAACCCCGTACACTGCGATCAATTAACCGATCGCTGGGCGGCTTACCAGGAAGTGTGCGATGAACTCGCGGTAAAAATGCAGGAGCTTAAAAAACAACTTATATAACTTTCCGCCTTTGCCCATTTAATAGCTGAGGCGGCTTTTTTTGAAACTAAATCATGATAACATTCGTATGATCAATTTAGAGAGGCAGGGATCAACAAAATGGAAACAAAAGAAACTCTTATGGAACATCTGCAAAAAATTGAACAATGGGAAAACGATCAAAAAGGATTATGGATATGGGACCGCGCCGCACGACTTCCTTTCGCTATCCTGGATAAAATGACTCCCTCTTTTATTCAAAGAAAAATCGGCTCATTGCTAGATGAACTTGGATATTATCTCCAAAGCGGCGGCAAATATTTAACGAAGCAGAGCAGCATTTTAAAAAAGTTAGAACGACATGCCGAAACGCCTGTTCATACAATTGATGATGTGAAAAAGCTGCCTCTTTCCGCTATGGATCAGACGGCTTTATCTATTCAAAAATCGCATGCAGGCGCCGCAACTGTTCAAGGAGCGACAACCGGTATCGGCGGTATATTTACATTGGCCGCTGATATTCCGGCTACGCTTGCCCTCTCCCTTAAAACGCTGCAAGAAATTGCTGTCGCTTACGGTTACGATCCAAATGAACGGGAAGAGCGGGTTTTCGTCATTAAATGTCTTCAATTTTCTTCATCTGACATTGTTGGGAAACGGGCGATTTTAAAAGAAATCTCGGACTATGCCAACCGTGGCAACAGCAAAGAAATGATTTCACAAATGCAAGGCTGGCGTGAAGTCGTGCTTTCTTACAGAGAACAATACAGCTTAAAGAAAGTATTCCGTCTCATACCGGTTGTCGGCATTATTTTCGGAGCGATCTCTAACCGCTCGATGATTGAAGACTTGTCGGATACGGCGATGATGCTCTACAGAAAACGGCGCATTCTAGAAAGACTGGCTCAACAAACAAACGAAACCGAATCGGACATCCGCATTTAATGCGGATCGTCTGATTCGGTTTCGTTTGTGAGATCCTCGATCACTTGACGGTTTCCATACAAATAAAGCTTATCACCGGCTTGAATGGTTTCACTAGCCAGTTTTTTCCGTATATTCATTTCTCCACGCTTAATAAACAACAAATTCACATCCCAGCCTTCTTTAAACACATCTTTCACTTTTTTTCCATCCAGCCGGCTATTTTTTTCAATGACAACGTCTGTTACGACGTCATCTTCATCTAAAAAGAGTGCTTCTTTTATGGGAAGTTCCGAGATGTCGAGGTTTTTTTTCATCTCATATTCGAATCGATTCTGGAAGAGCTTTTTTGTCATTGGTGTTTTTCCAAGGATAAAAATGATAAGCAGCCCGGCACTGATCATAATAAGCTTGTTCAGCCGCAAATCGTCAGACAAAATATTAGTAATAGCTGAAATGATAACAGCCAATGAAAAAGCACCGAATAAAATAAGAAACATACTGATGCGGCGCCGAATTGGATGATCAATGATAAGCTGTGATTCATCGGTCGTAAACCCTGTTCCTGTCAGCATCGAAATTGCCTGATAGCGGGCTACTTCTTTTTCAAGACCTGTTAGTGTAAATGCAATGACCGATATTTCAATAACAAGCACGATAATTAGGAAATAGAGAAGGATAAAAATCGAACCCATGTCCAGCCTTCTTTCTTAGACAACGTTTTCCCCTTATCCTTCCCATGGCCGTTATGTTGTAAACATGCTGCCATATTTTCTTTTCAGCCCGTCTGCACCTTGCGTAAAAACCGTTATTCGACCGTCTATAACCGTGGTCAGGTGCACCGGTTTCCCCCAAAGCATATAAAGATGCGGAATCGTCTGCTCCAAATAACTAATATCTAATTCCTTTCCTTCATATGTGTGCAAAATATGCAAATCTTCTTTTCCATCCGTCACATAAAGCGATGGGAAGCCCCCATTCACTTTTGATGAAACTAGCTGATTCCGCACTGTCTCCCACTCTTTGTCTGTAATTGTCCAATGGGCGCCTTTTTTCTCAAACAGATAAAGATCTTCCTGCTCCACAAACTCCTTCGTAATATAGTTGCGCAGAAACGAAAGATCTGTTTCCGTTGCACGAATATCAAAGAGGATGTCCCGGCTGCCATGCTGCTTTTCAATGTACTCGTACAGCTTTACACCGACGTAATACGGATTTATTCCCATTTTAGACGGCTGCACAACATCTGCGTTCAGACGAGCATAATCAATCGCTTCCGACTCCGTTAAAGCTAGTTCTCTCATAATGCGCATATGCCAATAAGACGCCCAGCCTTCATTCATGATTTTTGTTTCCATTTGCGGCCAAAAATAAAGCATTTCCTGCCGGATAATCATGATAATTTCACGCTGCCAGTCGTTTAAAACCGGACTGTTTTGGGCAATAAACGCCAGCAAATCTTTTTCATGGATTGTTTCCACTTTTTTCTCGGACGGTTTCTCTTTTTCTAACAGGTCATCGTATTCATATCGATAAAGTGGTGGATCTTCTGTTTGGTGCAGACCGATATGTGCATGCGGATCTACATGCTCCTCAATCGATAAAACTGCATCCAGGAACGTCTCGACTTGTTCAATTCCATGCTCGTCTGTCAACTGGCTAATTCGTTCTGCAGCGGATGCCATCGATTTCTCCATTTGATTATTTGTTTTTTGAAAATGAACGTTGTTTTTAAAAAAGTCAGAATGCGCTAAAACGTGCGCTACAATAAGCTTATTTTGAACGAGCGAATTTGTATTTAACAAAAAAGCCTGGCATGGATTCGTATTCATGACCAGTTCGTATATTTTGCTGAGCCCCATTTCATAATGAAGCTTCATTTTATAAAATCGTTTTCCGAATCGCCAATGAGAAAAACGGGCAGGCATTCCGTAAGCGCCAAATGTATAAATAATATCCGCCGGGCAAATCTCATAGCGCATCGTATAAAAGTCAAGTCCAAACTCAGTGGCGATGTCTGTAATTTCATCGATTGCATATTGAAGATCATCATGCTTCATCCGAATCCCCCCTGATCCATTGTATGCGGGGGAAAAGCAAACATGAAAAAGAGAGACAGAATGGAATCTGTCTCTCTTTAGGCCTGCACGATGCAGGTACAAAGGCGTTCGCGGTGCAGTTAGCCTTTGATCCTTATTTAAGCATCTCCCGCACACGGGACATGAAGTCTTCTTGAACAAAAGCAAGCTTTTCAGTCACCGCCCCAAACGAGTCGGCTTTGACACCGAAATAAAATTTCACTTTGGGCTCGGTTCCCGATGGACGGGCGCATACCCACGTCCCGTCTTCAAGGAAGTATTTTAGTACATTCGAAGACGGCAGCTCAATCGTTTCTTTCGTATTTTTCGCAATCACTGTCCGTTCACCCGTTTGATAATCTTCTACCGATTCAACAGCGATGCCGGCAATCGAAGCAGGTACCTGTGCCCGGAAGGAAGAAAGAAGCCCCGCAATTTGTTCCGCTCCATCTTTTCCTTTCAGTGTCAGTGACTGAAGTCCTTCTTTGTAATAGCCTACACGTTCATATAAATCCATCAATGCGTCATGTAGTGTTTTTCCTCGCTGTTTGTAATACGCACAGGCTTCAACAGCCATCAAAGCCGCCTGTACCGCATCTTTATCCCGGGCAAAATCGCCGATCAAATAACCGTAGCTTTCTTCGTAGCCAAATAAAAATTTGTACTCTCCTGATTCGTTGTACTGTTCAATTTTTTCCCCGATAAATTTAAAACCGGTTAATACATCTTCGCACGAAACGCCATACTGCGCTGCAGCAGCGCGTCCGAGCTCTGATGTAACAATCGTTTTAAAAATACGGCCATTTTGGGGCAGCGTGCCTTTTTCTTTTTTGCGGGATAGAATATAATCAACCAGCACAGCACCCGTTTCATTTCCGGTTAATAACACATACCCACCGTTTCCGTCTTTCACTGCAACACCGAGACGGTCCGCATCCGGATCTGTCGCAATTAAAATATCCGCATCAACGTTTTGTCCATCACGGATCGCTAGTTCAAAAGCTGCTTTTTCTTCCGGATTTGGCGATTTCACCGTAGAGAAATCTGCATCCGGCTGCTCCTGCTCTGCCACAACGGTAACATGTTTATAGCCAAGGGCTTCAAGCGCCTGCCGAACCGGTTTATTTCCTGTACCGTGCAATGGGGAGAAGACAATTTTCACATCTGATTCTTTTGATGCTTCTGGCCATTCAGAAATAGTAACGAGCTTGTCTACATAGGCTTCGTCCATCTCTTTTCCAATCATTTGAATCAAGCCTTTTTCTTTTAAAACCGTTTCGTCCTCAACCTTAATTTGAAGTTCATCTCCTGCCGCGTACACATGATCAATCACCCTGTCCGCCGCTTCAGGTGCAAGCTGGGCGCCATCAGGTCCATATACTTTATACCCATTATATTCAGGTGGGTTATGGCTTGCTGTGATAACGATCCCGGCAAAAGCGTTTAATTCACGCACCGCAAAAGAAAGCTCGGGCGTCGGGCGAAGTTCATCAAATACATAGGTTTGAATACCAGCAGACGCAAGTGTTTTCGCACTTTCAATCGCAAATTCAGGTGATTTATGGCGGGAGTCATAGGCAATTGCTACCCCGCGTTTTTTTGCTTCTTCGCCTTGTTCCATTATATAGGCAGCGAGTCCTGCAGACGCTTTTCGAATGGTATACACATTCATCCGGTTTGTGCCGGCGCCAATTTCACCGCGCATTCCACCCGTACCAAATTCAAGATTTTTGTAAAAAGCATCTTCCAAACTTTTTTCGTCCTCTTCAATTGAAACGAGCAGCTTATTCATTTCCACATCTAATCCCGAGTCGTTCTTCCATCTTGTGTATTCATCTTTCCAGGCCACAGGCAATCCCTCCAAACTATTATTTCCTATATCATACCACCTGTTCCACCTTTTTTACAGCTTAATACATGGCACAGAATGTTTTACTTTTCTCCTATATTCAGACTATAATGCTAATGTTCAGCATTTATTTTGATTATAGGCGGGATTTAATGTGCTAAAAAAAGAAAACTTGCTCTTTACCGCATGGGCTGCATCACTTACAGCAATGCTCGGCAGCCTTTACTTTTCAGAAATTGTCGGCTATGAGCCATGCGAACTTTGCTGGTATCAGCGCATTCTCATGTATCCACTCGTATTAATTCTTGGTATTGCCGTCGTAAGAAAAGATTTAAGAGCAGCCATTTATTCGCTGGTGATGTCTGCAATCGGCGGTCTTATCTCGCTCTATCATTATGGCATTCAAAAAATTGATTTTTTAACGGATGCCGCTCCTGCATGCGGCCGCGTACCGTGTACCGGAATGTATATTAACTGGCTTGGGTTCATTACGATCCCATTTCTTGCGTTGACTGCTTTCGCCATTATTTTCATTGCCAGCTTGATGATTTTAAAAAGAAAAGGAGACTAATCAATTGAAAAAAGTAATTATTTTTGCAGTCGTAATGTTCGTTGTTTTTGGTGCGATTGCCTTCATTACACAATATCAGAAAGAAGAATCGTCAGAAGGAAATCCATATGGCAAGGACGATCTTCGTACGGAAACAGTAAAACAGCTTGACGATCCAAACTATCAAAATATTGTTCTTCCTGATGACCTTCAGAAAAAATTGGAAGACGGTGAAAATGCAGTGGTTTATTTTTACAGTCCGACGTGCCCGCACTGTCAGGAAACAACACCGGTCCTAATGCCAATTGCAGATGACGAAAATGTCGAAGTGCTGCAATACAACCTGCTTGAGTTTGAGCAAGGCTGGACAGAATACAAAATCGAATATACGCCTACACTTGTTTATTTTGAAAACGGCGTTGAAAAAGACCGTCTTGTCGGCAGCCAGCCGGAAACGGAATGGACGGCCTTTCTTGGCCAGACAAAAGAAGAACAGCAATAAAAAAATGGCCTTCCACATAAACGGGAGGCCATTTTTTTATTTAGAAAAGTTCGCTGGTTTGTGTTCGACAAAAAACGACAAGGGAAACGGAAAAGCAATTTGATAGCTTTGCAGTGTATGGATGCTTTCAGTAAACAACGCTTCATAACTATATGAAATCGATGATGTTTCTAAAATGGAAATAATCGTATTAAGTGCCGTGATGACACGTGAGGCATCCTGAAGAGATTCTACATATTCAAGTGTTTTATCATCCAGAGAAAAAAGCTTCTCCGCTTCAAACATTTCGACAAGATCCGATTGAATATAGCGCGGAAATACCTGCCTCGACAAATAAGAACATAATGTTTTTATTTTTTCTTCTTGTTCAATTGTTGAAGACATAAGCATGGACATGATTTACAGCCACCTTTATTTGCAGTCTTCCACAAGAATACCATACAATTCATGCAGAGAGAATAATTATTTGTCAGAAAAGGATGATTTCAATGAACACAATTCGACAAGGAACGATGTATACGATTCAGATCGATCATGCTTGGATGGGCTTAACCATCGAAGACCTTTTTTGGGCAAAATGGGCGCTTCCAAAAAAAATGATCCATGCATGGCGAATGGAGAAAGCAGTTCTCCTGAATGGACAGCCTGCTGACTGGCGCCGGCCAATGGATAAACATGAGCGCTTGTCTATCCCCTTTTTCCGACCTGGTCCATTTGGTGCCGATCCCGTTTATCCGCCTCCAGCTATTTTATACGAAGATGATCATCTCATTGTTGCGGATAAGCCATCCGGCATGAAAACACACCCGAATGAGCCGAATGAAAACGATACGCTTCTGAATGGTGTCTGCTACCATGTTTCACTCACCGGGGAAACGCTGCCTGTGCGTCACGTGCATCGACTGGATGAAGGAACAAGCGGTGCTGTTTTATTTGCCAAACACGAAGCGGCTTATGCCGTGTTGTCCCGCCTGCTTGAACAAAAAGAAATTTTCCGGACGTATTATGCTGTTGTGGATGGAGAAGTAAAAAAAAGAAACGGCATCATTACAAAGCCAATTGGAAAAGATCGTCATCACCCGTCCAGGCGGCGAATATCATCAAATGGACAGACGGCGGTCACCCACTTTAAACAAGTAGCTGTGCAAGATGGAAAGTCGCTGCTCGAATGCCGGCTTGAAACGGGCCGCACCCATCAAATTCGCGTTCATCTGGCTTCGATTAACCATCCGATCACCGGTGATATGCTGTATGGGGGCAGCCGAACATTTTCAAGCCCGATACTCCATGCAGCCAAATTAACAATTCCTCACCCTTTTGTAAATGATTGCGTAACCGTTACGTCTCCAGTTCCCGATTCAATAAAAAAGCTTTTTCAAACGATATTTTTCGAGTAGAATGGGAAAGTTAGCATTACATTTATATATTTTTAGGGGGCCTTTATGGTGTTCAAACAGAAAAAAGATAAATTTTCAATTTTGCTGGAGTCTATTGCTTTGAATTTAAAAGAAGGAGCTTATTATTTCGCTGAGTATAAGTTGAAAAACGCAGGTGATTTAAAAATCTTTTCAGATGAAATGAAACAATTCGAAACGAAAGGCGACGAATTCGTTCATGAAATCATTAAAGAGTTAAATCATACATTTATTACGCCAATTGAGCGGGAAGATATTTTATCGCTTGCGATGAGCATGGATGATGTATTAGATGGCCTTGAATCGACAGCCGCGATGTTTGAAATGTATTCGGTTATTGGAGCGGATGAGTACATGTTGAAATTTGTCGACGCCATTCGGGCATGTGCCGATGAGATTGTTATTGCCATTGATCTTCTTTCTGTAAAGAAACTACCGGCAATCCGGACGCACGCTATTAAGATCAAAGAACTTGAAACTGTCTGTGATGGAGTGCTTCGTCAATCTATTAAACATATTTTCACGATTGAGAAAGATCCGATCCGTCTTATCAAAATAAAAGAAATTTATGAAAACCTTGAAGATATTGCTGATTTCTGCCAAGACGTCGCGAACACACTCGAAACTATTATTATGAAAAACGCATAAGGGGTCTTGACTGTTGGATACATTATTTCTCATTACCATTTTGATTGTCATTTTTGCGCTTGCCTTCGATTTTATAAACGGGTTTCATGATACAGCCAACGCCATTGCGACTGCTGTATCAACAAAAGCGCTTACACCACGGCGCGCCATTATACTCGCCGCTTTTATGAATTTTCTTGGGGCAATGACGTTTACAGGCGTTGCCAAAACAATTACAAAAGACATCGTTGATCCATTTATGCTTGAAAATGGCTCTGTCGTTATTTTAGCGGCACTTATTGCGGCTATTTTTTGGAATTTACTTACATGGTATTACGGTATTCCCAGCAGTTCTTCGCATGCGATCATCGGGTCTATTGCCGGTGCCGCCATTGCAGCAGCAGGTTTTCAAGCACTTAACTATAATGGTTTTTTCAAAATTCTTCAGGCGCTCATTGTGTCTCCATTATTGGCTTTTGCAATCGGTTTTATTGTGTACAGCATTTTCAAGGTCGTTTTTAAAAATAATAACTTGGCAAAAACCAATCGGAACTTCCGTACTTTCCAAATTTTCACCGCGGCTTTGCAGTCCTATACACACGGTACAAATGACGCACAAAAAGCGATGGGTATTATCACATTGGCGCTTATTGCGGGCAATCAGCAGCAAACCACTGAGATTCAGCCTTGGGTACAGATTTCCTGTGCGCTTGCAATGGGACTCGGCACCTCAGTCGGCGGATGGAAAATTATTAAAACCGTCGGCGGAAAAATTATGAAAATACGCCCAGTGAATGGTGTTGCGGCAGATCTTTCATCTACGATGATTATTTTTACAGCTACACTGATTCACCTGCCTGTCAGTACGACACACGTCATCTCATCTTCTATTCTCGGCGTTGGAACATCCCATCGCGTCAAAGGTGTAAAATGGGATACTGCCCAGCGGATGCTGGTAACGTGGGTGATTACACTGCCTGTTTCCGCTACAATCGCAGCAATCTGTTACTATACATTAAATATCTTTTTTTAAGCTGAATCCACACGGATTCAGCTTTTTTTGTCGAGAAAGCTGATTTCTTGACGAATAAACGAATATTGATTAAAGTGAGAAACGATAGTGATTACGAAAAGTAATTAATGAACGATTTTTCCCAATTATGTCATGGGAAATGAAAGTTTAGGAGGATTTGTTTTATGTCTGATTTTTTTGATGTGGCTTTAAGCCGCCGTTCGGTCAAAGTATACGATCCGAACGCTCACATATCGCAAGAAGAATTAACGGAACTGCTCGAAATGGCCGGACGCGCGCCATCTGCCTGGAATTTGCAGCAATGGCACTTCCTTGTTTTTCATGGGAAAGAAGTCCAGAAAAAATTGCTGCCAATCGCGTATAATCAGCAGCAAATTGCCGACGCTTCAGCTGTTATTTGCATATTAGGGGATTTAGAAGCGAATTTAAACATTGACCCTGTTTTTGATCCGCAGGTGGAAACGAACGAAATCACACCGGAATTGAAAGGAATTTTAGCCGGACAGATTAATGGCGCCTACAAACGGGCTGAATATCCACGTGATGGAGCTATTTTAAACTCATCGCTCGCAGCGATGCAATTTATGCTCGCGGCACGTGCGAAAGGGTATGATACTTGCCCAATCGGCGGCTTTAACGCTTCCGGTTTAGCTGACGAATTTAACGTGTCAAAACGCTATTTGCCAACGATGCTCATTACGATCGGTAAAAAGCTTCAAGACGGCCGTCCAACTGACCGTCTCCCAATTGAAACGTTAGTCACGTATGCAAAATAAGCTTTAAAAAGCCGCTTCGTAATCGAGGCGGCTTTTTGAATTGCCCCTTGCATCACTTGCCGAAAACGTCTAGTATTAATTTTGGATTTTTAATGATTGTTTTGTGGGGGAATGGAAGAATGTTCAAACTAACTGAACACGGAACGACCGTCAAAACGGAACTGCTTGCCGGCTTGACAACGTTTTTAACGATGGTGTACATCGTGGTGGTCAATCCGCTTATTTTACAAGATGCCGGCGTACCATTCGAACAAGTCTTTACAGCGACCATTATCGCTGCAGTTGTGGGCACACTTTGGATGGGCTTATTCGCCAACTATCCGATCGCGATTGCGCCCGGAATGGGAATGAATGCGTACTTTGCGTACTCTGTTGTCGGCTCACATGGCGGCATCACGTATGAAACGGCGTTTGCGGCTGTTTTTATTTCCGGAATTTTATTTGTTCTTTTATCGCTGACACCGCTCCGTGAAAAATTGATTGAAGCAATACCCACGAATTTAAAGCACGGCATTTCTGCCGGTATCGGCTTGTTTATCGCATTCATCGGACTTCGGCTAACCGGTATTATTGCTGCGGATGAAAACAACCTCGTCAAGCTCGGCGACTTGCACAGTCCGTCCGCGCTGCTTGCTTTGTTCGGCCTTGCCATCACGATTATTTTAATGGTTCGCGGTGTAAACGGCGCTCTGTTTATCGGGATGATTACTACCGGTCTTGTCGCCTTTTTCACTGGCCAGCTTTCATTTAATGACGGGTTAATCGGTGCTCCCTCTATGCCGGAAGGATTAATTGCCTTTAATCCGATTTCTGCATTTGGCGATGTCGTTGGGCACGGACTATATGCGGTTGTATTTTCATTTTTGCTTGTCACCATTTTTGACACGACCGGCACGATGATCGGCGTAGCCCAGCAAGCCGGTTTAATGAAAGGCAATACAATGCCACGGGCGCGTCAGGCGCTTCTTGCTGACTCCGTTGCAACGTCTGTCGGCGCCATGACAGGCACAAGCCCGACGAGTGCATACATTGAATCGTCGACTGGCGTTGCTGCCGGCGGACGAACAGGCTTAACGGCTGTGACCGTTGCTGTTTTATTTATTCTTGCTGCTTTCTTTGGCCCGCTTGTCTCTGCTGTCTCGGGAATTTCTGCGATTACGGCACCCGCACTCATTATTGTCGGCTGCCTCATGATGGAAAGCGTCGCAAAAATTAACTGGAATGAGCTTGATGAAGCCTTCCCGGCTTTTTTGATTATTTTAAGCATGCCGCTGACCTCAAGCATTGCAACCGGTATTGCGCTCGGATTCGTATCTTACCCGCTTGTGAAAATGGCACGCGGCCGCTATAAGGAAGTCCATCCGCTCGTGTACATTTTTGCGGTCTTATTCTTTTATCAGCTTGCCTTTTTACCCCATTAAAAAATCCGCCCTGGTCATCGGGGCGGATTTTTTCTCTTTTATAGATGAGACAATGCTTTCGCAATCGATACGGTGCGTTTTGCCTGGTGCTTAACAGCTGCTTCTACGTTTTCTTTCATGCCGTTTTCTCCAACCGTTACGCTCGTGCCATATGGATTGCCTCCTGCTTCGAATAAAACAGGATCGGTGTAACCAGGCGCTGCAATGATCGCTCCCCAATGATACATTGTTGTATACAGCTGCAAAATCGTCTGTTCCTGCCCGCCGTGCGGATTTTGGGCAGATGACATGGCGCTGACCGCTTTATTGGCTAACTTCCCTTTTGCCCAAAGACTGCCTGTCGTATCAATAAATTGCTTGAATTGTCCAGGCACATTTCCAAACCGTGATGGGACGCTGAAAATGATCGCGTCTGCCCATTCCAAATCATCAAGCGTGACCTCTGGGATGCTTTTTGCTTCTTCTACATGAGCTTTCCACGCAGGATTTCCTTCAACCACCGATGACGGGGCTGTTTCCGGTATTTTTAATACTTTTACATCCGCTCCCGCTTCTTCACCGGCTTCTTTCGCCCAGTTCGCAAGTTTTAAATTCGTTCCGGTCATGCTGTAATAAATATGGCTAACTTAGCCATGTTTTGTTCCCCTCTCATACGTTATTTACTCTTTACTCAGTTTGCCCGCTAAAGAAAGGAACAAAACATGTTTATTCATCCCGATGAAAAAAATAAGACAGCGCCGGATAAACATCTTCTCTCTTCCGGATCACATACGATTTAAACAATGGATTTTCCACTTTTCGAAAAGCGGACATAAGCGGTGTCGTCCGGTTGTACTGGTTTACTTCCCCGTAGCCGAACATACGGCAGTGCGGCAGTACTTTTTCAAGAAGCGCCACACATTGCAGGTTGTCCGACGCAAGATTATCCCCATCAGAAAAATGAAATGGATAAATATTATAACGATTCGGCGAATATTTTTTTTCCATTAATTCCAGAACAAGCCGATAAGCAGAAGAGCAAATGGTCCCACCGCTTTCTCCTTTTGTAAAAAAATCATTTTCTTCCATGAGTAATGCTTCTGTGTGATGCGCAATAAAAACGATATCTACAGTCGCGTATTTTTTTCGTAAAAACCGGGTCATCCAGAAAAAAAAGCTGCGGGCAATATATTTCTCGAACGGTCCCATGCTGCCGCTCGTATCCATCATGGCAAAAATAACTGCTTTAGACTGTGGCGTTTTTTCATCTGTAAAGGCACGAAAACGTCGGTCTTCGGGACGAACAGGAAAAAAGGATGTTTCTCCTCCGAGTGAATTTCGTTTAAAAGCTGCTAATAATGTTTTCTTTTTATCGATGCGTGCGGTCACTCCTGTTTTGCGAATGTCGTTAATCTTCCAATCAGTTATGATGGATTCTGCTTTTTCTTTTTCTGCTAAATTCGGAAGCGACAGATCAGAAAAAAGTGCGTCTTCAATTTCTGCCATGCTCACTTCCGCTTCATAAAAGTCTTCTCCGCGCTGATTGCCGGCTTTTTTGCCCTGTCCTGCTGTACTTTTATCATCACCGGCACGAGCGATTGCGTCACCAACTTCTCCTTTTCCTTGCCCCGTATGTGCCGACTTTTCATCCGAGTATCGGATTTTATACTCTTGCAACGATCGGATCGGCAGCTTTACAGTCCGCTTCCCATCCGACATAATAATTTGTTCTTCCGTCACCATATCCGCCAAATTTTTTTTGATCGCTTCTTTTACTTTTTGGCGATGCCGCTCCTGGTCATCAAACCCTTTCCGGTGCAGCGACCAGTCTTCTTCAGATAAATGATAAAACGGCTTCATTCCCTTTCCTCCCCCAGTTTGATTTTGCTAAGACAGGGTATACTATTAAGAAACGAACGAGAGGTGACTAATCATGAATTTCAAAAAGCGCGAAGTAGAGCCTGTCAATTCTATGGTCACTAGCTTTGAAGACATGGAAATCCTTGGCCGCCAAATGGAACGCCAGCGAACAAACGAAGAACTAGAGCAGCACGATCGTCAGCCTGACCCTGTACAATATGATAAATCAACGGATGGAAAGCAATAACCCGGCTGCCT
Organism: Domibacillus sp. A3M-37; assembly: GCF_024213455.1. Lineage (NCBI taxonomy): Bacteria > Bacillati > Bacillota > Bacilli > Caryophanales > Bacillaceae > Domibacillus > Domibacillus sp. A3M-37. The sequence continues at coordinate 11,327 of NZ_JANAVL010000002.1, read as the reverse complement.
GCAACCGGGTTTTTCTAAATGATAAGAAGTGTTGTCCAGTTCCAGAAACCATCGGCTTGAGTCATAAGCCAAGCCCTGCTGAAGGAGGCAAAAGCCGCCTCCGCCAGTGCTCATCTTATGCTGGTCGCCAATAAGCAGGTGCCTTACACTTTCCTTATTTATCGATTTAAAAGTCCACCGACATAACGGAGCAGTTCATTGGCAGAAACTGAGTTATAGCCGCACTCGTCGATAAGCCGGGCCATTACTTCATTCATTTTTTTCATCTGCTGTTCATCCGGTGTAACAGACGACGTTGTAATTTTCACGACATCTTTTAAATCGGAAAACAGCTTTTTTTGAATAGCATCCCGCAGCCGGTCATGCTCTCGGTAATCGAATTTTCTCCCTTTTCTAGCATAAGCGGAAATCCGAATGAGCATTTCTTCACGGAATGCTTTTTTGGCGTTTTCGGATACGCCGATTTGTTCTTCAATTGAACGCATGAGACGCTCGTCCGGGCTAATTTCTTCCCCCGTCAGCGGATCATTTAATTTCATTTTATTGCAATACGCTTCTACGTTGTCTAAATAATTATCCATAAGCGCTCGAGCAGATTCTTCATATGCATATACAAACGCTTTTTGCACTTCTTTTTTTGCTGTTTCATCATATTGCTTCCGCGCTTCGGAAATAAACTGCAAATATTTCGTCCGCATTTCTTTTGAAATGGATGGATGTGAATCCAGTCCGTCTTTTAATGCCCGAAGCACATCAAGCGCATTAATCGAATTCGTGCCTTTTTTAATGATGGCAGCAGAAATCCGGTTCATCACGTAGCGCGGATCAATCCCGTCCATTCCTTCATCTGGAAATTCTTTTTTCAGTTCAGAAGCATCAAGACTGGTTAACCCTTCTACAACTGCTCCGTCATAAAGCTTCATTTTCATAACGAGGTCGACATTTGCCCGGCTTGATTCTTTTAAGCGCGTTAAAATGGTGAACATGGCAGCTGTCCGAAACGTATGCGGCGCAAAATGAATCGTCGCCGCCTCGCTTTCATGGATCATTTTTTCATAAATTTTTTCTTCTTCGGTTACTTTTAAGTTGTATGGAACCGGCATGACGATCATCCGTGAATGAAGGGCTTCATTTTTTTTATCGGCAATAAATGAACGGTATTCTGTTTCATTCGTGTGCGCAATAATCATTTCATCGGCTGAAATAAGTGCAAACCGGCCGGCTTTAAAATTCCCCTCCTGGGTAAGTGATAAAAGGTGCCATAAAAACTTCTCATCGCATTTCAGCATTTCCTGAAATTCCATCAAGCCGCGGTTGGCAATATTCAGCTCACCATCAAATCGGTAGGCACGCGGGTCTGACTCAGAACCGAATTCCGCAATGGTTGAAAAGTCGATGCTGCCGGTTAAATCGGCAATGTCCTGAGATTTCGGATCAGACGGGCTGAACGTACCGATTCCTCTCCGTCGGTCTTCCGAGAAGAAAATGCGTTCAACTGGCACGTCTTCAATTCGACCGTCAAATTCATGCTCAATCCGGTACGCATTTAATGGCGACAGTGATCCTTCAATGCGAATGCCGTACTCTGCGAAAAAATCATCCCGCAGTTCACGAGGGATTAAATGAAGCGGATCTTCCGCCATTTGGCAGTTTTTAATCGCGTAAACTGAACCGGCGTCTGTTCGTGTATACTGCTCAAGTCCGCGCTTTAACATCGAGACAATCGTTGATTTCCCACCCCCGACCGGTCCCATCAGCAGTAAAATCCGTTTCCGTACGTCCAGCTTTTTTGCAGCCGGATGAAAATACTCTTCAACAAGTCGTTTAATCGGTTCTTCAAGGCCGAAAAGCTCGCGGCTGAAAAAGTCATAATGGCCATCTGTCACGCCGAATGAGCGGATCATATTGTATATACGCGCATGTGCTGGCATCGCAATGTGCGGCTTCTCTTTCACAAGCTCTAAATACTCCCGGAATGTTCCTTCCCAGCGCAGCTTGTCTTCTTCGGCACGGCATGTTTGAATTTTATCGAGTATCGTCATAAATGGCTCCCTCCGCTCCGCACTCTAATGGGCGTATTTATCGGATTTTATGCGCGGACGAACACATTTATGAGAAAAAGAAGCGTTCACATTCGATATCGTTTCCGTTATAATAAATGAAGATTGATACGTCCACGTTAAAGGAAGGAGCTTATTTTCATGAGACTTTTAGGCATTCTTTTTGTCTGTGTCGCTTTTTTAACAGCGATTTTCGCAGCAGGCTACGATGACAAACCAGGCACAAAGTGATGAATATAAAAAAGCTGTACCGAAAAATTTCGGTACAGCTTTTTTAATGAAGCCCAGGAAAACCTTGCTGGCGAAGTGCTTCGTATACAAGAATAGCCGCTGTATTGGATAAATTAAGCGACCGGACATGATCGTTCATTGGAATGCGCAGGCAGCGGTCAATATTAGCCTGAATTAACTCTTTCGGCAATCCCGTCGTTTCTTTTCCAAACATAAAATAATGATCCTGTTCTGTATCACTGTAATCAAATTTCGCATGATCCTGCGTACCGAACTTTGATAAATAATACATGTTGCCATTGTTTTTCTCAAAAAAATCATCAAGTGAATCGTAATACGTAATATCGACGAACTCCCAATAATCAAGTCCCGCACGTTTGAGCATTTTATCATCTGTTGAAAATCCGAGCGGCCGGATTAAATGAAGCGGAACACCCGTCGCCGCGCATGTTCGCGCGATATTTCCTGTGTTTGCCGGAATTTCCGGCTGGTATAACACTACATGAACAGCCACAAACTTTCACTCCTTTTCAAAACATCATTATAGCACGGAACGAAGCGACTTCAGTGCTTTTTTCACCTCTTCAATCACTGCTTCTTCTTTTTCCTTCAGCAGTGCTTCATTTAATTGCGATTCCGCTTGCCCACCGCCGATTTGACCGATTGCATACGCCGCGGTTCCTCTTATAACCGGACGCGGGTCTTCACGCAGGACATCCGCAAGAATTGGCAGAGAAGATGCTTCTTTAAAGTGTGCCAATGCAATGATCGCGTTTCGCTGAATCGGCTTTTTGCCCCGCCAAGAACCTGACATCCGGCCGAATCGTTCTTTAAATTCTTTATTGCTCATCGACAGCAGCGGCTCAAGCAATGGTTTTACCTGCTCATTCTCCGGAATCATTTCTTCATGCCGCAGTGTGTGTTTTCCTTTATTTTCTGGGCAGACTGTCTGGCATGTATCACATCCATATAATCGGTTTCCAAGATGTTTACGGAACGGCTCCGGTAAAAAATCTTTCGTCTGCGTTAAATAAGCAATGCAGCGTTGTGAATTTAGCTGGCCGCCTTGAACAAGCGCACTTGTCGGACATGCGTCAATACATTTTGTACATGTTCCGCACTGGCTTTCCATTGGCGTATCCGGCTCAAATGGAACGTTAGTCAGCATTTCCCCCAAGTACACGTATGAGCCGAATTCAGGCGTAATAATAGCGCAGTTTTTTGCACTCCAGCCAATTCCTGCCCGTTCAGCGACGGCGCGATCCGACAGCTCTCCTGTGTCCACCATTGATTTAAATTGAACATCTGGCAGCTTTTCCTGTAAAAACTGTTCCAGCAACTGCAGCTTTTTTCGCAAAATGGTGTGATAATCTTCTCCCCACGAAGCACGGCAAAACAAGCCGCGCCGCTCGCCTTTTTTTCCTTTCGGCGCCTCTTCAAGTTTTGAAGGGTAGGCAAGCGCGATCGCAATAATCGAACGCGGCTGATCAAGTAAGAGAGCGAGGTTCGTCCGCTTATCAATATCTTTTTCTTCAAAGCCAGACGCATAGCCCAACTCCTGTTGCTGGATCAACTTTTGTTTTAACTCAAGAAATGGATCGGCCGCAGCGAATCCGATTTTATCAATGCCAATGTCTTTGCTGTAGTCAATCAGTTCCTGCTTTAACTGCCGGTACATGCCTTCTCCTCCACTCCATAGAAAACAGGCAAACGGGAATCCCGTCTGCCTGTTTGTTTTCCTTATTATTTCATATAAAACGGATAAAGTCGAGTCGATCAGCTGTAAATTCGACTTCCGGTTTCTGTAAATTCTTTTGACTTTTCTTTCATTCCTTCTTCGGCTGCCTGCTTGCGTAAGTCATGAGAAATGCGCATCGAGCAAAACTTCGGTCCGCACATCGAGCAGAAATGAGCGGTTTTCGCCCCTTCTGCCGGCAATGTTTCGTCATGATATTCACGTGCCCGATCTGGATCAAGCGATAAATTAAACTGGTCATGCCATCTGAACTCAAACCGCGCTTTTGATAATGCGTCATCCCTCTTTTGTGAGCCTGGATGTCCCTTAGCCAAGTCAGCTGCGTGCGCAGCGATCTTATACGCAATAACGCCTTCCCGGACATCATTTTTATCCGGCAGACCGAGATGCTCTTTCGGTGTGACATAACAAAGCATCGCCGTTCCATGCATCGCAATCAATGCAGCACCAATGGCAGACGTAATATGGTCATAGCCAGGGGCAATATCCGTTGTCAGCGGTCCAAGCGTATAAAATGGTGCGCCTTGGCATATATCGATTTCTTTATCAATGTTTTCTTTAATTTTATGAAGCGGTACATGTCCCGGTCCTTCAATCATCACCTGCACATCATGTTTCCAGGCGATCTTCGTCAGCTCACCAAGTGTCGCAAGCTCCGCAAACTGCGCTTCATCATTCGCATCGGCGATTGATCCCGGACGAAGACCATCCCCCAGCGAGACCGAAATGTCATATGCTTTTAATATTTCACAAATTTCTTCAAAATGTGTATAAAGGAAGTTTTCTTCATGGTGTGCGAGGCACCATTGGGCTAAAATAGAACCGCCGCGCGATACAATACCTGTCGTCCGTTTAATCGTCATCGGGATGTAGCGAAGGAGTACACCAGCATGAATTGTGAAATAATCGACTCCCTGCTCTGCCTGCTCAATGAGCGTGTCCCGATACACATCCCATGTTAAATCTTCCGCAATGCCTTTTACTTTTTCAAGCGCCTGATAAATCGGCACCGTCCCAACCGGCACCGGCGAATTGCGAATAATGAACTCACGCGTTGCATGAATGTTTTTCCCGGTCGATAAATCCATGATTGTATCCGCACCCCAATGCGTCGCCCACGTCATCTTTTCCACTTCTTCCTCAATCGATGAGCTGACAGCCGAGTTACCGATATTCGCATTTACTTTCACATGAAAATGGCTGCCAATGATCATTGGCTCATTTTCCGGATGATTAATATTGGCAGGTATAATTGCCCGTCCCGATGCTACTTCTGCGCGGACGACTTCCGGATCCATATTTTCACGAATAGAAATATATTCCATCTCCGGCGTGATGATGCCGTTTTTCGCATAATGCATTTGCGTCACGTTTTTGCCTGGCAGAGCTCGTCTTGGAACATGATTAAAATCAGCTTTAAACATCGTTGCTGTATCTTTCGCTCCATTATCTTCCGGCTTTACTTCGCGGCCAGTATACACTTCTGTATCATTTCGTTCTTCTACCCAGCGTTCTCTCGTCCGTGGCAGCCCTTTATGTACATCCGCAACAAAACCCGGCTCAGTATACGGACCGCTTGTATCATACACAGTAATTGGCTCGTTTTGAACAGCTCCCGCGTCTGTCATTGTATCACTCAATTCGATTTTCCGGAATGGAACACGTACATCTGTACGTTTTCCCTCTACATATACCTTCTCGCTTGCCGGAAATTGTGCCTGCAGATCAATTTTTTCACTTTCCAGTCGATTCATCTTTTTTCCTCCTTATGCCTGCTGAACCGATCTGGAGACCATACACTGGAAAAAAATAAAAACGGGTTCTTTTAATAAATAAAAGAACCCGTGAAATAGTGTAATCAACAGCTTAAAAGCTGTGCCCCTACTTCCCTACGCTGGTACTGGCCAGATCAGGTTCGAAGGGTTAAAGAGCCTTTGCGCGCTCTTCTCTCAGTCCGGCTAACGGACACCCCCAGCAGATATATATGAAACTGTTTAAACAGTAACATAGACAGAACATTGTGTAAAGTCATTTTTTTCTTAAAATACTAAACAGTTGTTAATTTTCTTGTTGATTTATATCGGTTTAGAATAAAAAGATACAAATGAAATGAGAAGAGTTCTTACATTAAAATCAAAAACGTTACTCACCGAATAAAAAAACATATGATCAAATAATTGGATAATTTCTTACATAACGCGGGTTGGTATAATAAGGCGGTCTCGGTCCTATTTTGGGCATTAGCCAGGAATCGGACATGTACACCATTCTCACTTTTTGGTTTGATTCGTTTTGCAGCAAAAGCTTTACTTCCTTATTAAATTCATAGTACATTTAACAGCCTCCTTTTATCTTTTTCTTTTTATCTTATTCATATCTCACAGAATGGAGCAAGTCCATTCCATCATGCATTTTTGAAAGAATACACCTTATTTTTCAATCCAACATACAGTACATAGAAAAGTAAATTCTGCAGGAGGTTTCCCATGAAGGAAAATCAACAGAGGGACAATTTAGAACAAATCCGGAAGATGCAGGAAATGTTTGAAGCAAGCAAAATAACGTATCCGTACCCCATGTACCCTAACTACGGAAAAATAACACGCTATGAAGAAATTCCAATGAATATGCCGGAACAGCGCCAGCTCTCTCATCCTGGCGTTGAAGGACTGATGGTTCCCCTGCCTATCATTGAAAACCCGAATTACTGTGGCAGTGGAAAGCTGGCAGGGAAGGTTGCACTTATTACAGGCGGTGACAGCGGTATTGGGGCTGCCGTAGCCATCGCTTTTGCAAAAGAAGGCGCTAACGTTGCCATTGCTTATCTGAATGAACATGAGGATGCCAACCGGACAAAGCGGAGAATTGAAGAGCTCGGGCAATGCTGTCTGCTTCTGCCCGGTGATTTAAAGGATAAACAGCAGTGTATTTCAATTGTTGAAAAAACGATCGAAACATTTGGCTGCCTCGATATTCTCTGTAATCATGTCGGGATCCAGTTTCAGCAATTAAGCTTGTTAGATATAACAGATGAACAATTCGATAATACATTTAAAGTAAATATTTATTCTCATTTTTATACAACAAGAGCCGCCCTTCCTTATTTAAAACCTGGAAGTTCTATTATCAATACATCTTCTGTTGTAACTTATGTGGGTGAGAAACAAATGATTGATTATACTGCCACCAAAGGGGCCAACGTTGGTTTTACACGTGCCTTGGCCAAGAATGTTGTTGACCAAGGCATCCGGGTAAATGCTGTGGCCCCTGGACGTATCTGGACTCCGCTCATTGCAGCAAGTTTTTCTTCCGATCAAGTAGCTGTATATGGGGCTTTTAATCCAATGCAGCGTGTAGCCCATCCATTTGAACTTGCGCCGACTTATGTTTATCTTGCTTCTGACGATTCACGCTTTGTTACTGGTCAGGTACTGCATGTTGACGGTGGTGAATCAACCCATTCATAATATTCAGCCTCCCTAAATGAAACAAAGAAAAAACACCTCCTCGTTCAATACTAGCTTGCTGCTAATATTCGACCAAGGAGGTGTTTTTATGCGTGCTTATACTATTACATTATACTGCCTTTTCGAATAACATTACACATCATTTCAGCATTCGGATAATTGAGGTCTTGATATTGATTGATTACTTTTTCACAATTGTATTCAACGCGTTCAATAGATGTGCTGACACGATTTCCTTCAATGTCAACAATTGCATAAGAAGATTTTTTCACTCCGTCAAACGGAAGCCCTACACTGCCAGTATTGATAACCATTTTGCCATTGATGTAGCGGATATATGGTTTATGTATGTGTGCATACACATACATTTCAGAATCAGTAGATGACATTAATTTTGTTTTAATGACTTCATCCGACTCACTTGGAAGAACAACCTCAAACAAACTATCAGGTGTTGCGTGAAAAACGTTAATTGCCAAGCCAGATGCATCAAAACGAAGATCGGTTGGCAATTGAGCCAAATAATCAAGGTCAGTCTTGGTTAATTGGGAAACAGTCCATTCTCTTTCCTTATTCATCATTTCAAGTGCCTGATTCGGAACCTCTCCTTCTTGAACTCCTCTTAACACCCATTCATCTGCATTTCCTTTAATAACGTCTGTTTTTAGTGCCTGTATAAGTTCCAATGATCGTTTTGGCTCCGGTCCGCGGTAGCAAAGATCGCCAAGCACATAAATCTTGTCAATGCGTTTTGTTTCAATATCTTTTAATACCGCTTCAAGAGCAACAGCATTGCCATGAACATCAGAAATAAAAGCGATTTTCATAAAATAAACTCCTTTTTAACCATATTTCTTTTATCGTATCATGACAATCAAAAGTCCACAAAAAAGCAGTGCAACAAATAGTGATCATGCACTGTTTTTTAGACAGCTATTTTTCTTTTGGCAGATAAAAGTCATTTCCATACCTGTCTTTAGCCCTGATTTTTCTGTCACGGCCATGAACCACCACTTCACTGCCTTGTTTTTTTGCTGTCTCTACGGCAGCGGCAGTCGCCTCGCTTTGAATGCTATGTTTTGAAGAAGCTCTGGAATGACCCGCTCCTTTCACTCGCCAGCTCCCATCCTTATGTTCAGAAACATGCTGATCTGTCAAAAGAAACACTCCTTCCCGTAAAATATAATTCTTTTTGGCAATAAAGAATTATATACTATGTCTAAAGGGATTTTTATGAGGGAGTAGGCATAGTGAATGAGAGATGAACTGCGTTATATAGGAAAAAAAATCGTTCAAAATGAGTTTGAACTCGCAAAAGAAGTAGATGATATTCAAGACAATGACTATAAGCATCGACTCGAAAGCTCTGGGTTTCCGGCATCTGAATTTACGGCATACAGGGCTGAACTACTGCGGTACTTTGGAGAAGCATTGTACATGAATTTTGAAGAAACCGTTGAGAAAGTTAATGCCTGGGGTGAAAAGGTTGCCAACAAAGCAATCTATTACAACATTTCATTAAGCGATTCTTTAATAGCGATATCTAATTATCGCACCGTTATTTGGAATGTTTTTACCGAAGAGCTGGAGCAAAGAAAATTCGCTGCTAAAACCATGCTGGATGTATCAAAAATAATCGATCCCTTATTTGATAAAGTGAGCCGTATTTTTGGTGAGGCCTATGAAAATAATAGTAAAAGGTTAATGGCGATTGCCTACACGGCACTTGAAGAGTTATCTGTTCCTGTAGTTCCAATAGCGACAGGAATAGCTGTCATCCCTCTTGTAGGAGCAATAGATACGCATCGGGCGCAGTTAATAATGGAAACAGCATTAAGAGAAGGTGCCCGGCTAAAGATCTCTCATTTTATCTTAGATATTTCAGGTGTCCTTATTATTGATACAATGGTCGCCAATCAAATTTTCCAAATCGTAAAGGCTTTAAAACTAATTGGCACACAGACCATCCTAACTGGAATACGTCCTGAAATTGCACAGACCATTGTCAGCCTGGGTTTAAACTTCAACGAGATCAAAACACATGCAAGCTTGAAACAAGCATTAAAAGAACTAGGTTTTAATCATAGAAAAAATTGTTAAAATAAAAAGCTCACCTAATAAGTGAGCTTTTTTGGTTTGCATGACTGCTTTTATTCGGCATTATTTCTTTCCAACTTTTCTTTCATTTGTGAAACTGGAATATTTGTTTTCTCTTTTTGCTCCCCAGCCTCTAATTCCTCTAATTCTACTCTTGTTTGAGGAAAGCCATTTGCCTGCCAGTCATCTCTATACTGAGCATCTAATGCAGTTAGCCCTTTATATGCTTCTTCTCTTTTAGCATCAACACTTTCAATATTATCCTTTTTTAATTCTGTTGATTCATCAGCAATAAATTCCTTATTTCCCACCGTTTTGCTCACGATCATCTCATTTGAATCATTTGATTCTTGTTTTTTCTCACCCGTCACTTTCAGCTTAGAGCCAATTCCGCTTTTAATGCCTTCCACTACTTTATGAGTTCCAGCTTTAATTCCGCTTTCTACTTTTTGCATCGTTGTAGAAGCTGTTTGCTGGTTATTGCCCGTTTCCTGCTTTTGTTGATAAGCATTCAAAGCTAAAACAATTCCAGTTGTAAGTAACGCTGTGGAACCGACTACTACACCCATTGTCATTTCTTTTTCTTGAATGGTCGAATTCATTTTATCCAGCATTTCTTTTTCCTTTTCCATCATTTTTTGCTGCGTTTCAATCCCGGTTTTTACCCCTTCGATTGTTTTATTAATTCCGCTTTTTATTATCTCTTCTTCTGTTTCAATTCCACTTCTAATGAAGTCCGTTGTTTTTTCAGTTCCTGTTTTCACTCCATTTTTTATTCCTTTTTTCATTTCCTGCATTGCGCTAAACTCTCGATTTTGTCTTTCGAGCATTAATTTTCTACGTTGATACCCTTTTGATACTTTTACTGCACCTGCAGACGCTAAAGCCGAAGATCCAACTATAATACCCATTGTAGATGTTTTCATAAATATCCCTCCAATAATAATGGTTAATAAGGCTATTACCAAAAATAAGACTTGCTAAACGATATCTTTTATATTCAATACTATTTATCTATAATTTTCATTATTTTCAGTAAGAAGGCCAGCAAATAGTAAAATAAAAAAACCCTTCAACAAAATGTTGAAGGGTTTTCCTCTATTGAGAAACTGGATACCGGCGGCCGGGGTCGAACCGGCACTCCCGTGAAGGAACTGGATTTTGAGTCCAGCGCGTCTGCCAATTCCGCCACGCCGGCAAAAAATAATGGAGGCGGCAACCGGAATCGAACCGGTGGTAAAGGTTTTGCAGACCTTGGCCTTACCGCTTGGCTATGCCGCCTTAATTGAATATGGAGCGGAAGACGGGATTCGAACCCGCGACCCCCACCTTGGCAAGGTGATGTTCTACCACTGAACTACTTCCGCAAAATGGCTGGGCTAGAAGGATTCGAACCTTCGCGTGACGGAGTCAAAGTCCGTTGCCTTACCGCTTGGCTATAGCCCAATTTTGTAAAGATGGGGCGATCGAGGGGAATTGAACCCCCGAATGTCGGAGTCACAATCCGATGCGTTAACCCCTTCGCCACGACCGCCATCATAAAATTATTCGATTGGCAGGGGCAGTAGGAATCGAACCCACACCGGAGGTTTTGGAGACCTCAGTTCTACCTTTAAACTATGCCCCTATAAATGGTGGAGGGGGGCAGATTCGAACTGCCGAACCCGAAGGAGCGGATTTACAGTCCGCCGCGTTTAGCCACTTCGCTACCCCTCC